>DATCUS010000243.1:0-34685 GCA_036561845.1 Tardiphaga sp. | reverse complement strand
AGCAGCACCGGCAGGCGCCAGCGCGCCGCCAGATCGGCCGCCGCGCCGCTGCGGCCGGGTTCGCCAACAACGCCATCGAACAGGCCCATGGCGCCTTCGATCACGACAACGTCGGCGTCAGTAACGGCGTCGGCGGCCAGTGCATCGAGCAGCGTGGGCGGCATCGACCAGCTGTCGAGATTGAGGCTGCTGCGGCCGGTGGCGTAGGCGTGGAATGCGGGGTCGATGTAGTCAGGCCCGGCCTTGGCCGATCGCACTTTCATGCCGCGCCGCGCCAGTGCAGCGAGAATGCCCAAAGTCACCGTAGTTTTGCCGCCGCCGGAGCGCGGCGCGGAGATGAGGAGGGCCGGGGGTTGTCTGGTCATGGAACGTGTCATCAGCGAAGGGCGGATCCACCCTCCCCTAAAGGGGGAGGGTCGACAATGTCGCGCGAAGCGCGATGTTGTCGGGGTGGGGTGAAGCCTCAGACGCAGCGCGGGCGAATCACCCCACCCCGCGCACTGCGGGCGCGACCCTCCCCTCTAGGGGAGGGTAAGCAAGAGCCTACGCACTTGCCTTGTGCGGCCAGTACCTGTCCCGCAGATGCCGCTTCACCAATTTCCCCGTCGGGGTGCGCGGCAGTTCTGCCTCGAAGTCGATGCTCTTCGGGCATTTGATCGGTGACAGGTGCTTGCGGCAGAACAGCATCAGCTCGGCCTCCAGGGCCTTGCCGGCGCGACTCATGTCGTGCGGCTGCACCACCGCCTTGACCTCCTCGCCCATCTCCTCGTTGGGCACGCCGAACACCGCGACGTCGGCGATGTCCGGGTGGGTGATCAGTACGTCCTCGGTCTCCTGCGGATAGATGTTCACGCCGCCGGAAATGATCATGTAGGACTTGCGGTCTGTGAGGTAGAGGAAGCCTTCCTCGTCGAGATAGCCGACGTCGCCCAGCGTCGACCAGCCCTTGTCGTTATAGGCGCGCTTGGTTTTCTCCGGATCGTTGTGATAGGCGAAGGTTGGCGCATCGGCGAAATACACCGTGCCGATCTGGCCGGGCGGCATTTCCCGGTCGTCCTCACCGAGGATCTTGACCTTGCCGACCACGGCGCGGCCGACCGTGCCGCGATGCGACAGCCATTGCTGCGAATTCGACACCGTGACGCCGTTGCCCTCCGAGCCGGCGTAGTACTCGATCAGGATCGGACCCCACCAGTCGATCATCCGTGCTTTTACGTCGACCGGGCAGGGCGCCGCGGCATGGATCGCGCCCTTCAGCGAGGAAATATCGTAACGCAGGCGGACCTCGTCCGGCAGCTTCAGCATGCGCACGAACATGGTCGGCACCAGCTGCGACTGGGTCGCCTTGTACTGCTCCACCAGCTTCAGGAACTGCTCGGCATCGAAGGATTCCATGATCACCGAGGTGCCGCCCAGCGTGACCACCATCATGTTGAAGCGCAAGGGAGCCGCGTGATACAGCGGCGCCGGCGACAGGTAGATGCTGTCCTCGTTCATGCCGCACATGGTGGCGCACAGCAGCTTCAGGAACGGATTTGGTACGTCGATCGGACTGTTGTCCGAGGCGCGCTTGATGCCCTTGGGGCGCCCGGTGGTGCCGGACGAATACAGCATATCGTAGCCGGCGACCTCGTCGGCGATGGGCGTCGACGGCTGCGCCGCCAGCACGGCGTCCCAGTCGCGGAATCCGTCGCGGGGCCCCTCGACGATGTAGAACAGCGTATCGGGCGCGCCGGATATCAGCGGCGCAATCACCTCAGCCCCTTTCGGCGAGGTGATGACGACCTTCGCACCACAGTCCTTGACGATGTAGGCGATCTCGTCCGGTGTGAGATAGCGGCTGATCGCGGTGTAGTACAATCCGCTGCGTTGCGCTGCCCAGCAGATCTCCATGAACTCCAGCCGGTTCTCCATCAGCAGCGCGACGTGGTCGCCGGCCTTGAGGCCGAGCGATCGGAACAGGCGCGCGCCCTGGTTGGAGCGTTCGTCGAGCTGGCGATAGGTAACGGATTTGCCCGAGCCCGCCATCAGGTAGGCGATCTTGTCGGGATTCGTCCGCGCGTGGATCGACGGATGCGTCATGGTGTTTCCCCGGGAAGTGGCGGATTGGTCCGCTCTGGTATTCAGCGAATAGGTTTGCGTTCTTCCTTCTCCCCTTGTGGGAGAAGGTGGCGCGGACGAAGTCCGCGGCGGATGAGGGGGTTGCGGAGCGCGACACTATCCCTCACCCGTCCGCGCTGTCGCGCGGCCACCCTCTCCCACCTAGCGAAGCTTCGCTTCGCGCGGGGAGAGGGAAGGAAGATCGAAGCTAAAGTCTCTCCACGATCGTCACATTGGCCATGCCGCCGCCTTCGCACATGGTCTGCAGGCCGTAGCGCTTGTTGTTCTGTTTTAGCGCATGCAGCAGCGTGGTCATCAGTTTGGTGCCGGAGCTGCCGAGCGGATGGCCCAGCGCAATGGCGCCGCCATTGACGTTGAGTTTTGCGGGATCGGCGCCGAGGGTCTTGAGCCAGGCGGTGGGCACCGAGGCAAAGGCCTCGTTGACTTCGTAGAGGTCGATGTCGTCGATCGACATCCCGGCCTTGTGCAGCGCGCGCTGGGTGGCGGGAAGAGGTGCTTCCAGCATGATCACGGGGTCGCCGCCCATCATGGTCATGTGATGGATGCGGGCCATCGGCTTGATCCCGAGTGCCTTCAGACCCTTCTCGCTGACCACCATGACGCCCGACGCGCCGTCGCAGATCTGGCTGGCGGAGGCGGCGGTGAGCTTGCCGCCCTCCTGGATCAGCTTGACCCCGCGGATGCCCGCCAGGGTCGCGTCGAAGCGGATACCCTCGTCGATCTGGTGAGTGTCGGTGGTGCCGTCGGCGCGGGTGATCGTCAGCGGAACGATCTCATCCTTGAACCTGCCGGCTTGCGTTGCGGCAATGGCGCGCTGGTGGCTCTCATAGGCGAATTCGTCGAGTTCATCCTTCGAGAGACCGTATTTCTCGGCCATCATTTCCGCGCCGGTGAACTGGCTGAACTGAATATTCGGGTAGCTCCGCTCCATGTTCGGGCTCTTGTAGTGGCCCAGCCCGGCCTTGGCGGCCAGAACGCTCGGGGAGCCCATCGGCACCCGCGTCATGCTCTCGACGCCGGCCGCGATCACCATGTCCATGGTGCCGGACATCACGGCCTGGGCAGCAAAATGCAGCGCCTGCTGCGACGAGCCGCACTGGCGGTCGACCGAGGTGCCCGGCACGCTTTCCGGCAGTTTCGATGCCAGAACAGCGTTGCGCGCGATATTGACGGATTGTTCGCCGCCCTGGCTGACGCAGCCCATGATGACGTCCTCAACCGCTGCCGGATCGGCGCCGCTGCGCTCCACCAGCGAATCGAGCACCGAAGCGGCGAGGTCGGCGGGATGCCAGCCGGACAGCCGGCCGCCTTTGCGGCCGCCAGCGGTGCGGGCGGCGGCGACGATATAGGCCTCGGCCATGGCAAATCTCCCTGATTGCGCCATTCGGCGCTTTTAATGGCCAGATTTAAGAGGTCGAAATTCGCTTAGTCAATCGCTCAATTAACTCTTGAGTGCGGCGCGGCAATGAGGTTATCTGCCGCCCACATGAACGCACATACCACCCTCAGTTCTCCGGGCCGCGGTCAGTCGGCCAAGAACCCCACCGCAGAGAAGCTGCTGGTGGCGGCCAGCGAACTGATGATCGAGAGCAATTCCATCGAGGTGTCGCTGAGTGAAATCGCGCAGCGCTCGGGCGTCAATGCGGCGCTGGTGAAATACCATTTCGGCAACAAGGACGGGTTGCTTCTGGCGCTGCTGGCGCGCGACGCCGCCACCGAGATGACCAACCTGGAATACCTGATGGCGCAGCCGATTACGGCCACTGCCAAGCTGCGGCTGCACATCGCCGGCATCATCAAGGCCTATTACCAGTTTCCCTACATGAACCGGCTGATCCACTATTTGCTGCACGAGAGCAGCAACGAGGCAGCCGACGAGGTGTCGAAATTCTTCATCGGCCCGCTGCTCGAATTCCACCGCCAGCTGCTGGCGGAAGGCTTCGCGGCCGGCGAATTCCGCAAGATCGATCCGGTGCTGTTCTACACCAGCCTGATCGGCGCTTGCGACAACCTGTTCTTCAGCCGTGATGCCATGTCGCGCGCCATTGGCGTCGGCCCGGTGACGGACGAAGTCTGCCGCGACTACGTCGCCCATATGGAGGCGATGCTGCTCGGCGGCATGCTGATTAATAACACGGCCGGATCAACGGCCGGACGATGAGGCGACAAAGCTAAGAAGAAACGGCCCCAAGGAAGACGACAGGCGACCAAGAAAAAACGTCGGGAAACGCCCAAGGAACGAATACAGGTCCAAGTCGAAAGAAGAAAAGTCCAAGGAACAAACGAAGCCAACAAAAAAAGACCGCGACGCCCAAGGACACGTTCAAGAAAAAAATCAGGAAACGCCCAAGGAAAGGCAAACTCGATGCAGTTGAAAGACGTAGCCGTATTCATCACCGGTGGCGGCTCGGGGCTGGGTGCTGCGACCGCGCGCGCGATGGCTGCCAAGGGTGCCAAGGTTGCGGTGTTCGACCGCAGCCAGGAGAACGCCGAAAAGGTTGCCGCCGAGGTGAAGGGCATCGCCGTGGTCGGCGACGTCACCAGCGAGACGGACGTGCAAGCTGGCCTCGCAAAGGCGGAAGCCGCACACGGCGTCGCGCGCGTGCTGGTGAACTGCGCCGGCATCGGCGGCTCGCAGCGCATCGTCGGCAAGCAGGGCGTCTATCCGCTGGAAAAATTCACCAACGTCATCATGGTCAACCTGGTCGGCACCTTCAACGTGTTGCGGCTGTTCGCCGAACAAGCGACCAAGCTGGAAGCCATCGGCGAAGAGCGCGGCGTCATCATCAACACCGCCAGCGTCGCTGCCTATGAAGGCCAGATCGGACAGATCGCCTACTCGGCGTCGAAGGGCGGCGTCGTCGGCCTGACCCTGCCGGCTGCCCGCGACCTCGCCTCGCAGAAAATCCGCGTTAACACCATCGCGCCCGGCCTGTTCCTGACGCCGCTCTTGATGGGCCTGAACGAGGAAGCACGCGCCAGCCTCGGCGCCCAGGTGCCGCATCCGGCGCGGCTCGGCGACGCATCGGAATACGGCAACCTCGCGGTCCATATCGTCGAGAACCCGATGCTCAACGGTGAAACGATCCGGTTGGATGGCGCGATCCGTATGGCGCCGCGGTAGCTTTACTTTCTACCCCTCTCCCCTTGTGGGAGAGGGTGGCCGCGCGAAGCGCGGACGGGTGAGGGGGCCTCGCTTGGCTCACCCCTCACCCCACGGAGTTCGAACTGACCGCCTGTGCTGCCCTCTCCCACAGGGGGAGAGGGCGCGGCTACCGGCGCCGGCGAAGCGACTACCATCACTGAACGAAGAGGTCCGATCAAGAGACCATCGTTGGGGAGAGACCAGATGAATGCACAGGCCGCCGCGGTGCTCACAAAGCCAGCCTTTCGCAAGATCAACTGGCTGCCGCGCGACATCGATGTCGTCAGGCGGGCGGACGGCATCATCGTCATCAAGTCGAACTTCCCGCTCAAGCAATACGAACCCCACATTCCCGCCTCGCTGGCAAAATGGGCGGTGCAGCGCCCGGACCGGGTGTGGCTGGCGCAGCGCGCCGGCGCCGACCGGGCGTGGCGCAAGATCACCTACGCACAGGCCAAGCGCGAGGTCGACGGTCTCACCCAGGCGCTGCTCGACATGAAGCTGCCCGATGGCGCGCCGGTGGCCATCCTGTCCGGCAATTCCATCGAGCACGCGCTGATGACCCAGGCGGCAATGCAGGCGCGGTTGCCCGCGGCGCCGGTATCGCCGGCCTATTCGCTGATGAGCCAGGATCACGTCAAACTGAAATATCTGTTCGACCTGATCAAGCCGGTGGTGGTGATGGTGCAGGACGGTCCGCCCTTCGAGAAGGCGCTGAAGGCGCTCGACCTCACGGGCATCAAGGTCATTCACGTGGCGCGGCCCTGTGATGGCATCGCCAGCGTGGCCTTCGCCGATCTCGCCGCGACGCCGGTGACGACAGCGGTCGACGAATCGATTGCGGCCATCACGCCGGACGCGGTCGGAAAACTGCTGTTCACATCGGGCTCCACCGGCATGCCCAAGGCCGTCATCAATACCCAGCGGATGATGACCTCCAATGCAGCGATGATGATGCAATGCCGGCCGCGCGATCCCGACGGCCCGGAGACCATCTACGTCGACTGGATGCCGTGGAACCACACCATGGGCGGCAACGCGCTGTTCAATCCGGTGCTGACCGAGGGCGGCACGCTGTATATCGACGACGGCAAGCCGGTGCCGGGGATGATCGAGGAGACGCTGAAGAACCTGCGCGAGATCTCGCCGACCTATTATGCCAACGTGCCGGCCGGCTACGCGGTGCTGGCCGCGGCGATGGAGAAGGACGATGCGCTGTGCCGCAACTTCTTCCGCAACCTGACGCTGATGGGCTACGGCGGCGCGCGGCTGCCCGACGATCTCTATGACCGGATGCAGGCACTGGCGGTGCGCGCTACCGGTGA
This sequence comes from Tardiphaga sp., assembly GCA_036561845.1. Classification (GTDB taxonomy): domain Bacteria; phylum Pseudomonadota; class Alphaproteobacteria; order Rhizobiales; family Xanthobacteraceae; genus Tardiphaga. The sequence continues at coordinate 28,094 of DATCUS010000243.1, read as the reverse complement.
GCGCATCGTGTTCTACACCGGCTGGGGCTCCACGGAGACGGCGCCGACCTCCACCGGCACCTATTGGGAGACCGAACGCGTCGGCCTGATCGGCCTGCCGTTCCCCGGTGTCGAGCTGAAGATGGTGCCGGTGGGATCGAAATACGAGTTGCGGCTGCGCGGCGTCAACGTCACGCCGGGTTACTATCGCCAGCCTGAACTCACCGCGGCCGCGTTCGACGAGGAAGGCTTCTACAAGATTGGCGACGCCGGCGTGTTCGTCGACGACAACGATCCCGCCCAAGGCCTGATCTTCTCCGGCCGCGTGGTGGAGGATTTCAAGCTGACCACCGGCACCTTCGTGCATGTCGGCGCGGTACGCACCGACGCCATCGCCGCCGCGACGCCGGTGATTCAGGACGCGCTGGTGGCCGGACAGGACCGGCCTTTCATTGGCTTGCTGGCATGGCCCAATCTGGCGGCATGCCGGCTGCTGATCGGCAATAGCGATGCGACGTTCGCCGACGTGGTCCGCCATCCCGAGGTGCTGAAATGCCTGAGGGACGGATTGCAGGCGCACAATGCCGCCACTGAAGGCGCCAGCAGCATGCGGGTCGCGCGCGCAATGCTGATGGAGGAACCGGCCTCCATCGATGGCAACGAACTCACCGACAAGGGCTACATCAACCAGCGCGCCGGACTCGAGCGCCGGGCCGATCTGGTGACACGGCTCTATGCCGATTCGCCCGGCGAAGACGTCATCATTCTCAACTAATTCAGACGCATCAAAGAAGAGTACACGCCATGAATTTCGATTTCTCCGACGACCAGAAACAGCTCCGCGATCAGGCCCGGCGCTTCCTCGCAGAAAAGTGTCCGCCGAAGGCGGTACGCGAGGTGCTCGACGGCAAGGCGACCCATGACAAGGCGCTGTGGAAGGGCCTCGCCGAGATGGGCTTTCTCGGCGTCGCCATTCCCGAGGAATTCGGTGGCACCGGCGCCGGGCATCTGGAGCTGTGCGTGATTGCCGAGGAGATGGGCCGCGCGCTGGCGCCGGTGCCGTTTTCCTCGACCGTTTATCTCGCCGCCGAAGCCCTGCTGTTGGCGGGCTCCGATGCGCAAAAGGAAAAATGGCTGCCGCTGATCGCGTCCGGCGAGGCGATCGGCACACTGGCGCTGTTCGAGGGCTCCGGCAATCCGTCGCCCACCGCGATCAAGGTCACCACGGCGAATGGCACGGTGAGCGGCACAAAGAAGCCGGTGCCCGATGGCGCCATAGCTGATTTCGCCATCGTCGCTGCGCGCACCGCCTCGACCGGCCGCGAGACGGACATCTCGCTGTTCATCGTCGACCTCAAGGGCGACGGCGTCGAAACCAGGGCATTGGCCAATGTCGATCCGTCGCGCCAGCAGGCCGAGATCACGTTCAAGAATGCAAAGGCCGATCCGCTCGGTGCCGCCAATGAGGGTTGGAGCATTTTGAGCCGCGTGCTCGATCGCGCTGCTGTGCTGGTCGCTTTCGAGCAGGTCGGCGGCTCCGACCGCGCGCTGGAGATGGGCCGCGACTACGCGCTCGACCGCATCGCCTTCGGCCGTCAGATCGGCTCGTTCCAGGCGGTGAAGCACCTCCTTGCCGACATGTATGTCTCGGCAACGCTGGCGCGTTCGAACTGCTACTACGGAGCCTGGGCACTTTCCACCAATGCCTCCGAACTTCCGGAAGCCGCCGCAGCCGCGCGCATCAGTGCGACGCAGGCATTCCAGCATTGCTCGAAGAACAACATCCAGGTCCATGGCGGCATGGGCTTCACCTGGGAGTTCGACTGCCACATGTACTACCGCCGCTCCAATGCGCTGGCGCTCGGGCTCGGTAGCCTGTCGTACTGGGAAGACCAGTTGATCGATCGCATGCGTCAGCGCAACGCGGCGTAGCGCTTTCTTCCTTCCCTCTCCCCTTGTGGGAGAGGGTGGCCGCGCGCAGCGCGGACGGGTGAGGGGTAGCCACGAAACTCCGAGCCCGGCAGTACCCCTCATCCGTCACGGCCTTCGGCCGTGCCACCTTCTCCCACAAGGGGAGAAGGAAGAAAGGACCGAGCCATGAATTTCGACGACACTCCGCAGGAGGCCGCGTTTCGCGCCGAGGCAAAAGCCTGGATCGCGGCTAATGCGCCGAAGCAGTATGAAGATGAACTGAAAAAAGCCTCGCTCGGCCGCATCCAACTCAAGAGCGGCAACATTCTCGAGGTCGCAAAAGCCTGGCAGAAGAAGAAGGCCGACGCCGGCTGGGCGGTGCCGCACTGGCCGAAGGATTACGGCGGGCGCGGCGCCACGCCGATCGAGCGCGTGATCTGGCAGCAGGAAGAGGGCGTGTTCGGCAAGCTCGGCGCGCTGTTCATCATCGGCCACGGCATGTGCGGCCCGACCATGATGGCCTATGCCTCGGAGGACCAGAAGCGGCACTACCTGCCGCCGCTGGCGTCGGGCGAAAACATCTGGTGTCAGCTGTTCTCCGAACCCGCCGGCGGATCCGATGTCGCCGGCCTGCGTACCCGCGCCGAGAAGGACGGCGACGACTGGGTCATCAACGGGCAAAAAATCTGGACGTCCGGCGCGCACTATTCCGATTACGGAATTCTCATCACCCGCACCGACCCCAATGTCGCAAAGCACAAAGGGCTCACCATGTTCTTCCTGGACATGAAGAGCCCGGGCGTCGTGATTAAGCCAATCAAGCAGGCCAACGGCCAGTCGGAATTCAACGAGGTGTATTTCACCGACGTGCGCATCCCCGACGCGCAGCGGCTCGGCGCAGTGAATGATGGCTGGAACGTATCGCTGACCACGCTGATGAACGAACGCATGGCGATCGGCAGCAACATGGCGACAGGGTTTCCGGAGCTGTTCGATTTCTGCAGCAGCCTGATGCTGGAAGACGGTCTGGCCATCGACGACCGTGCGGTTCGCTCCAAGCTGGCGAACTGGGCGGTGAAGGCCAGTGGCCTGAAATACACCAGCTTCCGCGCCATCTCGGCGCTGTCGCGCGGCGAGCGGCCTGGACCGGAAAACTCCATCGGCAAGCTGGTGGCCGGCAGCATGTTGCAGGACGTAGCGACCTATGCCCTCGACCTGCAGGGCGCCGCCGGCGTGCTGAGCGGGCCGGACGACGCCGAGGCCGCCGGAAAATTCCAGGCCATGCTCCTGCGCTCGCCGGCCACGCGCGTCGAAGGCGGCACCGACGAGATTCTGCGCAACATCATCGCCGAGCGCGTGCTTGGTTTGCCCGGCGACATCCGGGTCGACAAGGACGTGCCGTTCAACGAGATCCCGACCAGGGGAAGGTGAATCTTTCTCGCTTCCCTCTCCCCTTGTGGGAGAGGGTGGCCGCGTGCAGCGCGGCCGGGTGAGGGGTAGCCGCGAACTCCGAGCCCAGTACCCCCCCATCCGTCGCGGCCTTCGGCCGCGCCACCTTCTCCCACAAGGGGAGAAGGAAGAAGAAAGGGACGAACCCATGAATTTCGATGATACCCCGCAGGAAGCCGCCTTTCGTGCCGAGGCGCGCACCTGGATCGCAGCCAATGCGCCGAAGGCGTACGAGGCTGAGCTGTCGAAGACCTCGGTCGGCCGCATCAAGCTGCAGAAGAGCGACATCGTGTCAGTCGCCAAAGACTGGCAGAAGAAGAAATCCGACGCCGGCTGGGTCTGCCTGCACTGGCCGAAGGAATATGGCGGCCGCGGCGCCACACCGGTCGAGCGGGTGATCTGGCAGCAGGAGGAGGGTGTCTATGGCAAGCTCACGCATCCGTTCCAGATCGGCGAGGGCATGTGCGGCCCGACGGTGATGGCCTATGGCAGCGAGGACGACAAGCGTCGCTACCTGCCGAAGATCGCCTCCGGCGAGGAGATCTGGTGCCAGCTGTTTTCCGAACCGGCCGGCGGATCCGACGTCGCCGGCCTGCGCACCCGGGCCGAGAAGGACGGCGACGGCTGGATCGTCAACGGCCAGAAGATCTGGACCTCGGGTGCGCATTACTCCGACTACGGCCTGCTGATCACCCGCACCGATCCCAACGTGCCCAAGCACAAGGGCCTCACCATGTTCTATCTGGACATGAAGAGCCCCGGCGTCGAGGTCAAGCCGATCAAGCAAGCCAACGGCATGCAGGAATTCAACGAGGTGTTCTTCACGAACGTCCGTATTCCCGACTCGCAACGCCTGGGCGCCGTCGGCGACGGCTGGAACGTGTCGCTGACCACCCTGATGAACGAGCGCATGTCGATCGGGGCGCGGCTGGCCAACGGTTTTCCGGAATTGTTCGAGTTCTGCAGCAACCTGATGCTTGAGGATGGCCCGGCCATCGACGACCGTACTGTGCGCTCGAAGCTGGCGAACTGGGCGGTGAAGTCGAGCGGGTTGAAATACACCAGCTACCGCGCGGTGTCGGCGCTGTCCAAGGGCGAGCGGCCAGGGCCGGAAAATTCCATCGGCAAGCTGGTGGCCGGCGCCATGGCGCAGGACATCGCTACCTTCGCCATGGACCTGCAGGGCGCCTCGGGCATGCTGACCGACCCGGCGATGGCGGAGGTCGGGGGCCAGTTCCAGGCGATGCTGCTGCAGTCGCCGTCGATCCGCATCGCCGGCGGTACCGACGAGATCCTGCGCAACATCATCGCCGAGCGCGTGCTCGGCCTGCCCGGCGACATCCGCGTCGACAAGGACGTGCCGTTCAACAAGATCCCGACCAAGGGACGATAGCTTCTTGCTTACTTTTTTCCCTCTCCCCTTGTGGGAGAGGGTGGCCGCGCGAAGCGCGGACGGGTGAGGGGTGCCACGAACTCCTGGCCTGGCAGTACCCCCTCATCCGTCACGGCCTTCGGCCGTGCCACCTTCTCCCACAAGGGGAGAAGGAAGAAGGCGCGCTTTACCTGACGAGGACTTCATGACCGACATCGCTCCCATCGACGTGCTCGAATCCCTGCTCGCCGCGCGCTATTCCTGTCGTGCCTACAGACCGCAGCAGGTGCCGCGCGAGACCATTGAACGGATTCTAGCCGCGGCGCAAAGGACGGCATCGTGGTGCAACAGCCAGCCGTGGCAGGTGACAATTACCTCCGGCGAGGCAACGAGAAAATTTCGCGACGCGCTGTATCCGGTGGCGGCATCGGGCGCGCCGAATTCCGGCGACTTCCCGTTTCCACGTGAGTATCGCGGGGTCTATCTGGAGCGCCGCCGCGAGAGCGGCTTCCAGCTTTATAATACGCTCGGCATCGAACGCGGCGACAAGGCGGCCTATGCCAGGCAGGCGATGGAGAATTTCAACTTCTTCGGCGCGCCGCATGTGGCGATCATCACCACGGACGAGGCGCTGGGTGTCTATGGCGCGGTGGACTGCGGCGGCTATGTCAGCAATTTCATGCTGGCGGCCCAGGCGCTCGGCGTTGCCACCGTGCCGCAGGCGGCTTTGGCGTTTCATTCCGAAGTGGTGCGCAAGCACTTCGGCCTTGGCGACGATCGCCGGGTAGTGTGCGGCATCTCGTTCGGCTTTCCCGATAGCGAACACAAGGTCAACAGCTACCGCACCACGCGGGCCAAGCTCGCGGACGTCGCGACGTTTGTGGAGTAGCTGCAGCGCACTTCTTCCCTCTCTCCTTGTGGGAGAGGGTGGATCGAACCGCGTAGCGGTTCGAGACGGGTGAGGGTAGTTGCGAACTCTGAGCCTTTAGCTACCCCTGATCCGACCGCGCTTCGCGCGGCCACCTTCTCCCACAAGGGGAGAAGGAAGAACGCCGCACCATTCCTGCTCGCTCAAAATCTCGGAGCCCTCTTCTCCGAAAACGCCAGAATGCCTTCCTTGATCTCGGTGCCGCGCATGCTGTCGCGGGCGCGCTGGTTGGCGGCTTCCTCGTCGAGTTCGCCGCGGGCGAATTCGTTGATGGCGCGCTTCATGCCGCGCATGGCGGATGGCGCATTGCCGGCCAGGATGGTCGCCAGCCTGTCGACTTCGGCGTCCAGCGCCTCCGCCGGGGCGGTGGCGGTGAGGTAGCCCATCCGCAGCATCTCCGGCGCGTCGATCTTCTGCGCGGTCAGGAACAGCTTCTTGGCGTTGTCGACGCCGAGCCGGGTGACGTAGCGCTGGATGCCACTCTTGTAATAATGCAGGCCGAGCCGCGCGGCCGGCATGAACATCTCGCAGCTGTCGACGCCGATGCGGAAATCGCAGGCCAGGGCCAGATCGGTGGAGCCGCCATAGACCCCGCCATTGAGCCGGCAGATGGTCGGCAGGGCCAGATCCTCGAGCCGGTTGGCAACGATCTCGAAGGATGAGCCGGCGCTCGGCTGCTCGGCATCGCTGCCGGCCCGCTCCGCAATGGCGCCGAGATCAAAACCGGCGCTGAAGGCGCGGCCGGTCCCGGTCAGCACCAGCACCCGGACGGCGGGATCGGCCTCGACCTGGTCGAACTGACCCAGCAAGGTGTCGAGATCGACCGATTGCAGCCGGTTCAGGTGCCTGGGGCGGTTCAGCCGGATGGTGGCGCGGGGGCCGTCGATGGTGAGAAGCGGCGTGCTGGCGGTGTCCGTCGTTTCCGACATGTTGTTCTCCTTGGGGGCAGGGCGGCCGCAACCTGCCCGCGCTGTCACAGCAGGTCAACGCGGCTCGCCTACAGTGTGATCGATCTCACGGAAGCGTGGCGGCATTTCCGCTGGGATCGGTTATATTCCCACAAGGATGGAGGTTCCCGGTCATTGGCATGGCGGGGACCGCATTATATCTCCCGGAACGATCGGCAACTTCCCATGGATATGGCCTACCTTCAGCACGCCGGCAGCGCGTTCGCATCGATCTTCGTGGTGGCGACCTGCACCATGCGGACAATGATCCCACTGCGGGTGTTCGGCATCCTGACCAATGTGATCCTGATCGCGGTCTCGATCCCGACCCACAATTATCCCACCATGGCGCTGCACGCGGTACTGCTGCCACTCAATGCCTATCGCCTGCACCAGATGCTGCAACTGGTGCGCGACGTGAAAAAATCCGTCAACAGCGACCTGTCGATGGAATGGCTGAAGCCGTTCATGACCGAGCGCAGGTGCGAGGCCGGCGAGGCGCTGTTCTACAAGGATGAAAAGGCGGAGGACATGTTCTACATCGTCAGCGGCCGCTATCGGCTGGTGGAATCCGGCATCGAGCTGCCGGTCGGCGCCATCGTCGGCGAACTCGGCATGCTGTCGCCATCCAACGAGCGGACCCAGACGCTGGAATGCATCGAGGCGGGCACCGTGCTGAGCGTCAGCTATAGCCAGGTCGAGGAGCTCTACGTGCAGAATCCGGAATTTGGCTTCTTCTTCCTGCGCCTGGCCAGCGCCCGGTTGTTCGAGAATATTCATACCCTGGAGCAGCGTCTCGCGAAGAACAGCGGCACGGCCGTTCCCGCCGACCAGCTGGCCTAGGCGTCAGGAATCCGTACGTGGCAGGTTTCATCTCCGCAATTCGCGCCACGCTCACCGAGCTGATGGGCCATGACGATGCGGCGGCGCCTTGCCTGCCGCGGGGCCTGCCCGATGCGGTCAGGACGGTGGCGCTGCATGGCGTTGCGATATTGATTGACTACCAGGGGCCCGGCTACGCGCAGCTGTATTGCGACCGGCTGCGCCGCTTCGTCGGCCGTCACGGCGTGGATGACGCGCTGTTTTGCGAGATCGCGCGGCTGCTGACGGCGCGCATGAGCTATCACGACCCGATCCGGATCGCGCAGCTCAAGCTCGCAGAGCCGGTTACCGCGAGCCGTGCGCCGGTGGTCGATGTCCGGCGATTCCGCGCCGACGAGCTGATCTCGGCGTTGCCCGAGATCGTCGGCGATCCCTTGTTGTGGGCGCTGGAATGCGTCGGTTGCTCGCACCGGACCATCGCCATGCGCTTCAGCAATGTCGGCTGGTGGGGCAGGCGACGGCTCGGGCTCGAAGCATCGCTGCGGCGCTGGCGCCTGTTGTCGGTGCGCTACGAGATGGAGCGGCGCTGGGTCGAGCGCTGGCTGCATATGATCGATCGCGCACTGACGAAACGTCCGGAGGCGGCCGCCGCGGTCGTGCAGACCGCCACGATGATTGAGGGCTATGGCACCGGCTACCGACACGGCCTGGCGGCATGGCATCAGATTATCGACGGGTTGGCGAAGCCCGTTTTCGACGGCGCCCTGCAATTGCCCGATCTGGCGGACGCCATCCGGCGTGCCCGTGCGGTACCGCTCGACCCGAAGGGTGACCAATTGCGCAAGGCGATTGCGGAGATTCGGGCGCGGGCCCGATCGGGCTGAGCCATTCCGTCTCCGGGCATCGTTGCCCGGAAGCCACGCGGGCCTGGAAGCAGTGGGTTTCCCGGTTCCGTGGCGTGCATTCTCGAATTTGTGCTGTCATAAATGTGCATCGTTGCGCTGATCCCAGGGGGCATGGGCTTGTCATTTCCCGCAATGTCGTCGTCGGTTGTCTTGGCGCCTTTGATCGGATGGATGCTGGTCCTGACGGGCAAGCACGTGGTCGCGGATTTTTTCCTACAGAACGCCTGGATGGCGAAGGGCAAGGACCAGAAGACCGGCTGGGCACTGCCGCTGCTGGCGCATTGCGCCGTCCATCTGGTCCTCACCACGTTGATCATGGTGATCATCGCGCCGCGGTTCTGGTTCATCGGACCGGTCGACTTTGCGATCCACATCACCATCGACCGTCTCAAGGGAATTTGCGTTTCCCGGCTCGGCGTGACGCTCGCGCACCCGTGGTTCTGGTCGCTGATCGGGATCGATCAGGCGCTGCACCACCTGACCGGGTTTGCCCTGGCGATCTTCATCGCCGCGAACAGCGGAGCGGCGCCTTAAAGGCGAGACCAGAATGTGGCGCGGCTGCCTTATTCATCGAGATCGTTCAAGAGTCCCCCGTTAACGTACTGGGGTTGTGGTTAACCTTCCGTTAGTAATTTACGTTGCATCCTCGTAGCTGAGGAGAAAACCCATGTGGTCCAGCCGCGAAGCCTTCGAAAACGATTTCTGCCCTGTCCAGGATGATCTGCTCGGTGCGATGTACCGGGCAAATGAAAATGGTCTGCCGCAGCTCGTCGAAAGCGTCTCGTCCGATGTCCGGGCGATGTTGGCGCTGTTCTGCTACCGCCGAAGCCATCTGCACTCGCTGGCGCTGTCCATCGCCGCCAGCTGCGATGAGCGCGAACTGATTCAGCTTGGCGGTCGCGTCGGCTCGACGCTCTACGCCCTGTCGCACGAAACCGCGACGGCGCGCCCGGCCACCACCTCTTCCTACGGCAATCGCAAGGCGATCACGCTGTCGACCAAGCCGCTCAGCACGTTCTCGCCTGTGGTGGATGACGAACTCGACGAGGAAATCGAAACAGCCGGCGATCGCGTTCACGTCACAGCCTGATCAAAGGCCGGTTTCGCCGGGAGCGGACTCCAGCACCGGCAGGCCATGCCGGCGCCGCGCCATGGCGCATTCCGGATCGCCGGGCATGCAGGTCCGACACACGTCCGGCCTGATCTCGTAAATACCGCACGCAGTGCTTTCGCCGACCTTGCCGGTCAGCGCCGAACAGCGATCACCGTCGCAGCGCATGCCGGACAGCCGGTCGTTCACAAATTTCTCCGGAATCAAATCCAGCGCGGCGTCGTCCTCGACGGTAAAGCGCGGCCAGTTGCTGGAATACGCACAGCAAGCGCCGCAGGCCTGGCATGGGCTGGCTTCGCTGGTTATGGCGTCATCGCTTGTCATGCCGCGGTTTATCCCGATCCGATCCGTTCTGCCAGCCGCCGTTGATCACGTATCCTTCGGCGGTTCCCAGAGCAGCGTCTTGCGCCATCTGGCTCGCAGCGTGTCGCGTCGCTCCGGATACTTTTCGTCGAGGAAATCCGCCCCAACGGCGCGGTCGGTCCGGAAGCTGCGAAAATCCATGCGAAGTTCGCACCACGCCGCCAGCAGCCGCACCGCCTCCAGATAGCCCAGGGCGATCGGCCAGATGGTGCGTTCGCTGTCGCGACCGGATTCGTCCCGGTACCGCAGCCGGACTTTCTTTCCCGCATGAATATGCGCGCGCATCCGGACCATATCGAGGCTGTCGGGGATGCCGTGGAAGTCTGGCCGAACGCGGCTTGCTGGCTCCAGCACGAACGGACGCAGACGCTCGGGGACGGTGTCCGCGATTTTCGCGACCAGGTCGTGCGCCGCCTTGGCAAGCGCCGGATCGGCATGCCCGATGACCCATTGCGCACCCAACACCGCGGCCTCGATTTCGTCAGGCGTCAGCATGAGGGGCGGCATATCGAAGCCCCGTTCCAGAATGTATCCCATGCCGGCCTCACCGCGGATTGGGACCCGTTGCGCCATCAGCGTTGCGATATCGCGGTAGATCGTGCGCTTCGAGGTTTCCAACTCGGCAGCGATGGCGTCCGCCGTCAGCGGTTTCCGCGTCCGCCGCAGCACCTGGATGATCTGAAACAGGCGATCCGCGCGCCTCATGGCTCTCTCTTTCGTTGGGGGCTGTCGATGCTGACACCATGGTGGCAGCAGGCCCTCGCTACGGTGACGCACTTTCCCAGACTGGAGCGCGACATGATTATCCTTTACGGCATCGGACCAGGTTTCAACCTGCCGGAAATCAGCCCCTTCGTGACCAAGACCGAAGTTCAGCTCAGGATGGCGGGCCTGGCCTATGAGAAGAAACCGGGACGGCCCGCGGACTCACCGAAAGGGCAGGTGCCTTATATCGACGACGACGCCGAAAGCATCGCAGATTCGACGTTCATCCGTGCGCATCTCGAACGCAAGTATGGCGTGGATTTCGACGCCGGACTCGAACTGGCGCAGCGCGCGCAGGCCTGGGCGATCGAGCGCATGATCGAGCATCACCTGTACTGGGCGCTGGTCGGCGTTCGCTGGATCAACCCCGACAATTTCGCCAAGGGTCCATCGCATTTTTTCGATGGTGCGCCCGACGACGTCCGCGAGACCGCGCGCAACGGGGTAATTCAGAATCATCTGGCCATCGGTCTCGGGCGGCATTCGCCCGATGAGGCGCTGCAACTCGCCGATCGTTCATTGATGGCATTGTCGGTGCTGCTGGCGGGCAAGCCGTATCTCATGGGCAATCGCCCGTGCGGTGCCGACGCCACCGCCTTCGCCGTGCTGGCGGGGATCATGGCCCCATTCTTCGACTCGCCGCTGCAGCACCAGCTCCGGCGCTACAGCAATCTCGTCGCTTACATTGAGCGGATGATGGCGCAGTATTATCCCGAACACGTCTGGCAGTGCAGCGCTGCGGCCTGACGCGGTTCGCGGAGGCCCTCAATGTGGTGGCGCTGCATCTCTCAGCGCCGCCACCTCCGCTTCCAGCTCCGCAATCCGCGCATCGCGCGCGGCCAGCGCCGCCCCCACGTCGGCGGCATCGAATTTCTGCGGAATGTGCTGCGGGCAGTTGGTGTCCCACGCCGAGATCTTGAAGATGATCACCTGTTCCGGCCGCGCCCGGTAGCCCTGCGACATGAGGCTGGCGAGCAGGGCCGGGTCATCCTCCACCACGCGCGCTTCGCCCCAGATCTTGATGCGGCGGCGATGCGCATAGTCCATCAGGAAGATCTGCGCTTTCGGATTCTCGGTGAGATTGCCCTGGCTGATGAACTGCTGGTTGCCCTTGTGGTCGGCGAAAGCCAGCGTCTGCTTGTCGAGCACGTGGATAAACCCCTTCGGGCCGCCGCGGTGCTGGATATAGGGCTGGCCGTCGGCGCTGGCGGTAGCCAGGTACATGCTGTCGGCCTGGGCCAGGAATGCGCTTAGGTGGTCATCGACCTCGCTGCGCCATCCGCCATTTTGCTCGACCCGCGCATATGCCTCGCGCGAGCCTTTTCGGGTCTGGATCGCCTTGACCGCCGGGGTGAAGGCGACGTCGCTGGAATAATGCTTGCTGTCGGTCATCGAAATCTTCCGAGGTTTCGTCAGGCGAGCATGTGCTCGTCTTGCGCATAAACTGGCTCCGTACGTCGCCTTCAGCAATGATCGCAGTTGACAGTTCATTGTTGCAGAATATGAAATAGCGCCATGGACCGCATCGACGCCATGGCCGCCTTCGTCGCGGTCGCCGATCTCAGGGGCTTTGCCCCCGCCGCTCGAAAAATGGGGCTGTCGGCCTCCAACGTCACCCGGCTGATCGCCGCGCTCGAAGAACGCGTCGGCGCCCGGCTGCTGCAACGAACCACCCGCTCGGTGACGCTGACCGACGTCGGCGCGCGCTATCTAGAACGCGCCCGTCGCATCCTGGCGGATATCGAGGAAGCCGAAGGCTCGGCCCAGGCCGAGCGCACCCTGCCGAACGGCCGGCTTGTGGTGTCGGCGCCGGTCGGTTTCGGGCGGATTCACGTCACCCCGCTGATGTCGAGCTATCTGCAACGCTATCCGGAGGTCAGCGGCGAGTTGCGGCTGACGGATCGCGTAATCAATCTGGTGGAGGACGGCGTCGATGCTGCGATCCGCATCGGCCATCTTGCCGATTCCAGTCTTGTCGCGCGCAGCCTCGGCAGCATGCGGCGCATCGTGGTGGCATCGCCCGACTATCTGGCGCGGCGCGGCGAACCGCAGACACCGAGCGATATTGCCGCGCATGATACGATCCATTTCGGCGCTACTGCCTCTGCAACCGAGTGGCGCTTCCTCGACGGCGACGACGAGATTCGCATCGGCCATGCACCGCGCTTCACCAGCAACGTCGCGGATGCAGCGATCTGGCATGCCGAGCACGGCGGTGGCCTGACCCGCGTGCTGGCCTATCAGGCCGCCGACGCCGTCGCAGCGGGCCGGCTCAGGATCGTGCTGGCAGACCATGAGTTGCCGGCGATGCCGATCCACGTGGTCTATCCGACCTCGCGGCTGCTGTCGGCCAAGGTGCGGACGTTTATCGATCTGGCTGTCGAAACCACTGACTGGCAGTTCGGCGCGCGATAGGTGCAGCCTGGCAGAGGAAGCCGCGCGCAGAACGAAGGCTGTTATTCTTTTTTCTGCACCACGCTGAACGTCGCGCTGGCGCGCGCGCACGGCATGCCATCGACCATCACCAGGCATTGCGCGAAGCACAGCGTGCGGCCGGTCTTGATCACCTCGGTCTCTACCTGCAGCCATTGGCCGACTTTGGCCGGGCCGATGAAATCGACTGACAGGCTGGCGGTCACCAGTCGCGTCGCACCGCCCAGCTGGTGCCCGCAACTCAATCCCATGGCGTTGTCGGCCAGCGACGTGATCAGGCCGCCATGGGCCATGCCGCGCGAATTGGTGTGCGGCAGCGCCAGCCTCAGGCCGATGATGACAGCCTTGTCGGTGCGCTTCGAATAGATCGGCTCCCACGGATCGGTCAGCGGGCTCTGCCGGAAGTGGCGTTCGAAGCCGTCGGGGATGTCGGTGATGGTCATGCAATGGTGCTCGCGATGGAGGAGGTTGTCTCCATATGAGCCGGATCGTGCTGCCGGGGACAGAGCAACAAAGTTTAAAACGGAATTTGAAATGGATTGCGCATCTATGCCGGCAGTTCGTAACCGATGGCGGCTTCGATCGCGATGGTCCGTTGTACCGCCGGGCGCGTCATCATGCGCTGATAATGCGCGTCGAGATTGGGGAAAGTGCCGAGTGCCGGCTTGCGCGACTCCATGAGCCGCCAGTACAGCCGGAACAGGTGAATGTCGGCGACCGAATAAGGGCCGAGCGCCCAGCCTGCCCCCAGGCGGCGGTCGGCAATACCATAGACATGTTCGACGTGGTCCATTCCCTGACGGCGCGACGGATGCAGGGTTGATGCGATGAATGACATCCAGGACAGCGCCTGGGCATCGGCCAGCAGATCGTCGCTCGGCAACAGCTCCGCGTCGGGAAACCGTTTCGCCAGGTAGAACAGAATGGCCGCAACCTCGGTCAGGGGCTTGCCGTTGACGACCAGCGTGGGCACCTTGCCGGCCGGGTTGGCGGCGAGAAAGTCGGGCCTGCGCATTTCGCGTCTGAACGACAGCGGACGTGGCTCGAAAGGCACGCCGATCTCATGCAGGGCGATGTGGACCGCCATCGAACTGGAGCCGGGCGCGAAATACAGGATGAGTTCGTTGTCTGCCATCATCTGCATCATTCTGCGCCGTCATTGCGCCGCGCCCCGGATCTGCGGAGCGGCATGAAGAATGCCGCACCGCGTCCGGGACACGTGCGGCACTCAATATGGCAGTCCCACGTAATTCTCCGCCAGCGACGCCGTCGCGGCCTGCGAATGCACGATGTAGTCGAGCTCGGCCTGCTGGATCTTGGCGCCGAACCCGTCGGCATCGGGGAAGCGGTGCATCATCGAGGTCATCCACCACGAGAACCGCACCGCCTTCCACACCCGCTTCAGCGCGCGCGCCGAATAGAAGTCGATGCCGACCGAGGATTTCTCGTCGTAGAATTCGCGCAGCGCCTGCGACAGATAATGCACGTCGGAGGCAGCGAGGTTGAGCCCCTTGGCGCCGGTGGGCGGCACGATATGGGCGGCGTCGCCGGCCAGGAACATCCGTCCGAACCGCATCGGCTCGGCCACGAAGCTGCGCAGCGGCGCGATGCTCTTTTCGATCGACGGTCCGGTGACCAGCGCCTCGGCGGCTTCCGGATCGAGCCTGGAACGCAGCTCGTCCCAGAACCGGTCGTCCGACCATTCCTTGACATGCTCGTCGAGCGAGCACTGCACGTAATAGCGGCTGCGGGTGGTGGAGCGCATCGAGCACAGCGCGAAGCCGCGCTCGTGGTTGGTGTAGATCAGTTCCGGCGACACCGGCGGCGTGTCGGAGAGCAGGCCGAGCCAGCCGAATGGATAGACCCGCTCATAGGTTTGCACTGCGGCAGAAGGCACGCTCTGCCGGCTGACGCCGTGAAAGCCGTCGCAGCCGGCGATGAAATCGCAGGCGATCTCGTGGCTGACGCCGTCCTTGACGTAACGGACACGCGGGTGGTCGCTGTCGAAATCGTGCAGGCTGACCTGGTCGGCGTCATAGATTGTGGTGAGCCCGGCCTTGGCGCGGGCGTCCATCAGGTCGCGGGTGACTTCGGTCTGGCCGTAGACGGTGACCGACTTGCCGCCGGAGGCTCGTTTCAGATCGATGCGGTGGCGGATGCCGCCGAACAGCAGTTCGATGCCGTCGTGGATCAGCCCTTCATGATGCAGCCGCTCGGTGATCCCGAGCTGCTCCATCAGGCCGACCGCGCCCTGTTCGAGCACGCCCGCGCGGATCCGCCCCAGCACATAGGCCGGGTCCTTGCGTTCCAGGATCACGTTGTCGATGCCGTAGGAATGGAGCAACTGCCCCAGCAGGAGACCGGCGGGACCGGCACCGATGATTGCAACTTTTGTCCGCAACATTTCCTCCTGCATCTATTATAGGTTCGGTCGGGCCGGCAGCGACGGGCGTCAAGCGCCGCGGATGGTTGCAGGCCCGCTTGCAATGATAATTATATCATATAACAATATTCGCAAAGGGGCCGTTCAAGGTCCCAGTTACTGGGGAGAAGATGTCGATGAGGAAAGCCATTCTGGCGTTGCTGGTTGCGGCCAGCGTGACGCCCGCGCTCGCGCAGGACAAGACCGTCAACATGAAGGTGTCGCTGTGGGTGCCGCCGGCGCATCCGCTGGTGCCGGCCACCCAGGCCTGGGCCGCCGACATCGAAAAAGCCTCCGGCGGCACCATCAAAATGTCGGTGTTTCCCTCCGAGCAGCTCGGCAAGGCGTTCGACCATTACGACATGGCGCGTGACGGCATCGCCGACATCACCTACGTCAACCCCGGCTATCAGCCCGGCCGCTTCCCGATCGTGGCCGCCGGTCAGTTGCCGTTCGTGTTTTCGGACGGAAAGAAGGGCACCCTCGCGCTCAACGAGTGGTACCACAAATACGCGCCAACCGAGATGAAGGACACTAAGCTGTGCTTCGCCTTCATCCACGATCCCGGCACCCTGCACGGTAAGAAGAAGATCGTGCTGCCGTCCGACCTCAACGGCGTGAAGGTGCGACCGGCGCAGAGCACCATCGGTGAAATGGTCAAGCTGTTCGGCGGCACCAATGTGCAGGCCTCGGCGCCAGAATCCCGCGACGCCATCGAGCGCGGGGTCGCCGACGAGATCGCATTCCCGTGGGGCTCGATCTTCCTGTTCGGCATCGACAAGGTGGTCAAGTATCACATCGACACGCCCCTCTACACCACCGTGTTCACCTACAATATCAACCTCGCCAAATACAATTCCATGTCGGCCGGCCAGAAGAAGATCATCGATGACCACTGCACGCCGGAGTGGGCGTCCAAGGTCACCGATCCCTGGACCGATTTCGAGGCCAATGGGCGAACCAAGATGAAGGCGCTGGAAGGTCACGAGGTCTACAAGCTGACGCCGGAGCAGCTGGCCGAATGGAAGAAGGGCGTTGAACCGCTGCATGCCAGCTGGGCTGCGCAGGTCAAGAAGGCCGGCGGCGATCCCGACAAGGTCGATGCCGATCTGAAGGCCGCGCTGAAGAAGTACGACGCGGGATTGTAGGCTCTTAACCTCTCCCCGCTCTTGCGGGGAGAGGTCGGCTTTCACGCGCTTGCGCGTGGGAGCCGGGTGAGGGGCGAAGTCACACTGCCCCATCATGAGCATCATGCCGCGCGATTGCCCCTCACCCCGACCCTCTCCCCGTAAGAACGGGGAGAGGGAGCCGTTAGTCTGCGAGTTTTCATGACCACCATTCCCCAAGTTGCTCCCGACGGCATCCTGAGCCTTCCACCGCCGCCGAAAAAAGACGTGATGGATCGCTTCATCGATTCGATCGAATGGATCGCCGCGTTCTTCGTCGGTATCGTCGCGCTCAACACCTTCGTCGCCGTCTTCATGCGAAAGTTCTTCGCGGTCACGATCCCCGATTATTACAATGTTGGCCAGTTCATGCTGGGCATTCTGATCTTCTGGGGCATCGCGGCCACCAGCTATCGCGGCTCGCACATCACCGTCGATCTGGTGTGGGCCAATGTCACGCCGAAATACCAGCGCTGGATCGATATCTTCGCCACGCTGGTGCTGCTGTTCGTGGTGACGGTGCAGACGTACACATTGTTCGACAAGGTGGCCGACACCTGGCGCAGCAACATCGTCACCATGGATCTGCAACTGCCGGTGTGGCCGTTCTTCCTGGTGAGTTGGATCGGCGACGTCTCGGCGGTGCTGCTGATCGCGATCCGGACCTGGCGGCTCATCGCGCATCCCGAGCAGATGCATGAACCCAAAATCAAGACTGCAGAGTAGACCGTGATGGAATTGAGTAATGAAGCGGTCGCCCTGATCGGGTTCGTCAGCCTGTTTGTCCTGATGCTGCTGCGCGTGCCGGTCGGCATGGCCATGGGCCTCGTGGGCATCACTGGCTTCGGCTATCTGACCGGCTTTGCGCCGGCGCTGAAGCTGGTCGGCCAGACCACCATGCGCACGGTGACGGACTATTCGTTCGGGGTGATCCCGATGTTCCTGTTGATGGGCGCCTTCGTGTCGGTGTCCGGCATCAGCCGGGAGCTGTTCCGCGCCGCCAACACCTTTGTCGGCCACTGGAAGGGCGGGCTGGGTATCGCCACCATCGCCGCCTGCGGCGGCTTTGCCGCTATTTCTGGCTCCTCGGTGGCCACCGCCGCGACGTTCTCCGCCGTCGCCTATCCGGAGATGCGCCGTTTCAACTATCCGCAGAGCTTTGCCACCGGCGTCATCGCCGTCGGTGGCACGCTCGGCGCCATGCTGCCGCCGTCCACGGTCCTGGCGGTCTATGGCATCATCACCCAGCAGGACATCGGCAAGCTGTTCATCGCCGGCATCGTGCCCGGCCTGCTGGCCATCGTCATGCACATGATCACCATCTTCATCATCGGCGTGGTCAAACCCGATTTCCTGCCCGCCGGGCCGAAGGCCTCCTGGCGCGAGCGGGCGCTGGCGATTCGCGACGTCTGGTCGCCGCTGCTGCTGTTCGTATTCGTGATCGGCGGCCTCTATGGCGGCTTCTTCATTCCGACGGAAGCCGGCGCGGTCGGTGCGGTCGGCGCGTTCCTGATCGGCGTGCTCAGGGGCAAGCTGAACCGCGAGGGCATCCTGCAGTCGCTGCTGCAGGCGACGCGGACGGCGGCAGCCGTCTTCACGGTGCTGATCGGCGCGCTGTGTTTCGGCTATTTCCTCACCATCACCCAGACCCCGCAGCACGTGACCGAGTTTCTCACCGGACTCGGCATCGGGCCCTACGGCGTGCTGGCGCTGATCCTGCTGATGTATCTGGTGCTGGGCTGCCTGATGGATGCCATGGCCATGGTGATCCTCACCGTGCCGATCGTGTTTCCGGTGGTGATGGCGCTGGGCTTCGATCCGATCTGGTTCGGCATCGTCATCGTCATGACGGTGGAGCTCGGCCTCATCCATCCGCCGGTGGGCATGAACGTGTTCGTCATCAAGAGCGTGATCAAGGACGTCAGCATGGCCACGATCTTCAAGGGCGTGCTGCCCTTCGTGGTCACCGACCTGATCCGGCTGGTGCTGCTGATCCTGTTCCCGCTGATCGCCACCTGGCTGCCGACGAGAATGATTGGATAGCGCGATGCCGCCAGAGCTTTCGACAAGATATGTGTTCAGCCTCGCCATCAAGGTCGGCGCGCCGATCGTGGCAGGCGATTTCGGATATGGCGTCCGCCGCGTCATCCCGGTGCTCGGCGGCACCGTGCACGGCGACGGCATCAACGGCACGATCCATCCGGGCGGCGCCGATTTCCAGATTATCCGCCCGGACGGTTTTACCGAGCTTGAAGCGAAATACGCGTTCGAACTCGATGACGGTGCGGTGGTCTATATCGAGAATATCGGCATGCGGTTCGGACCGAAGCAGGCGCTCGACCGCATCGCCCGTGGCGAGGCCGTCGATCCGGCGCTGATCTACTTTCGCTCGGTGCCGCGGTTCGAGACGGGGGCGCCGGAGTATCGCTGGCTGATGCAGAGCCTGTTCATCGGGGTCGGCGCGCGGCATCCGGATCGCGTGGAACTCGACGTGCACCAGGTGTTGTGAAAGAGGCGGACGCGAATTTCTTCCGCTTCCCGGAAACCGCGCTGAGCCATACCGCAGCGCAAGATTGACTCCCGCACAAATCGTTATAAAACATAACTATTCTCATCAGGACATATTTGCCGCCATGGCCGACGCCGCCCCAATCGCTACTTCTTTGCTGACTATCGAGACCGTTGGCCGGGTGCTGACCGTGGGACTGAACCGTCCGGCCAAGCGCAATGCGCTGAACGATTCCATCATCCTCGAGATCGAGGAGTGCTTTGCCAATTTGCCGGACGAGATCGGCGCTGTGGTGGTGCATGGGATCGGCGAGCATTTCTGCGCCGGCCTCGACCTGTCCGAACTCACCGAACGCGACGCCAGTGAGGGCATGCTGCATTCGCGGACCTGGCATCGGGCGTTCGACCGCGTGCAGTTTTGCCGCGTGCCGGTGATCGCCGCGATGCGCGGTGCGGTGATCGGCGGCGGGCTGGAGCTGGCCTGCGCGTCGCATATCCGCGTCGCCGAGCCCTCGGCCTATTTCGCGCTGCCGGAAGGCAGTCGCGGCATCTTTGTGGGTGGCGGCGGGTCGGTGCGGCTGCCGCGGCTGATCGGCGTGGCGCGGATGGCCGACATGATGCTGACGGGCCGGATCTATCCGGCGGCGGAAGGCGTGCAGCACGGCTTTGCGCAGTACCTCACCGCCGAGGGCGGCGCCTTCGCCAAGGCGATGGAACTGGCGGAGCGCGTGGCGCAGAATGCGCCAATGACCAATTTTGCCGTGCTGCAGGCGCTGCCTCTGATAGCAGATGCAAGTCCGCAGACCGGGCTGCTGCTGGAATCGCTGATGGCCGGGGTGGCGCAAAGCGACAAGGAGGCCAAGTCGCGGATCCAGGCCTTCCTCGACCGCAAGGCGGCGAAAGTGCAGCCCAGCTGATTGTTACTTAAAAAAATAAACCAGGGTCGAAACAACATCATGTCTGCAACAGCCGAAAAGCGCGATCAGACGACACGGGCCGACACGGTGCATCCGCTGCGCCCGATTTCGTTCGGCGACACCACCGTCACCATTGAGCGACGCGGCGACGGCACCATCTATCTCCGGCCCACCAATCCCCTCGGCGACTATCCGACGCGCCTCACAGACTATCTGCATCATTGGGCCAAAGAGGCGCCTGACCGAGTTTTCATGGCCGAGCGCAATGCGTCCGGAGGCTGGCGCGAAATCCGCTATGAGGAGATGCTGCAGATCACGCGCCACATCGCTTCGGCGCTGCTGACGCGCGGCCTGTCCGCGGACAGGCCGATCGTGATCCTGTCCGGCAATTCGGTCGATCACGCCCTGCTGGCCTTCGGCGCGCTCTATGCCGGCGTTCCCTATGTCCCGGTGTCGCCGGCCTATTCGCTGGTCTCGAAAGACTTCGGCAAGCTGTCCTATCTGATGAAGCTGCTGACGCCCGGGCTGGTGTTCGTCGATGACGCCGAGGCCTTCGCCGGCGCGATCCACGCCAATGTGCCTGACGACGTCGAGGTGGTGACGTCCTTCGGCGCGCTGCCGGACCGCCACGTTACCCTGTTGGCGGACCTGCTGGCGACGCCGGTGGCTGCCGATCTCGATGCCGTACATGACGCCATCGGCCCCGACACCATCGCCAAATTCCTGCTGACCTCGGGTTCGACCGGCAATCCGAAGGCGGTCATCAACACCCAGCGCATGCTGTGCGCCAACCAGATCATGCTGCGCGATACGCTGGCCTTCCTGAAGGACGAGCCGCCGGTGATCATCGACTGGCTGCCGTGGAATCACACCTTCGGCGGCAACCACAATGTCGGGCTGACGCTGTTCAACGGCGGCTCGATGTATCTCGACGACGGCAAGCCGACGCCATCGGGTATCGCCGCCACCATCCGCAATCTGCGCGAGATCTCGCCGACGGTGTATTTCAACGTTCCGAAGGGCTACGAATCCCTGCTGCCCTACCTGCGCGACGATGCGGAACTGCGCGAAAAATTCTTTCGCCGGCTGCATGCCATGTTCTTCAGCGGCGCCGGCCTGTCGCCGTTCGTCTGGGACAGCCTCGATGCCTTGTCGGTGCAGCAGACCGGCGTGCGCGTGCCGATGCTGACCGGGCTCGGCGCCACCGAGACCGCGCCGTTCTTCATGTGCGTGACGCCGTTGACCAGCCGCTCCGGTCATGTGGGCCTGCCGGTGCCCGGCAACGAAGCCAAACTGGTGCCGAACAACGGCAAGCTTGAGGTCCGCGCCAAGGGGCCGAATGTCACGCCGGGCTACTGGCGCGAACCGGAATTGACCGCCAAGGCGTTCGACGAGGAAGGTTACTACATCTTCGGCGACGCGCTGAAGCCGGTCGATCCCGACGACCTCTCCGCCGGCTTCGATTTTGACGGCCGCATCTCCGAGGATTTCAAGCTCGGCAGCGGCACTTGGGTCAGCGTCGGTCCGCTGCGCGCCCGTTTCATCGCCACTTGCGCGCCTTTGGTGCGCGACGTGGTGATCGCCGGCATCAACCGCGACGAGCTTTCGGCGCTGGTGGTGCTCGATCTCGACGGCTGCCGGCTGATCAATCCGACGTTGCCGCTCGACGACCTCAAGGCGACCGCGGCCGATCCCCTGATCCGCGCCGCGTTCCAGGAGCGGCTGCAGACATTTTTGGCAGGCTCGACGGGCTCCTCGACGCGCATTACCCGCGCCGTGCTGCTCGACACGCCGCTGTCCATCGATGTCGGAGAGATCACGGACAAGGGCTCGGTCAACCAGCGCAAGGTGCTGGAGCATCGGGCCGCCCTGATCGAGGCGATCTATGCCGGCGCGGAGGACGCGAAGGTTATTGCGATTTGAACTGTCATTCCGGGTCTGTACTCCGACCGGCTGTTGCCTGCCGAAGCGCATTCCGGAATGACAAGTAACAACGACACGAACGGGAGGACACCATGCAGTTGAAAGACCACGCCGCACTTGTCACCGGCGGCGCATCCGGCCTCGGTGCGGCCACCGCGCGCAAGCTCGCCGCGCAGGGCGCCAGGGTCGCGGTGCTCGACCTCAACATGGCGCTGGCTGAAAAAGTCGCAAAAGAGATCGGCGGCATCGCCGTGCACTGCGACGTGTCGGACGCCGCATCGGGCGAGGCTGCGGTCGCGGCCGCCGCCAAGGCCCATGGCGTGGCGCGGGTGCTGGTCAATTGCGCCGGCATCGGCGTCGCCAAGCGGGTGATCGGCCGCGAAGGCCCGATGGCGCTCCCGGATTTCGAAAAGGTGATCCGGGTCAATCTGATCGGTTCGTTCAACATGATCCGGCTGGCCACCGACCCGATGTCGAAGCTGGAGCCGCTGGAGGGTGGCGAGCGCGGCGTGGTGATCTCGACCGCTTCGGTCGCGGCCTATGACGGCCAGATCGGCCAGTCCGCCTATTCGGCCTCCAAGGGCGGCATCGTCGGCATGACCCTGCCGATCGCCCGCGAGATGGCCCAGTTCGGCATCCGCATCCTGACCATCGCGCCCGGCCTGTTCATGACCCCGCTGCTGGCCGGCCTGCCGCAGGAGGCCCAGGACAGCCTGGCCGCGGCGATCCCGTTCCCCCGCCGGCTCGGCCATGCCGACGAGTTCGCCTCGTTGGCACTGCACATGATCGACAACCCCTACCTCAATGGCGAGGTGGTCCGGCTCGACGCCTCCTTGCGCATGGCACCGCGCTAGGCTGCGGCGAAGGGGCAACTGGCCGGGCCTTTCCCCCGCCAGTGCCCTGACCTAAAGAAGGGGCTGATTAAAGCTGCGAAGTTTGATCTAGAAGACCCAGAAAAAACGAACCCCAGGGAGATACCAATGACCAAGCTCAGTTTGGCGATTGCGGCTGTGGCTGCCTCGCTGGCCATCGCCGGCCCGGTGCAGGCCCAGACCCCCGAGATCACCATCGGCATCACCACCACCACCACGGGCCCCGCGGCGGCACTCGGCATTCCCGAGCGCAATGCGCTGGAATTCGTGCCGAAGGAAATCGGCGGCGTGCCGCTCAAGGTCATCGTGCTCGACGACGGCGGCGATCCGACCATCGCCACCACCAACGCCCGCCGCTTCGTGACCGAATCCAAGGCCGATATCATCATGGGCTCGGCGACCACGCCGCCGACGGTGGCGGTCTCCACCGTCGCCAATGAAGCCGGCATCCCGCATTTCGGCCTGGCACCCTTCCCGATTTCGCCGGAGCGCGCGAAGTGGTCGGTCGCCATGCCGCAGCCGATCCCGATCGTCGGCAAGGTGATGTACGAGCACATGAAGGCGCACAACATCAAGACCGTCGGCTATATCGGCTATTCGGACAGCTACGGCGATCTCTGGTTCAACGATCTCAAGGCCCAAGGGCCGGCGATGGGCATCAGCATTGCTGCCGAAGAGCGCTTTGCCCGGCCGGATACCTCGGTGACCGGACAGGTGCTGAAGCTGGTGGCGGCCAATCCCGATGCCGTGCTGGTCGGCGCCTCCGGCACCGCCGCAGCGCTGCCGCAAACCGAACTGCGCGCGCGCGGCTACAAGGGCCTGATCTACCAGACCCACGGCGCGGCCTCGATGGACTTTATCCGCATCGCAGGTCCGGCCGCTGAAGGCGTGCTGATGGCGTCGGGTCCGGTGATGTATCCGGAAGGCCAGGACGACAGCGCGCTGACCAAGAAGCCCGGCCTCGCGCTCAACACCGCCTATGAAGCCAAGTACGGCCCCAACAGCCGCAGCCAGTTCGCCGGTCATTCCTATGACGCGTTCGAGATCCTCAAGCGGGTCATCCCGGTGGCGCTGAAGACTGCCAAACCCGGTACCCCGGAGTTCCGCGAAGCGATCCGTCAGGCGCTGCTCACGGAGAAGGAATTGGCCGCCAGTCAGGGCGTGTACAACTTCACCGAAAAGGATCGCTACGGCCTCGATGACCGTTCGCGCATCCTGCTCACAGTAAAGGACGGCAAATACGTCATGGTCAAGTAAGACCGGACGCGTTCGATGTCAGCCGGCCCCCGCAAGGGGGCCGGTTTTTTTGTGGCTGGGCCATGCGGTGCGGTCTGGCTGCCCGGCAGCGGTCGCGGTTGAGGTCGGTGCGGTATCGCTTTAAGTCTGCCACCCCCTCCCACGGTCCGGGCGACGCATCACGCTGCCAGGACCGTCCAGCCCTGCCTGACAGGAGATCGCACGGTCTTCGTTCGGGCGGACGGCAGTCTCTTGAAAGAACAACGAATGACCAGACTTCATGTGGCCATGGTGGCTGTCGCCGCCACACTGGCTGTCGCCTCGCCATCCTGGGCGCAGACCCCCGACATCACCATCGGCATCAGCCTGTCGACCACCGGTCCCGCCGCGGCGCTGGGGGTGCCCGAGCGCAATGCGCTGGAATTCGTGCCGAAGGAGATCGGCGGCGTGCCGCTGAAGCTGATCGTGCTCGACGATGGCGGCGATCCCGCCACCGCGACCACCAATGCGCGGCGCTTCGTCACCGAGTCGAAAGCCGACCTGATGATCGGCTCGTCGATCGTGCCGTCGTCGGCCGCGATGTCCACCGTCGCCAACGAGGCCGGCATTCCGCATTTCAGCCTGTCGCCCATGCCGTTCACGCCGGCTCGGGAAAAATGGTCGGTGGACATGCCGCAGCCGGTCGCGATCGTCGGCCGGGTGATGTACGACCACATGAAGGCGCACGGCGTGAAGACCGTGGGCTATATCGGCTATTCGGATTCCTACGGCGACCTGTGGTTCGCCGACCTCAAGGCGCAGACCGCGTCGCTGGGCATGACCATCGTCGACGACGAGCGCTTCGCGCGGCCCGATACGTCGATCACCGGCCAGGCGCTGAAGCTGATCGCCGCCAATCCCGATGCGATCCTGGTGGGCGCCGCCGGTGCCGGCGCCGGCCTGCCGCAAACGGAATTGCGTGCGCGCGGCTACAAGGGCCTGATCTACCAGACCCACGGCGCCGCCGTGATGGACTTCATCCGCATCGCCGGTGCTTCCGCCGAAGGCGTGCTGATGGCCTCCGGCCCGGTGATGAATCCCGAAGGCCAGCCCGACAGCGCGCTGACCAAGAAGCCCGGCCTCGCGCTCAACGCCGCCTACGAGGCCAAATACGGCCCGGACAGCCGCAACCAGTTTGCCGGCCATTCCTATGATGCGTTCGAGATTCTGAAACGCGTCATCCCGGTGGCGCTGAAAACCGCCAAGCCCGGCACGCCGGAGTTCCGCGAGGCGATCCGCCAGGCGCTGCTGTCGGAAAAGGAAATCGCCGCAACGCAGGGCGTCTATAACTTCACCGACAAGGACCGCAACGGCGTCGACGATCGCTCGCGCATCCTGCTGACAGTGAAGAACGGCAAGTACGTCCCGGCAGAGTAGTCGTTACCGCGATCGTCAAAAGCCGGCCCTCGCAAGAAGGCCGGCTTTTTCGTGCTGGGACTTTCTGCCGAAACCTAGTCCGCCGCGCGCCATTTGCGCACGTCAGCATCGGAGGGCTGGAAGGCGGCGCCGTCCTTGTAGACGACGTCGGTCATGACGCCCTTGCCGTCCTTGAGGCCGGTGTGGCCGACATAGAGGCCCAGCGTGGCCTGGTGGTCGATCCCGCGGAAGGTGACCGGGCCGGCCGGTGTATCGAAGCGCAGGTCGGCGAACGCCGCAACCAGCTTCTCGGAGTCCGTCGAGCCCGCTTTGGCAATGCCGGCGACCAGGGCCTTGCCGGTGGCGTAACCGACCAGCGAGGCCATGCGCGGATAGTCGTTGAATTTGGCCTGGTAGTCGCGCAGGAACGCGGCGTGTTCCGGGGTCGCGATGAGATACCAGGGATAGCCGGTGACTATCCAGTTCTTCGGTGCGTCGTCCTTCAGCGGGTCGAGATATTCCGGCTCGCCGGTCAGCAAGCTGACCACGTTGCGTTTCTCGAACGTGCCCCGCGTCGTACCCTCGCGCACGAATTTGGCGAGATCCGGGCCAAAGAACACATTGAAAATGGCGTCGGGCTTGGCGTCGTCGAGCGCCTGGACGATCGCGCCGGCGTCGATCTTGCCGAGCGGGGCGGAAATGTCGGCGACGAATTCGACATCCGGCTGCTGCTGCTTCAGCAGCGTCTTGAAGGTGGCAACGGCGGACTGCCCGTATTCGTAGTTCGGATAGGCCACCGCCCAGCGCTTCTTGTTAAGCTTCACTGCGTCCGGAACCAATGCTGCGGCATGGGTATAGGTGGAAGGCCGCAGGCGATAAGTGTAGCGATTGCCATTTTCCCAGACCAGCTTGTCGGTCAATGGCGCCGATGCCAGGAAGAACATCTTTCGTTGCCGGGCGAAGTCGGCCACCGCAAGGCCGACATGGCTGAGGATCGTACCGGTCAGCACATCGATGCGCTCGCGCAGGATCAGTTCATCGGCGGCGCGCACGGCATCGTTGGGATTTGCGCCGTCGTCGCGGTAGACCAGTTCGAGCTGCTTGCCGATGACGCCGCCCGCGGCATTGGCCTGCGCGACCGCGAGGTCGAGGCCGTTGCGATAGGGCTGGGTATTCGCCGCCATGGCCTTGTAGCTGTTGAGATCGCCGATTCTGATGGTGTCCCCCGCATGGGCCAGTTGGTCCGCCGAACCCAGGACGATAACAGCCGACAGCGTCCGGAAAAGAAATCTCATCTTTGTCCCCTTGGTTGTCCGACCCGTGGAATCGGCACGTTCAGATGCTGTTGTGACGATCGTTCAGCCGATGGATGCGATACTGACCGGAGCCTGTTCGGCTTCGATCATCCGTCCGACCATGCGGCGCATGCGGATCGGCGCGGCATCGATGGCGATCCGCAGCGGGCGCTGCTTGCGCGGCTCTTTCTCGTTGCGATGGATCGCCTCGAGGATTTCCTTGTCCTCGTTGAAGGCGATGCGGAACTGGTCGGACAGTCGGCGATTGGTGTCGTCGTCGGCCTTGAAGTTCTTCACATGCAGCCAGTGGTCGATGCAGTTGTCCTCATCCACCGGTGTGATGAAGTGGCAGGCGTAGATCTGGATGCAGTCGTCGCGCTTGCCCTCCGGCGCACCGGTGCCGGTGGCCGCGCTACCGAAATCTATGACCGCGATGCTTGGCGCATGATAGTGATAATAGTGCCAGCGATCGACATGGCCGGTGAAGTTGCCGAACTTCTGGAATAGCGGGATCGCCGGCGAGTCGATGATCCAGCGCCACGTCACCAGATGGTCGTCGCCGCGCGCCTCGGTCTGCACCGGGATGTCTTCACCCGCCGGAGTTCCCAGCGTCGACAGGTGAACGAAGCTCACATGGGCCGGGTCGCACAGGTTGTCCGCTAGATTGAGATAGTTGCAGGCGATGTGTAGCGCGTCGCCCTCGGCCGAGCTCCACTCCGGATCGGAAAACTGCGGCAGGTCGTAGATATCCGCCGGATTGGCCAGCGCCGGATCGCCCATCCAGATCCAGATCAGCCCCATCTTCTCCGCGACAGGATAGCTGCGCACCCGGGCGTTGCCCGGGATGTGAGGCTGACCGGGAATGCGAACGCACTGGCCGGTGCCGTTGAAGGTCAGGCCGTGATAGCCGCATTCGAGGGCCGAGCCCCTGACGCGTCCCATCGACAGCGGCGTCAGCCGGTGCGGGCAGGAATCTTCCAGAGCGAAGACACCGCCGGCCTCGCCGCGGTATAGCGCGACCATCTCGCCGAGGATCTGTCGCTGCACCGGCCTGTCGGTAACGTCGCGCGACCATCCGGCGGGATACCAGGTGTTGCGGACGTAGCCGGCGGGGTGATCTTCCTGTTCTGTCGCGGCCATCGGTCTCTCCACTGCATCTTCGGGGGTGCGCGATCGGCGGTAACCGACTGCCGATTTATTGAAGTGAACACTTCAATAATGTTGTTTGAAATCGCGGCGCGGGTCCAGCCCATAATTTGGCCGGTGGCGGCGGGCTTGTGGCTCAAGCTGCGGCAGCGCATAGAGAGCCGACAGGCCATCAGGGGAACAGCGAAAATGGCGAAAACTGCAGCCATTGCAGGCGCATCGCGGGTCC
>DATCUS010000242.1:0-5329 GCA_036561845.1 Tardiphaga sp. | reverse complement strand
GCTCGGCCTGCCGCGGCTGCCGCGCCGCGAGGTGCTGCTGTATTCGAACCTGACCGACGCCCGCGCCCGCGGCGCGCTGCGAGCGCTCGGCGCAGCATTCAGGGCCAATGCCGGCTGACAGCCGCCGCAGAAACATTCGTTAACGATTGCCGGGCTACATCTTCAGTCGTACGGAGTAGCGTTGATGGACATGGCTTTGGTTGCAAGTGCGCTCGCGATGCAGGCAGGGGGAACCCAGGCGCAGATCGGTAGCGCGATCATGAAATCGAATGCCGACATGGAAAAATCCATGGTGCTGACGCTGCTCGGCGCCGCCCAGCAGTCGTCGCAGGCCAATCTCGCCGCCGGTGTCGGCGGCAATCTCGACATCGCCGCTTGACGTTTCCGGCGCTCAGGCCTCGACGAGGCTCTTGAAGCCACCGAAGATCAGCCGCTTGCCGTCGAACGGCATCGCCTTTGGGTCCATCATTTCGGTCAGGCGCGGATCCTTCATCACCTTGGCGTTGACGCGGTCCCGATCCTTCCGCGACTTGTAGACGATGTAGGAAAACACCACGGTTTCACTGGGTTTCAGCTTCACGCTGCGTGGAAACGACGTCAATTTTCCCACGCTGACATCGTCGGCGACGGCCTCGTGGTATTGCAGCGCGCCGTGTTCGCGCCAGACCTTGCCAGCCTTCCGCGCCAGGCTGCGATAGGCCGCCAGCTTCTTCTTCGGCACCGGTACGATGAATCCGTCCACATAAGCCATGCAGTGTCCTCTCCTGCGGTGGCGCGAAAGCGAGGCTTCGGCGCGCCCATATGCTCAAGACGAACGAGGGGGCAACGATCCGACCGGCCGGCCGTTTTTCCGAGGCGACATCTGGACGCAGGTCTCGTGGCTACTTGTGCAGCGCCGCTTTCACCAGCTTCACCGCGTCGTCGCTGGCCCATTCCGCCGGGCCGGCGATGGTGGCGATCTCGCAGCCGTTGCCGTCGATCAGCACCGAGGTCGGCATGCCCAGCGCCCGGCCGACGGCCTTGAGGTCCTGAAACACCTTGGCGTTGCTGTCGGTAAAATAGCCGAGCTTCTCGAGGTTGCCGTCCTTCAGGAACGCCTTGGGCTTGGCCGGATCGCGGGTGTCGATGTTGATGGCCACCACCTCGAAATCGGGGCCGCCGAGCTTGCCCTGCAGCTCGTCCAGTGCCGGCATCTCCTTGCGGCAGGGCACGCACCAGGTCGCCCACAGGTTCACCAGCACGGTCCGGCCGCGCCAGTCGGACAGCTTTTTCGGCTGTCCGTCGGCGTCCTTGAAAGCTAGATCCGGGATCTGCAGCGGCGTCGAGGCCATGGTCAGTGCGGCAACCTCGCCATGGGCCAGCGGTGCCAGCTTCTTCGCCAGTGCCACGGCCGGGAGGCAGGTGGGATCGACCGGCGCCGCATTGCGCCAGATCCCGTCGAAGTGGGACACCGCAGCATATCCAATGACGGCCCCGATCACGACCGCGCCGATCACGAGGGGACGACGGCTTCTGGCCGGGCGGGACGGGGGCGTGTCAGGCATATCGTTTGTCATTCTGTATCAGATCCGGCTATGCAGAGCCCTATACAGGCAATCGAGCCGGCGCGGCAGGTCCGCATTCGGCGTGAGATGAGTGGCAGGTCATGAGCAACAAGATGTGGGGCGGCCGGTTCAGCGAACGTCCCGACGCCATCATGGAGGAAATCAATGTCTCCATCGACGTCGATCGCCACCTTTATGCCCAGGACATCGCCGCGTCCAAGGCGCACGCCTCCATGCTCGCCACCCGGGGCATCATTACGGCGAGTGATGCGAAAAATATCGCCAAGGGTCTAGACACGATCCTGTCAGAGATCGAGCAGGGCAAGTTCACTTTCAAGCGCGCGCTCGAGGACATTCACATGAATGTCGAAAGCCGGCTGACCGAGATCATCGGCCCTGCCGCCGGGCGGCTGCATACCGCCCGCTCGCGCAACGACCAGGTCGCCACCGATTTCCGGCTCTATGTCCGCGACACCCTCGACGAGACCGACGCCGCTTTGGCCGCGCTGCAACTGGCGCTGGTGGAGCGGGCGCTGGAACATGCCGACACGGTGATGCCCGGCTTCACCCATTTGCAGACCGCCCAGCCGGTCACCTTCGGCCATCATCTGATGGCCTATGTGGAGATGACGGCGCGCGACCGCGGCCGCTTCCAGGACGCCCGCAAGCGGCTCAACGAAAGCCCGCTCGGCGCCGCGGCGCTTGCCGGCACCTCGTTCCCGATCGACCGCCACGCCACGGCGAAGGCGCTCGGCTTCGACCGGCCGATGAACAATTCGCTCGATGCGGTGTCCGACCGCGATTTCGTGCTGGAGACCCTGTCGGCAGCCTCGATCTGTGCGGTACATCTGTCGCGCTTCGCCGAGGAGATCGTGATCTGGACCTCGCCGCTGGTCGGCCTGGTCAGGCTGTCGGACAAGTTCACCACCGGCTCCTCGATCATGCCGCAGAAGCGCAATCCGGACGCCGCCGAACTGGTGCGCGCCAAGACCGGCCGCATCATCGGCGCGCTCACCGGGCTCCTGATCGTCATGAAGGGCCTGCCGCTGGCCTATCAAAAGGACATGCAGGAGGACAAACAGGGCGCCATGGAGGCCTTTGGCGCACTGTCGCTGGCGATTCGCGCCATGACCGGCATGGTTCGCGACATCGTTCCGGACGAGGTCCGCATGCATGCCGCGGCCGGCGAGGGCTATGCCACCGCCACCGATCTCGCCGACTGGCTGGTGCGGACCCTGAAAATGCCGTTTCGCGATGCCCATCACGTCACCGGGCGGATCGTCGCCAGGGCGTCGAAGGACGGTGTCGCGCTGCATGAACTGCCGCTGGCCGAGATGCAGGCCATCGAGCCGAAGATTACCGCCGCGGTGATGGCGGTCTTGTCCGTGGAATCCTCCGTCAAGAGCCGGGTCAGCTATGGCGGCACGGCGCCGAAAAACGTCAAGGCGCAGGCCAAGGCCTGGCTCAAGCGTCTGGAAAAAGAGCGGAAATCGCGCTGATTGCGGTTTTCGCCTCTCCCCGTAAGCGGGGAGAGAGAAGAGGCCGCCGCCGCATCTTCTGCCGTCGTTGCGCCTCAAATGGAACGTTGTGTGGGTCTCGCCACGGCCGGGCAATCTTTGTATGGTGCCGGGGTATTTGGGGATATCGCCGTGAATTTTACGACCCGCCCTGCGTCTTCGCGATGGGCTCTTCTTGTTCTGACCGCTGCAGCATTGGCTCTGGCTGGCTGTGGCCGCAAGGGCGGGCTCGACCTGCCGCCGCAGTCGTCGGCGCAGCCGCTGGCCAGCTCCGCGCCGGCAATCGATCCGGATACTGACGGCGCGGCCGGCAAGGGTTCAGCCCTGTTCAATGCAGCGCCCGGCGACAACGGCCAGCCGTTGGCCGCGAAGGGCCGGAAGAAACCCTTCATCCTCGATCCGCTGCTGGACTGAGCCGCTTATGCGCCATTTCGAGTATCGCAACGGCGTGCTGCACGCCGAGGGTGTGAATATTGCCGATATGGCGGAAGCCGTCGGCACGCCGTTCTACTGCTATTCGACGGCGACGCTGGAGCGGCATTACCGGGTGTTCAGCGAGGCCTTCGCCGACGTGAAGACGCTGGTCTGCTACGCCATGAAGGCCAATTCGAACCAGTCCGTGCTGCGCACGCTGGCGAAGCTCGGCGCCGGCGCCGATGTGGTTTCCGGCGGCGAGCTGAAGCGCGCACTGGCCGCCGGCATCCCGCCGTCGAAGATTCTGTTTTCCGGTGTCGGCAAGACCGCCGTCGAACTGCGCGCGGCGCTGTCGGAAGACATCCTCTGCATCAACGTCGAATCCGAGCCCGAGCTCGAACTGCTGTCGGCCATCGCCACCGAGATGGGCCGCATTGCGCGGATTTCGGTGCGCGTCAATCCCGACGTGGATTCCGGCGGCCATGCCAAGATCACCACCGGCAAGTCCGAGAACAAGTTCGGCATTCCCATCAGCCGCGCGCGTGCGGTCTATGCGCGCGCCGCGGCGTTGCCGGGCATTCAGGTGACCGGCGTCGACATGCACATCGGCAGCCAGATTACCGATCTCGCGCCGATGGAAACCGCATTCCGGCTGCTGGCGGATTTCGTCACCGTGCTGCGCAGCGACGGTCACACCATCAGTCACGTTGATTTCGGCGGCGGCCTCGGTATTCCCTATTATGAGGACCGCGCGGTGCCGCCAGAACCGTCCGTCTACGCCGCCATGGTCAAGCGCGTCAGCCACAATCTTGGCTGCACGCTGATGTTCGAGCCGGGCCGGATGATCGTCGGCAATGCCGGCATTCTGGTCGCCAAGGTGATTTACGTGAAGCACGGCGACGGCAAGAATTTTGTCATCATCGATGCCGCCATGAACGACCTGATCCGGCCGACTTTGTACGAGGCCTATCACGAGATTTTGCCGGTCCGTGAAGCCGGCCCTGGTGATGCGATGATCGTCGCCGACGTGGTCGGTCCGGTGTGCGAGACCGGCGACTATCTGGCGCTCGATCGCAAGCTGCCGGCGCCGAAGCCCGGCGACCTCGTGGCGGTGATGACCGCCGGCGCCTATGGCGCCGTGCAGGCCGGCACCTACAACACCCGCGCTCTGGTGCCCGAGGTGCTGGTCAACGGCGATCAATACGCCGTGGTCCGCCCCCGCGTGGAGGTCGAGGATCTGATCGCCATGGACAGGATCGCGCCCTGGCTGTGAGCTGACGCCGTCGTTCCGGGGCGCGAGCGCATCAACGCAAGCGAACCCGGAACCTCGACATGTTGAGCGGGCCTGAAAGTTAAAAACACCACGGGATTCCGGGTTCGCGTGCGGCTATCGCCGCCCGCGCCCCGGAATGACGATGGATGCGCCCCTCACGCCTTCGTGACCCCATCGCGCCGAAATCGCCTTAGGCTCAGGCCTTGCATGTGGGTTGTGTCGTTTGCGGCATGCCTCACTGTTGCCGCCGTGCTAGGCTGCTATTCGGTAACCCGGAGATTTTGTTGAGCGGTTCGCCCCCCGACCGACCAGACCCATCGCGCGATCCCGACGCGCTGGCGCAGCATCAGCTGGCGCAGGCGCTGCTGCGGGCGCGTGTCGCGATCGGGTGGGAGCGGTTGTGGCCGCATCTTGCCCGGCTGTTCAGCGTCGTCGGCGTGTTCCTGGTGGTGTCCTGGGCCGGGCTGTGGCTGGCGCTGCCGTTCATGGCCCGGGCCGTCGGGCTCGGCCTGTTCGTGCTGCTGGCACTGGCGTCGCTGTTTCCACTGCGCAAATTCCGTTGGCCGAGCCGCGACGACGGC
>DATCUS010000241.1:0-36467 GCA_036561845.1 Tardiphaga sp. | reverse complement strand
CGACAGCGCCGCGCGGACGTGGCCCTTGAAATAATCGTGTACGACGTGGTCGTGGCCGTCCTTCGACAGCACCAGGTCGAGCCCGGCGCGCTTGTAGTCGCCGGCAAACAGCAGATGCGCGTCGGGAACGACAATGCCGTGCTGCGCGCCTTCGAGCCCGCCGCTGTTCGCCTGCACATCCACCGACGACCCGGAAAGGCCATCCGCATCAAAATACGAAAAGTCGAATTTCCCGGCGAAGTTCAATGGCGACACCGCGCAAAGGTTAAAAAAGAGGAAATACTTCCGTCCTGCATACCATCGGCGCGTGCAATGCGAAAGTGCACGCTTGCGCACCAATAACTGCAGTTAATGCGCCATGGGAGCCCGGTCGCGCGGTCACGCTGCGGACGCCGGTTCCGGATCGCTAAACTTGTCTTCAATCGCGCCATCCCGCTTTGAGCACGCTGGCAAACTCCGCCCCTGCAACCATGCGGCCTTAAGCCGGTTGAAAATCCCGCGGCCCATGATTGGCGCGAATGATCCGGTCGCGTGCGGGCTGTCACCCCGCCGATGCCCGGACAGGGGGTGTCAGATGTCGAGTTTCAAACGTGTGCCGTCGTGGCGCGCCGGATTGCTGGCCTGCGGTCTGGCCCTGTGCGGTCCGGCCTCTGCGATCGCCGGAATGCTGAATCCGGCCGCGATCCCGGTCGCGGCACGGTCCATCGGCCCGTTCGGGCTTTTCACCGCCCCGGTGCCGGGCGGCGAGTTGCGCGACAAGTGGCTCGGCGTCGAGCGTGAGATCGATGCGGAGCTGCTGGTCATCACCCTGTGCCAGGAGGATCGCGCGCGCTGCGGCTCGGCGGCCGCCCTGCAGTTGCTCGGCATCGTCGATGAGGCCATGGCCCGCGATGGCCGGGCCCGGCTCGGCGAGGTCAACCGCGCCATCAATCTGGCGATCCGGCCCGCCAGCGATCTTGCGCTGTATGGCGCCGTGGACGTGTGGCGTTCGCCGTTGGCGTTACTGGCCGAAGGCGCCGGCGACTGCGAGGACTACGCCATCGCCAAGTTGGTGGCGCTGCGCGTGGCGGGCATCGCCGCCGACGATCTGCGTCTCGTGATCCTGCGCGACCTGGGGCGCCATGAGGACCACGCGGTCGCCGCCGTCCGGCTGGATGGCAACTGGCTGCTGCTCGACAACCGGCGCATGGCCATGGTCGAGGACAGCCAGGCGCGGCAGATCCGGCCGCTGTTCGTGATCGACCACAACGGCGTCCGAAAATATCCTGACGCGCCGCTGCTCGCGAACAAGGCGCCGCCCGTTGCGGAGCCCGCCGACCTCATGAAGCTGGCGCTGCTTTTCAAGTAGCCAGCGCCTGCCGGCCGCGTGGGATTCTAGGCCGCCCGGACCTGTCGCAGGAAGTCTGCCACTGCCGATTGCAGCATGCTGGCGTGACCGTCGAGCTCGCGCGCCTCGGTGAGCACCTCTCCGGCCGCCCGTCCGGTCGCCGAGGCGGCGGTGTTGACGCTGCCGATATGGCTGGCGATCTCGCTGGACCCGGCGGAGGCGGCCTGGATGTTGCGCGCGATCTCACGGGTGGCCGCGCCCTGTTCCTCGACCGCCGAGGAGATCGCCATCGAAATCTCGCTCATCTTCTCGATCGTCGTGCTGATGCTGCCGATGGCTATCACGGCGTCACCGGTGGTCGACTGCATGCTGGACACCTGCGCCGAGATTTCCTCGGTGGCCTTGGCGGTCTGGGTCGCGAGCGCCTTGACCTCGGAGGCTACCACCGCGAAGCCGCGGCCGGCCTCACCGGCGCGCGCCGCCTCGATGGTGGCGTTGAGCGCCAGCAGGTTGGTCTGCTCGGCAATGTTGTGAATGAGCTGCACCACCACGCCGATCTTTTCGGCGGCACCGGATAGCAGTTGCACCGTGGAATTGGTGCGGTCCGCTTCGCTCACCGCCTGCCGGGCGATCTCGGTGGACTGCGCCACCTGGCGGGAGATTTCCTGCACCGAGGCCGAGAGTTCTTCGGCGGCGGCGGCCACGGTCTGCACATTGCCCAGCGCCTTGTCCGACGCCGAGCTCACGGTGGCGACACGGTCGCTGGTCTCGTCGGCGGTGGTCGTCATGGAGGTCGCGGTGGCCTGCATGCCGGCGGCGGAATTTGCCACCGACTTCACCACGCCGGTGACGCTGCGCTCGAAACCGTCGGCCAGGCTGATCATGGTGGCGCGGCGTTCGGCGGCGACGCGGGTCTGCATGGCCGCTTCCTCCTGTTCGAGGCTGCGCATCCGGATGGCACTGTCCTTGAACACCTGAACCGTCTCGGCCATGGCGCCGATCTCGTCGCGGCGGCCGGCGCCGGGAATGTCGGTCTCGATCTCGCCGGCGGCGAGATCCTTCATGCGCGCGCCGAGCAGGCCGAGCGGCCGGGTGATGCTGCGGGCAACGAACCAGGCGATCAGGCCGGCGACCACGGCGATGCCGAAGATCGCCAGCGCCAGCGACCAGATGATCGGTGTCAGCTTGGTGTCGAGGTCGTCGATATAGGCGCCGGTGCCGGCGAACATGTTCCAGCCGGGAATCGCCACTGCATAGGATACCTTGCGGATCGGCTCCTTCTCGCCGGGCTTCATGTATTCGTAGTGCAGTGTGACCTCGCCCTTGGCGGCGACGCCGTCGCGCAGTTCGCGCGACAGCGCCCGGCCGTTGGTCTTGACGTCGAGTCGGTTGGTGCCGATGGCCTTTGGATCCGGCGCCGCGATGGTGACGCCGTCCATGTCGTAGGCGAAGATATAACCGCTGCCGTTGTCGTAGGTCATGGTGCGGGCGCGGCGGGAGAATTCCTTGATCGCGGCGTCCTTGGTCATCTCCCCGGCTTCAACCTGTTTCTGCAATCCGATCGCCAGGTTGCGCGCAGTGTCGACGATGGCGTGAATCTGGTCCATCCGTGCCGCCATCATTTCCTGGCTGACCAGGCGCGTCGCCTGGAAGCCGGCGGCGCACAGGCCGAGCAGGGTGACGCCGACGAGAATGCCGAGCTTGGCGGAGATCGGGAGGTTGTTGAGCAATTTCACGATGAGGACCCCAGAAAAATGCGGCGTGCTATGCGCCGGCCGATTCAATAGGGGCAGACTACGCAGGTCGGAATTATAACTTCCTTAAGCGTAGCTACCGGGCAGCCATATCGAGGGCGCCACGCCGCAGCTATCACCGGCGCTCCGGTATCTGGTTATGCAGTGAGCGCACTGGCCTGCGCCGTTTCGGTCGCGGCAACGTCACCAGCCTGCCGATTGAGCGCCGTCCGACCGTGCGCGCCAAGGAAGTCGCGCCCGGTTTGCGTCAGTCCGACCATCACCTCGCGGCCCGCATGATGCTCGCGCATGGCGTAGCCGCGGTCGATGCAGTCTTCCCACACTGTGAGGCGAGGACACGAGGTGCGCCAGGCG
Source organism: Tardiphaga sp. (assembly GCA_036561845.1). GTDB lineage: Bacteria > Pseudomonadota > Alphaproteobacteria > Rhizobiales > Xanthobacteraceae > Tardiphaga. Next base: position 33,032 of record DATCUS010000241.1, on the reverse strand, counting down.
TCGAGCACATCGCCATAGGAGCGCGGCGCGCGCGCGATCCATTCCAGCAGATCGAGTATCAGGGGATCGAGGTCCTTGCCCATCGGTTTCCTCCGTTTCGCCGCGCTGACCGGCCGCTCGCCGGCAGGCGACAGCTATCTCGCCGGCCTCGCCGCGCCGCCCGCAAAACTGCTGCAGACGGTGGTGTGGGACGGCGCAGGACTATTACGGAAGTAGTTTGGTTCACCTCTCCCCGCAAGCCGGAGAGGGAACGAAAGCCGGCGGGCTGCTTTGAGCTCGCCTGACGTTGTACTCGTTGTGCCAGCGCATCAGGCCGCGGCCTGCGGCCGCCCTTCAATGCGTTCCCGGTACGGCCGCGACGCGCTGCCGCAGATCAACGTCTTGCGCCGCGGCCCGCGCCATCACCATCTGAAGGAGGCACCGCAGCGCCAATCCCGGCGTGATCTCGCGGGCAGGAGGACCAATGAGCTACTTTAAAACCGCCATGTTGCTGGCCGGCATGACCGCTCTGTTCATGGGGGTCGGCTATCTGATCGGCGGCGCAACCGGCGCCACGCTGGTGCTGCTGGTGGCGGCCGGCATGAACTTGTTCGCCTACTGGAATTCCGACCGCATGGTGCTGTCGATGCACGGCGCGCAGCCGGTCGATCCACGAAATGCGCCGGACCTGTATCGGCTGGTCGCCGATCTCGCCGCCCGCGCCAATCTGCCAATGCCCAAAGTCTATCTGATGGACAATCCGCAGCCCAACGCCTTTGCCACCGGTCGCAATCCGGAAAACGCCGCCGTGGCCGTCACCACCGGCCTGATGCAGCAGCTCAGCCGCGAGGAGCTCGCCGGCGTGATTGCGCACGAGCTGGCCCATGTGAAGAACCACGACACGCTGCTGATGACCGTCACCGCGACCATCGCCGGCGCCATCTCCATGGTGGCGCAATTCGGAATGTTCTTCGGCGGCAACCGCGACAACAACGGTGGCCCCGGAATCATCGGCCAGCTGGCGCTGATGATCCTGGCGCCGATCGCCGCCATGCTGGTGCAGATGGCCATCAGCCGGACCCGCGAATACGCCGCCGACGATATGGGCGGGCGCATCTGCGGCAATCCGATGTGGCTGGCTTCGGCGCTGGCGAAGATCGACAACGCCGCGCATCACATCCCGAACGAGGACGCCGAGCGCGCGCCGGCCACCGCGCACATGTTCATCATCAATCCGCTGTCCGGCCGCAGCATGGACAATCTTTTCACCACCCATCCGTCGACGCAGAACCGCATTGCGGCGCTGCAGCAACTGGCAAGGCAGATCGGTGGTCAGGCCTCTGCGGGCCCCGCCAGCGCGCCGCGCGGGCCGTGGAGCGCCGCGTCGCGTGGGCGCGGTCCGTGGGGCTGATCGCGCATTGCGGATGACAGCATTGCGCCGTGCGGAATAAGCATCCGCGCGGCGCGCCAGGTGGAAGCAAGCGGGCCGACCTGATAGCAAGGACGCGACGGCATCCGCCGTCGCAACGTGTCATCAGACCAGGGCTGCCCATGAACCGCGTTCTCGCGCACACCGGTGCGACATACCCCATCGTGCAGGCGCCCATGGGCTGGATTGCGCGCACGCAACTGGCCTCCGCGGTGTCGCGTGCCGGCGGGCTCGGCATCATCGAGACCTCGTCGGGTGAGACCGAGGCCTGCCAGGACGAGATCCGCAAGATGAAGGCGCTCGACCTGCCGTTCGGCGTCAATCTGCCGATCCGTTTCCTTCGCGACGACGCGATGCTGAGATTCGTCTGCGCGTCCGGCGTCAAGTTCGTCACCACCTCGGCCGGCAGTCCGGCAAAGTTCATCGCGCCGCTGAAGGCGGCGGGGATCGTCGTGTATCATGCGGTGCCGACGGTGGAGACCGCGATGAAATGCGTCGACGCTGGCATCGACGGCCTGGTGGTGGAGGGCGCCGAGGGCGGCGGCTTCAAGAATCCCGAGGAGGTCTCCACCCTGGTGCTGCTGCAGGCGATCCGCGCCCGCACCGACGTGCCGATGATCGCCGCCGGCGGCATCTGCGACGGCCGCGGCATGGCGGCGGCCTTTGCGCTTGGCGCCGAGGCGATCCAGATGGGCACCCGCTTCGTCAGCTGCGCCGAGAGCCCGGTGCACGCCAACTACAAGAACGCCATCGTTGAATCGACCGAGACCGGTACGCTGATGCTCAACAAGAAGTCGACGCCGTGCATCCGCGCGCTGAAGTCGCAGCGCACGAAAGCGATCTATGACGAGGGCGTGATGGGGCCGGATGCGCTGAAGGGCATCCGCGATCTCTATTTCGGCGGCGACATGGAAGCCGCCCCCGCACTGGCCGGGCAATCCGCCGGACTCATCGACGAGGTGAAAACGGTCAAGGCGATCATCGACGACACTGTCGCAGAGTTCTTCGCGATCACCGGCAGACTTGGTGCGCTGGCGGCGGCAAGGTCTTTCGGCTGAGCTTCGCGGCGCGGCTCGCGGCGGACCGCGCTTACCTGCGAGGTCATCGACACGATGACCGGCCCCTGTAAGTTGACGGCAAGGCGGGTGCCGCCGGGACGTCGCGGGAAGTCGAGCCATGCATCAGACGGTTGCCAACAAGACTGATACTGCCCGCCGCTGGTGGGTACTGGCGATCGTGGTGGCCGCGCAATTCATGTTCGGCGTCGATGCCTTCATCGTCAATGTGGCGATCCCGACCATCGCCGCCGAACTGCACGCCTCGGCGGCCGAGATCGAAGCGGTGATCGCCATCTACCTGATCGGCTATGGCACTTTGGTGGTCACCGGCGGCCGGCTCGGCGACATCCATGGCACCAAAGCCGTGTTCATTGCCGGGGTGTTCGGCTTCAGCATGACGTCGCTATGGTGTGGGCTGACCCGTTCCGGCCCCGAGCTGATCGTGGCACGGCTGGCGCAGGGCGCCACCGCGGCGCTGATGGTGCCGCAGGTGCTGGCCACCATCCATGTGCTGTTCGCCGACGAGGCGCGCAGCCGGGCCTTTGCCATCTACGGCGTGGTGCTGGGGCTGGCCGGCGCCGCCGGCTTCCTGCTTGGCGGCGTGCTGGTGACGCTGGATGTCGCCGGGCTCGGCTGGCGCTCGGTGTTCTTCGTCAATGTGCCCGTGGGCGCGCTGATCGTCGGAGCGGCGCTGGCGCTGATGCCTGCCGCGCCGCGCCGCGCCGGCACGCGGCTGGACATTCCGGGCGCGCTGGTGCTGTTCGTCGGGCTGCTCTGTCTGATCGGGCCGCTGCTGTTCGGCCGCGAACTCGGCTGGTCGGTATGGGTCTGGCTGGCGATGATTCTGGGCGTGGCGGTGATCGCCGGCTTCGTGCGGCTCGAGCGCCATGTGGCGGCAGCCGGCGGCATGCCGCTGGTCGATCTCGCATTGCTGGACGATGCCGCCTTCACCCGCGGCCTCAGTGCGGTGTTCTGCTTCTTCTTCGCCAACATTTCCTTCTACCTGGTGATGACGCTGTTCATGCAGAACGCGCTGCACATCGCCCCGCTGCGTGCCGGACTGGTATTCGTGCCGCTGGCGCTGGCCTTCGTCATTGCCTCCCGCCACAGCGGCGTCCGCGCCCGGCATCGCGGCCGGCTGGTGCTGATCGAGGGTTGCGGGCTGCAACTGCTCGGCCTCGCCGCGCTTGCGGCGTTGGTGACGGCGGTGTCTGCGCCGTCGCCATGGCTGCTGGCTCTGCCGCTGGTCGTGTTCGGCTACGGCCAGGGGCTGGTGATGGCGCCGCTGTCCGGCGCGGTGCTGTCGACGGTGCCGGCGCGCAGCGCGGGGTCTGGCGCCGGTGTCTATGGCACCACCGCGCAGATCGCCAATGCCGCCGGCGTGGCCACCATCGGTGGATTGTACTTCGCAATCCGGGACGCCGGCACGTCAAGAGGTGCGCTGCTTGCGTGTTTCGGCGCATGCGCCCTGTCGTTGATCGCTTGCGCGTGGCTGCTGCTGCGGATGCGTCGCGGCTCAGCCATAGAACTTTAATCAACTCCAGCTATCAACGTCGCCGCATTCCAGAAAAGAAGGCGGAGTCCTCCGGCGCTGATGTGGCTGTCGAGCCGGAGCCTCCTTCGATCCGAGGAAGATGCGCGGGGCAGGTCATCGGGGCTTCTCACTTCGAAGACCGTTCGTCCCGCGCATCAATTCCCCCGTCCGCCGGCCCGCGCGCCGGCGCCGGCATATTGACAGCCCGACCGTTTCGGCTGGATAGTGAGGCATGGGGACAAAGCGATCTCCCCACGAGGCGTCATGCCCAAGTATCGCGTCCCGCATTCCTGCAAGGACGCGCCATGTCATCCATCAACAGCATCTCCGTTGAGAAACTCGTTCGCCTGATCGGGACACCGAAGTGTCCCGTGCTCGTCGATGTCCGCACCGACGAGCACTTTGCCGCTTCGCCACTGCTGCTGCCCGGGTCGCTCCGGCGACCCTATGGCGAGGCCAGCCAGTGGGCCGCGGAATTCCGCGGCCGCTCCGCCGTCGTGATCTGTCATCGCGGCCTCAAGCTCAGCCATGGCGTCGCCGCCCTGCTGCGCGAGGCCGGCGTGCCGGCCGACACGCTGGAAGGTGGCTACGTTGCCTGGGAAGCGGCCAGCCTGCCGCGCGTGCCGACTGCGAAACTGCCGCCGCACAATGCCCAGGGTCGCACCGTCTGGGTCACGCGGGAACGGCCGAAGATCGACCGTATCGCCTGTCCCTGGCTGGTTCGGCGTTTCGTCGATCCCAGGGCGTTGTTCATGTTCGTGGCGCCGTCCGAGGTCGCGGCGGTGGGCGAGAAGTTCGATGCCGCGCCGTTCGACATCGAGGGCGTGTTCTGGAGCCACCGCGGCGAGCTCTGCACCTTCGACGTGATGATCGACGAATTGGGTCTCGCCACGCCGCCGCTGCTGCGGCTGGCCACCATCGTGCGCGCGGCGGACACCGCGCGGCTCGATCTGGCGCCGGAAGCGCCGGGCCTGCTCGCCGCCTCGCTCGGCCTGTCGCGGATGTATGCCGACGATCTCGAACAGCTTGAGGCCGGGCTGAATCTGTACGATGCCTTCTATCGCTGGTGCCGCGACGCCAGCGGCGAGACCCATAACTGGCCATCGGCCAAAGCGAAAGCCTGACATGACCGACGCCGTTTCGATTCCGCGCGCCGCGCCGCAGCCCGCCGTCCATGGCGTGACCTTCAGGGAGGCGTTTGCGGTGTGGCTGCGCATCGCGCTGTTGTCGTTCGGCGGACCGGCCGGACAGATCGCGGTGATGCACCGCATCCTGGTCGACGAGAAGCGCTGGGTCTCGGAGAGCCGGTTCCTGCATGCGCTGAACTATTGCATGCTGCTGCCTGGCCCTGAGGCCCAGCAGCTCGCCACCTATATCGGCTGGCTGATGCATCGCACGGCCGGCGGGCTGATGGCCGGCGGACTGTTCATCCTGCCCGGCGCCGTCTGCATCATGGCGCTGAGCTGGATCTATGCCGCCTTCGGCCAGGTCGGCATCGTCGCGGCGCTGTTCTTCGGACTCAAGGCAGCCGTGCTGGCCATCGTGCTGCAGGCGGTGGTGCGGGTCGGCAGCCGCGCGCTGAAGAACAATGTGATGCGCGCGCTGGCAGCGCTCGCGTTTTTCGCCATCTTCTTTCTCGATGTCCCGTTTCCGGCGATCGTGTTCGGTGCCGGCCTGATCGGCTATCTCGGCGGCAAGGCTGGGCTCGCGGCATTCAACCTCGGTGGCGGACATGGCGCGGCCGGCAACGGCGATGGCGACAGCCTGCTCGGCGAGGACATGCCCGCCCATGCGCGGCCGAGCGTGCGGCAGTCGCTGCTGGCGGCGTGCATCTGGCTGCTGCTGTGGCTGACGCCGGTGGTGGCGCTGCTGCTGACGCTGGGCACGGACAACGTGTTCAGCCAGATTGCGGTGTTCTTCTCCAAGATGGCCATGGTGACCTTCGGCGGCGCCTATGCGGTGCTGGCCTATGTGGCGCAGCAGGCGGTGGAGCATTATGCTTGGCTGAAGCCCGGCGAAATGCTCGATGGTCTCGGCATGGCCGAGACCACGCCTGGGCCCTTGATCATGGTGCTGCAGTTCGTCGGCTTCATGGCCGCGTTCCGCGCGCCCGGCACGCTTTCGCCGCTGCTGGCGGGCACGCTGGGCGGCCTGCTCGCCACCTGGGTGACCTTCACGCCGTGCTTCCTGTGGATCTTCCTCGGTGCACCGTTCGTGGAAACATTGCGCGGCAACAAGGCCTTGAGTGCGGCGCTGGCGGCGATCACCGCGGCGGTGGTCGGCGTCATCCTCAATCTCGCAGTGTGGTTCGCCGTCCACACCATGTTCCGCGAGGTCAGGCCGCTGCAGCTGGTCGGCGGCATCGGTTTCGACGCGCCGGTGCTGGCCAGCATCAATGGCTGGGCGGTCGCGCTATCGGCGGCGGCGCTGCTCGCCGTGTTCCGCTTCAAGGTCGGCATGCTGCAGACGCTTGCCGCCTGTGCTGCGGCCGGCGCCCTGCTGCATGTGGCGGGACTGATCTGACCAACAGGGCAGTCGAACGTCCCCAATACCGCATACTTGCATACCTGTGTCGCGGATCGTTCATTTCGTCGGCATTTTATTTTGCAGTGCAGCAACTATATCGACCCAGCCCTGTTATAGACCTGCCCGACCCAGGAGCTGCCGTGTCCCTCGCAGATAATATCGAATTCCTCCGCCGCCTCCCGAAAATGCCCGGAATCAATGGCCTCGACGGCCTGGCGCGCGGATTGCGGCCCGGCGGCGACAGCCCGATCACCGAATTCACCGGATTCGGCAGCAATCCCGGCGATCTCAGGATGTTTGCCTATCTGCCCGACACCCTGGAGGCCCGGCCGCCGCTGGTCGTGGTGTTGCATGGTTGCACCCAGAAGGCCGCCGGCTATGACGTCGGCACCGGTTGGTCGGCGCTTGCCGAGCGCTATGGCTTCGCTCTGCTGATGCCCGAGCAGAAGTCGTCCAACAACGGCAATGGCTGTTTCAACTGGTTCAATGCCGACGATACCACGCGCGACAGTGGCGAGGCGCTGTCGATCCGGCAGATGATCGGCCACATGGTCGAGGCCCACGGCCTCGACAGCAGGCGGATCTACATCACCGGCCTGTCGGCGGGCGGTGCCATGGTGTCGGCGATGCTGGCGACCTATCCCGAAGTGTTCGCCGCCGGCGCGATCATTGCCGGCTTGCCTTACGGCGTCGCCAACAGCATGCAGGATGCGCTTACCGCCATGTATCGCGCTCCCGCGCATCCGGCGCAGCAACTCGGCGATTTCGTGCGCAATGCCTCGACCCATGCCGGCCCGTGGCCGAAAATCTCGGTATGGCACGGCAGCGCCGACCGCACTGTGAACCCGGCCAATGCCGGCGAGATCGTCAAGCAGTGGACCAACTTGCACGGCCTGCCGGAGCAGCCGATGTCGGAAGCCGAGGTCGATGGCTATCCGCGCCAGGTGTGGTGGAACGCCGACGGCGACACCATCGTGGAATCCTTCACCATCACCCACATGGCTCATGGCACCCCGCTCGGAATCGGCAGCGACGAAGAGCGTTACGGCCTCGAAGGCGCCTTCCTGATCGAGGCTGGAATCTCCTCCTCATGGCATATCGCGCAGTTCTTTGGCCTCACCGCCGGGCTGCCGAAGCCGGCGGTCGTGGCCAGCGCTGCTCAGGTCCCTGCCGAGGTTCCGGTCGAGACCCTCACTGCGACGCCGCGCGCCACTGGCGATCGCCGCTTCAAGCCGCGCGAGCCGTCTGGCCGCCGCGTGCTTGATATCAACGCGGTGATTACCCGCGCCCTGACCGCTGCCGGACTTATGAAATAACGCAGTTGCGAAGCCGCTATTTGCGCCGATCAGGGCAGGCGGTTAAGTTTTCCCGGCTACTATGACGCCGAGATTTCGCTCGTGATTGCGTAACAATGCTGGATATCAACAGGTCGGGTTCCGAAGACTTTCTCGCCGGTGGCGGCGAGATGGGCGCGTTGATGCGTTCCCACGACTGGACGGCGAACCCGATCGGCGCTCCGGAGTTTTGGCCGCAGAGTCTGCGCACCGCGATCCGCATCGTCCTCAACACCAACCACCCGATGTTCATCTGGTGGGGTCCGGAGCTGATCCAGTTCTATAACGACGCCTACCGCCAGACCATGGGCCCGGAGCGTCACCCGTCGGCGCTGGGCCAGCGCGGCCGCGATTGCTGGGCCGAGATCTGGCCGATCATCGGCCCGCAGATCGAGCAGGTGATGTCGGGCGGCGGCGCCACCTGGCATGAGAACCAGCTGGTCCCTGTCACCCGCTACGGCCGGCTCGAGCAGGTCTACTGGACCTACAGCTACAGCCCGCTCGATCTGGACGACGGCATTGGCGGCGTGCTGGTGGTCTGTCGCGACGTCACCGAGCAGCATCTCGCCACCGTCGCCTTGCGTGAGCGCGAGGCCGAACTGGCGCGGGTGCAGCAGATCGGCCGTATCGGCGGACTCGAGGTCGACCTGCGCACCGGCTTCCGCAACCGCCGCTCGCCGGAATACCTGCTGGTGCACGGCCTGCCGCCCGAGGCCGCCAACGAGACCCATGACGACTGGGTCAAGCGCATCCATCCCGACGACCGCGAAGCCACCGACCGCAAGTTCCGCGAGGCTGTCAGATCGGGCGTGAGCGATTACACGGTTCAGTACCGGATCATTCGCCCGAGCGACGGCGAGGTGCGCTGGATCTCGGTGAAGTCCCTGATCGAGCGCGACTCCGAGGGGCGTGCAATCCGGCTGGTCGGCGCCCACACCGACGTCACCGAGCAGATGCAGGCCGAGCAGGCGCTGCGGCAGAGCGAGGAACAGTCGCGCAAGCTCGCGGCCGAACTCGCCGAGCTCAATGCGACGCTGGCGCAGCGCGTGCTCGAGAAGACCCGTGAGCGCGACCGCATCTGGAACGTGTCGCAGGATCTGCTGCTGGTGGCCGATCGCGATGGCACCTGGCGCAGCATCAATCCGGCATGGACCCGCACGCTGGGCTGGCAGGAAGACGAATTGCTGAACCGCACTTCGGAGTGGCTCGACCATCCCGACGACCAGGTCAGCACGCGATCCGAAGTCCAGCGCAAGCTTTCGTCGGGCGAGTCGCCCGTCCGCTTCGAGAACCGGTTTCGTCACAAGGACGGCTCCTATCGCTGGCTGTCCTGGACGGCGGTCGTCGACGGCGACCAGATCTACGCCGTGGCCCGCGACATCACCGCCGAGAAGGCAGCGAGCGAGCGCCTCAAGGCCGCCGAGGAGGCGCTGCGCCAGTCGCAGAAGATGGAAGCTGTGGGCCAACTCACCGGCGGCATCGCCCACGACTTCAACAACCTGCTGACCGGCATCGTCGGCTCGCTGGACCTGATGCAGACCCGGCTCAACCAGGGCCGTACCGAGAATGTCGGGCGCTATATCGACGCGGCAATGACTTCGGCCAATCGCGCGGCGGCGCTGACCCATCGCCTGCTGGCCTTCGCACGGCGCCAGCCGCTGATTCCGAAACCGGTCGATGCCAACGCGCTGGTGGTGTCGCTGGAAGACCTGCTGCGCCGGACTATCGGCGAGGCGCTCGATCTCGACATCGTCGCCGCCGACGATCTCTGGCTGACATTGTGCGATCCGAACCAGCTTGAAAGCGCGCTGCTCAACCTCGCCATCAATGCCCGCGACGCGATGCCTGACGGCGGCAGGCTCACCATCGCGACCGGCAATGTCGTCGTCGCCGCACTCAACGCCGCCAATCCGGCGCTGCTGCCCGGCGACTACATCTGCATATCCGTGACCGACACCGGGACCGGCATGAGCCCGGAAGTGGTGGCGCGCGCCTTCGACCCGTTCTTCACCACCAAGCCGATCGGGCAGGGCACCGGTCTCGGCCTGTCGATGATCTACGGCTTCGCGCGGCAATCCAACGGCCATGTCAGCATCGACAGCACGCTCGGTCGCGGCACCACCGTGAAACTGTATCTGCCGCGCCATCACGGCGAGGTCGCCGTCTACGCCGCCATTTCCGTCGGCGCTGATGCCCATGCCGCCACCGGAGAGACCGTGCTGGTGGTCGAGGACGAGCCGGTGGTACGCGGCGTAATCGTCGAGATGCTGCACGAGCAGGGCTATCGCGTGCTTGAGGCCGTCGACGGGGCATCCGGGCTGCGGGTGCTGCGTGACGAGGCGCGGATCGACCTGCTGGTGACCGATGTCGGCCTGCCCGGCATGAACGGCCGCCAGCTCGCCGATCAGGCGCGCGAGACCCGGCCGGAGTTGAAGATCCTGTTCATCACCGGCTATGCCGAAAGCGTCGCCATCGCCGACGGGTTCCTGCAACCGGGCATGGAGATGATCACCAAGCCGTTCGATCTCGACAATCTGTCGCGACGGATTCGCGACATGGTCGCGAAGTAGAATCGATGAGGGGTTTCGGACGCGCTGCGGCGTTCTTACGCTGCTGCGCAGATCCGGGATCTCGGTTGCTGTGGTTGCAAGCGGGACCCCCTGACTAGCACCGCACCACGCTGCAAGCGCAGCGCGCAGCAGCCGGCGAACGCATTTCCCTTTTAAGAAGCCATTTCCCGCAATGCATCGAGTTCCACCGGAACCTATCGCAACGTGAGCGCTTGTCATGCGCAATTCGAACGATCACCCGATCGCTTCAAAGGAGAACATCATGATTAGTCGCATCCTCGGAACTGTTGCCATCGTCGCCACGCTGGCGGTTCCCGCAATCGCTCAGGCCCAGGGCGTTCCCGGCGGCATTGAGCGCGGCGCCCGCGATGGTGAGCGCGCTGCCGGTCCGGTGGGCGCCATCGTCGGCGGAACCATTGGCGGCGTCGTCGGCGGTGTGGCCGGCGTGCTCGGTGTCGACCAGCGTCCGCGCTTCCGTTCCTACGTCGTGGAACAGCATCGTCCGTCCTATCAGTACCGTGACGAAGTTCGCGTCGGTGCAGTGCTGCCCGGCGACGGCGTGACCTATTACGATGTTCCGCAGGAATACGGCGCATCGAACTACCGCTATACCGTGGTCAATGGTCGCACGGTTCTGGTCGAGCCCGGCACCCGTCGGATCGTCGAAATCGTCGAGTAATAAAGAACATTGTTGGTTTAATAATCAGGCCGCCTTCGGGCGGCCTGATTTCTTTGCGACCTGGCATGGCGTGCGCCGTGGTGGTCAGCTGCTGCGATCTGGCGTACAGGTTGCCGCACGAATCGTTAGTGGTTTGTCGGCGGCTGTCGGGCCCCGAATTCAGGAGTGACGTGGCAGCCTCACATCGCGAACCCGCAGTCGCCACAGTCGCCTTCGAAATTCCTTCGAGTATTTCCGAACGACTCGACGTTATCCATCCCCGCATTGCGTTGCCCGAAGGCGTGCGACCCTGGCGCGTCGACTGGATCAACACGACCACCATCGCCAGCTTTCACGCGCTGGCGCTGCTCGCGCTGTTGCCGGTGTTCTTCAACTGGACCGCGGTGATTGTCGCGATCGTTGCCGCCCGGCTGTTCGGACTGCTCGGCATCAATATCGGCTATCACCGGCTGCTGACGCATCGCGGCTTCAAATGCCCGAAATGGCTTGAGCACACCCTGGTGGTGATCGCGATCTGCTGCGCCGAGGATACGCCGGCGCGCTGGGTGGCGGTGCATCGCCGCCATCACGAGAAATCCGACGAACAGCCCGACCCGCACAGTCCGCTCGCTGGATTTCTGTGGGGCCATATCGGCTGGCTGCTGGTGAAGAACCCGGACCTCTCGCGGCTCGGCATCTACGATCGCTACGCCAAGGATGTCCTGCGCGATCCGTTCTACGTCACACTGGAGCGCAATTTCTGGCAGCTCAGGATCGTGCTGATCCAGGTCAATCTGTTCTTTTTCGCCGGCCTCATCGTCGCTCTGTTGCAGGACTATGAATGGGCCGAGGCCGTGCCGTTCGCGCTGAGCTTTGTGGTGTGGGGCGTTTTCGTGCGCACCGTGTTTGTCTGGCACCAGACCTGGGCCGTGAATTCACTCACCCACATGTGGGGATATCGCAGCTACGCCACAGACGAGGACAGCCGCAATAACTGGTTCGTCGGCCTGCTCGCCCATGGCGAGGGCTGGCACAACAACCACCACGCCGATCAGCGCTCGGCGCGCCACGGCCATCGCTGGTGGGAGGTCGATACCACCTATCTCACCATTCGGCTGTTCGAGAAGCTCGGCCTCGCCTGGGACATCGTCACGCCTCGGCAGCTGAAGCACTAGCGGCGCCGTCACGGGCGCGGCCCGCCGGATGGCGTGAGCTCCTCGCGAAACCCATCACCGCGCGTTGCACGCGGCCGATGGATTTCGCTCCGTCTTACCCGCCCTGCGCCGGAGTCTAGAACCGCCCCCGGCCGCGCACCAGGCGGACCACCAGCAACAGGATCACCGCGCCGATCGCCGAATAGATGATTTCGGAGACCAGCCCGGTGCCGAGGCGGATGCCGAGCTTGGGAAACAGCAGGCTGGCCACCAGCGCGCCGAGGATGCCGACCAGGATGTCGCCGAGAATGCCGAAGCCGGTGCCGCGGACGATCTGGCCTGCGAGCCAGCCGGCGACGAGGCCGACCAACAAAATGACAAGAATGCTCTCGTTCGACATGTGCATGGATAGTCCCCCTTGATGGCGCGAAGATCGCGCTTGGGGCAAGTCGCGGGGGAACAATCCGTTGCGTCGCCGGGCGGACATTTTGCGAACCACCGCCGCGGCGCCCATCTGCTCAAGCACAGAAGCGGCGTCGCCGGCTGCATGGAACCAATCACCTTCCGCGCGGTTATGGCCTCATGACGAAGCCCGATATCTGGTATGTGGCCTTTGGCCCCGACAAATCCGTAAAGTCCGATGACCGCGGCAACGGCAGCGTGCGTTCGACCAAGACCTTCAAGTCGGAGATCGATGCCAAGCTGTTCGCCAGGCAGATCCTTGCCAAGGGCTGGACCGCCAGTGCCGGTACCCTGAATCCCCATCAGCCCAAGCAAACCATCGCCTCGTCCGGCATCGAGAAATGGTGCGACCCCAGCTACGTGGATTGATCTGTTGGTCCGGCGCCGAGGCTATGCCGCGCCGGTCAGAAACGGATTGGTCATGCGCTCCTGCCCGATGCTGGAGCCTGGGCCATGGCCGCAGATGAAGCCGACATCGTCGCCGAGCGGCAGCAGCTTGGCGGTGATCGACTGGATCAGCGTGTCATGGTCGCCGCCGGGAATGTCGCTGCGGCCGACTGAGCCGGCGAACAGTACATCACCCACATGGGCAAAACGCATCGATTTTTCATAATACACGACGCTCCCCGGCGAATGGCCGGGACAGTGCAGGATGTCGAAGTTCAGCCCGCCGACGCTGACGCGATCGCCTTCCTCAAGCCAGCCGTCCGGCTGGAAATTGCGCATTCCGGTCATGCCGAATTTCCGGCCGCTCTCCTCGACCAGGTCGAAGAAGAACTTGTCGGCAATATGCGGACCGGTGATCGGCACCTTCAGCGCATCGCGCAGTTCGGCGGCGCCGCCGACATGGTCGATGTGACCGTGGGTCAGCCAGATCTGCTCGACATTGACATTGGCCTTGGCGATGGCGTCCTGGATCAGCGGCACGTCGCCGCCGGGATCGATCACCACCGCCTGCCGCGTGGTCTCGTCCCACAGCAGCATGCAGTTCTGCTGGAACAGCGTCACCGGAATGATCACCGCGCCGGCTTTGGCCGGGGCGGTTGAGGTGTCTGATTGCGTTGTCATCGCGCCACAATGCTGATTTTTGGCGAGGTGCCAAGAGGCAAGATTGAACGAAAAGTGAGCTGGCCAGGCGAACGGCTGCTTGGGGCGGTGCCCCAAAACGGGCTACAGTTCGTCGCAATGGAATCGCAAGCCGTTCATCTGGCCGTTGTGCCGCCTGTGGATCGTCGCCAGTCGGAGACCGCGCTGGCGATTGCGCGCGGCACCGCGCGGTGGCTGCGCACGCTGGGATTTTCCTGCATCGGTGAAGTGGCGTTGCCATCCGGCCGCCGCGCCGACCTCGTCGCCGTCAGCGAGCGCGGCGAGATCTGGATCGTCGAGATCAAGTCATCGCTGGCGGATCTGCGCGCCGACCAGAAATGGCCGGACTACCGCGCCCATTGCGACCGGCTGTTCTTCGCCTTCACCCAGGACCTGCCGTGCGAGATATTTCCCGGCGACACCGGCCTGATCGTCGCCGACGCCTATGGCGCACATCTGCATTGCGAAGCGCCGGAGCATCGTCTTTCGGCGGCGACGCGAAAACTGATGCTGCTGCGCTTCGCCACCACCGCGGCGCAGCGGCTCAACCGGCTGATCGATCCGCAGGGCCACGGGGATGTGGTGGGCGAAGTGTAGTTGTCATTCCGGGTTCGCTCGGGCTTTGCCCTCGCGCCCCGGAATGACAGCAGAGTTACCGCGGCGCGCGCTTGGCGAGGATGCGCTGCAGGGTGCGGCGGTGCATGTTGAGGCGGCGCGCGGTTTCCGAAACGTTGCGGCCGCACATTTCATAGATGCGCTGAATGTGTTCCCAGCGCACGCGGTCCGCTGACATCGGGTTGTTCGGCAGTTCGGACTTTTCGCCGCCGCTGGCCAGCAGCGCCGCGACCACGTCGTCGGCGTCCGCCGGCTTCGACAGGTAGTCCACCGCGCCCATCTTCACCGCGGTCACCGCGGTGGCGATGTTGCCGTAGCCGGTCAGAACGATGGCCCGCGCATCCGGGCGCTTCTGCTTCAGTGCCGACACGACATCAAGTCCGTTGCCGTCGCCGAGCCGCAGGTCGACCACGGCAAAAGCCGGCGCCGACTTGCCGATCTGCGACAGGCCATCGGCGACACTGTCGCATGACGTCACGGTGAAGCCGCGGGTTTCCATCGCCCGCGACAGCCGCTCCAGGAACGGCTTGTCGTCCTCGACGATCAAGAGCGAGCGGTCGGTCTGGCCAGTCAGTTCGGCGATGGCGTTCACGGGCGGAAATCCTCCATATCGGATACTTTCATATGGCGTGACCACAGCGCACTGCCAAGGCCGCATTAAGTCGGTCGTGGCCGCGTGGCGTCAATCCGGTCGGGTCTGGCCGGTATTTCGGGTGGTTAATGCCGACGGGGATGATAGATCAGCGCGGCGTGTTGTCGCAGACGCAGCGCAGCACCACCACCCGAACGGCGAGGAATAGATCCGGCATGGACGCCACAGCCCGACAGCCCGACGAGGCCTCGTTCCGCTATGACGGCTGGCGCATCGTCGGCGTGTGCTTCACGGTGGCGACCTTCGGCTGGGCGCTCGGCTTCTACGGCCAGAGCGTCTACCTCGCCGAGTTGCAGCGCGTGCACGGCTGGCCGGCCTCCACCGTGTCGACCGCCACCACCTTCTTCTACCTGTTCGGCGCGCTGCTGGTGGCCTTCTTCAGCGAGGCCATGAAGGCGTTCGGACCGCGCGCCTGCCTGCTGGTCGGCGTCGCGGCGATGGCCAGCGCCACTGCGCTGCTCGGCCAGATCTCCGCGCCGTGGCAGCTTTACGCGGTCAACGCGCTGCTGGCGCTGGGCTGGGCCGGCACCAGCCTCGGCGCCATCACCAATACCCTCGGCCTGTGGTTCAACAGGAAGCGCGGCATGGCCATCAGTCTGGCGCTGAACGGCGCCAGCTTCGGCGGCATCGTCGGCGTGCCGCTGCTGGTGGCGGCGATATCAGGGCTCGGATTCGCCGGCGCAACGCTCGCCGCAGCCGTCGCCATGGTCGTGGTGCTGGTGCCGGTGATCTTCATCTTCGTCGGCCGTCCGCCGATGCGCGCCCACACCGTGCTGGCCGGCGCCGCCGGCGCGCCGTCATCGGCGCGGATTCGCGCGCAGGCGCTGCGTGACATCGGCTTTCTGACGCTGACCGTCGCCTTCGCGCTGACGCTGTTCGCCCAGGTCGGCTTCATCGTCCACCTGATCTCCTACCTCGATCCCGTCATCGGCCGCGAACGCGCGGCGGTGGCGGTGTCGTTGCTGACCCTGATGGCGGTGGTCGGCCGGCTGCTGTTCTCGACGGTCATCGACAGACTCAACCAGCGGTTGGCCTCGGCGATCTCGTTCTGCAGCCAAGCGGTAGCGCTGGCCATCGTCATCAATTCGCGCAACGAAGCGTTGCTGTTCTTCGCCTGCGCGCTGTTCGGCTTCTCCGTCGGCAACCTGATCACGCTGCCGGCGCTGATCGTGCAGCGCGAATTCGACATGCGCTCGTTCGGCGTGCTGGTCAGCCTGGTCACCGCGGTGACGCAGATCACCTACGCCTTTGCGCCGGGCATCATCGGCTATCTGCGCGACGCTTCCGGCAGCTACGCACTGCCGTTCTACGGCTGCATGAGCCTGCAACTGATCGCGGCGGTATTGATCCTGGTGCGAAGGACGTCGCTGCAGCCGCTGTAGGCAAGCGGAGCTGAAAGCACTGAGGAAGAACGGGACTGCTACGCCGGGAGGGCGCCCCGCAATGACGGTGCTTATGCCACGCGCTGCTTCATCAGATCAACGAGATCGAGCCTTCGTGTGAACATGGCGATGCCGCCACTTTCGTCACGCGGCCAATCCGCTTCGGGGCGGTCCCAGTACAGTTCGACGCCATTCTGATCGGGGTCGCGCAGATACAGGGCCTCGCTGACGCCGTGGTCGCTGGCGCCATCGAGTTCGATGCCGGCCTCGCGCACGCGGTGCAGCGCGTCGGCCAGTGCTGCGCGGGTCGGATACAGGATGGCGGTGTGAAACAGCCCGGTGGTCCCCGGCGCCGGCGGCTGGCCGCCTTTGCTTTCCCAGGTATTCAGGCCGATGTGATGGTGGTAACCGCCCGCTGAAATGAACGCAGCCTGGTCGCCGTAACGCTGCATGAGCTGGAAGCCGAGCACGCCGCAATAGAATCCCATGGCGCGATCGAGATCTGCCACCTTCAGGTGGACGTGCCCGATCCGGGTTCCTGCGGCGATGGGTGTTGCGGTGTTGGGCATGCTCTCTCCAACCTTGCGAAGTCTACTGCCGATCTAGGCAGCGCCGCGCCCTTACGCAAGTTCGGATATTTCTCCGTCCGGCAAGCCGAATTCAAACGTATTCAGCGTCATCGACACCATCGTGTAGTAGCCGCACAACCCGATGATCTCGACCAGGCCGCGCTCGCCAAGCAATTTGATCGCCTCGTCATAGAGCGGTTGGGTGACGCGATGGCCTTCATGCAGCGACTTGGCGACGTCGTAGATCACCTGCGACCGGGCGTCCGGCAGTTTTGGCGTGCGACGGTTGCGAATGTCCTCGATGATGGCCGGATCCATGCCGCCGGCGAGAGCCAGCTTCTTGTGAGCATACCATTCGAAATGCGAAGTCCAGTGCCGGGCGGTCACCAGGATCGCCAGTTCCGACTCCGCCGCCGGCATCGACGTGTCGTAGCGCAAGAAGGCGCCGAGCCGCGTCGCCTGCCTGGCCATCTCCGGGCTGTGCAGCCATGCGAACATCGGCTCAGGAGGCCGGCCGCGCTTGCTGGCGATGGACTCGTCATAGATTTCCCGCTGGTCCGCGGTCATGTCGCCAGGCGAAAGCAGCTTGAGACGCATCGGGTTTCCTCGGTTCTTTTCTTCCCTCTCCCCTTGTGGGAGAGGGTGGCCGCGCGCAGCGCGGACGGGTGAGGGGTAGCTACAAGCTCCGTGTCTGGAGCCCCCTCATCCGTCGCGGACTTCGTCCGCGCCACCTTCTCCCACAAGGGGAGAAGGGAGAAGGGAATCGCTTCGCCTTTGGCGCTACCTGATCGGCGGCGCGTACTGGATGCCGCCGGCGCTCCATAACTGGTTGAGGCCGCGCGGGATTTGCAGCTTCGAGCCGGTGCCGACATTGCGCTCATAGACTTCGCCGTAATTGCCGACATGGCGGATGATGCGCGCCGCCCAGTCCTTGCTCAGGCCAAGGTCTTCGCCATAGGCGCCCTCGGTGCCGACCAGCCGCATCACGTCGGGCTTCTTCGACTTCAGGGCTTCGTCGATGTTCTTGGAGGTGATGCCGAGCTCCTCGGCATTGATCATGGCGTACAGCGTCCACTTGACGATCATCATCCAGTCGTCGTCACGCTGCCGCACCACCGGCGCCAGCGGCTCCTTGGAGATCACGTCGGGCAGCACGACGTGATCGTCCGGCTTGCCCAACGTCAGCCTGAGCGCATAGAGCTGCGAGGCGTCGGCGCTGAAGGTGTCGCACTGGCCGGCGTTGTAGGCCTTCACGACGTCGTCAAGCTTCGCGAACTTCATCTCGGTATATTTGATGTTGTTGGCGCGGAAGAAGTCGGCGAGGTTCAGGGCCGTGGTGGTGTTGTCCTGGACGCAGATCTTGCTGCCGTCGAGCTCCAGCGCGGAATCGATGCTGCGCGCCTTCGGCACCATGAAGCTCTGGCCGTCGTAATAGGACACCGCCGGGAAATACAGGTCGTAATTGGTCTCGCGCGACATGCTCCAGGTCGAGTTGCGGCTGAGGATATCGACCTTGCGGCTCTGCAATTCCTTGAAGCGGTCGGCGGCGTCGAGCCCGACGAAGGTCACTTTCTTCGGATCGTTGAAGATGGCGGCGGCCACGGCGCGGCAGAAGTCGACGTCGAAGCCGGCCCAGTTGCCCTTGTCGTCGGGGGTCGAGAAGCCGGGCAGGCCGGTGTTGACGCCGCACAGCACGGCGTCGCGGCGGATGGTGCGCTTCAGCGTCTTGGTATCGTAGCGTTCATAGGTGATCGCAGCGGCGGCAATGCCGGCGGCCACGATGAGGCCGATGGCCAGTCCGGTCACAAAGGTCCGCTTCATCCACATGATGCTCTCACTGATATTCGGGAAACAGGTCGGTTTGAAAAGCAGTCGCGCCGCGGGCTACAGCTCGGGCTTCTGCCGCACGATCACCTTGGTGCCGACCGGGATGCGATCGTAGAGGTCGGCGACGTCGGAATTGACCAGGCGGAAGCAGCCGGAAGAGACGGCGGTGCCGATCGTGTCGGGCCGGTTGGTGCCGTGAATGCGGTACACGGTGGCGCCGAGATACAGCGCGCGGGCGCCGAGCGGATTGCCCGGACCGCCGGCCATGAAGCGCGGCAGATAGGGCTGGCGCTCGATCATCTCCGGCGGCGGCGTCCAGTCCGGCCACTCCGCCTTGCGCGAGATCTTCAGCAGCCCCTGCCAGGTAAAGCCGTCGCGGCCGACGCCGATGCCATAGCGGATGGCGCGACCGCCCGGCTGCACCACATAGAGGTGCCGCTCCGCGGTCTGGATGATGATGGTGCCGGGCGCCTCGGTGGTGCGGTACAGCACCATGGTCTTCTGGAATTCCGGCTCAAGCTGCACGGAGTCATCGGGGATCAGGCCGGGCTGGTCGCCGACATCGGGCTGCTGCGCGAAGGATTGCGAGGCCGACAGCATCAGGCCGGCCGCGACAACGAGCGAAAGCCAGGTCGGGCGTCGGACGTGGGTCATCGAAAATCTCCGGTTCGGCGTTTCGCCGTGGTCTAACACGGCGTGGTTAACGGAACCAGAGAGGCCCAGGGGTCTCGTGTCCGAGGCCGGAGACGGAGCTACTTCGGAGCGATCCACAGTCGCAGGCCGTAGCCGACAATCGCCACCGTGCCGACGCCGGCGGCCCACAGCGCAATAAACCACAGCAGGCGCTGCCACAGCGGCCGCGGCGTTTCCGCGTGCGGCGGCATCAGTGATAGCCCGCGCCGGCGCTGACCTTGCCGCGGAACACGTAGTAGGCCCAGGCCGTGTAAGCGAGGATGATCGGAACCAGCACGGCGACGCCCCAGATCATGAAGATCTGGCTGTTGGCAGGCGCGGCGGCCTGCCAGATGGTGATGCTGCGCGGCACGATATAGGGCCACATGCTGATGCCCAGGCCGGCATAGGACAGCGCGAACAGCGCCAGCGACAGGAAGAACGGCCGGTAGTCCTGCTTCTTGGCAAGGCTGCGCAGCAGCAGCACAGTCACTGCGGCGACCGCGACCGGTACCGGCGCGGTCAGCAGCAGGTTGGGCCAGGTGAACCAGCGCTGCGCATATGCGACGTTGAGGAACGGGGTGGCGATGCTGACCACGCCGATGGCGCCCAGCATGGCGAACAGCAGCCACCAGCTCAGCGCATAGGCGCGCTCGCGCAGCTCGCCCTCGGTCTTCATCACCAGCCATGTCGCGCCGAGCAGGCCGTAGCCGATCACCAAAGCGATGCCGGTGAGGATGCTGAACGGCGTCAGCCAGTCCCACCAGCCGCCGCCGTAGTGCCGGCCGTTGACGACGACACCCTGCAGGATGGCGCCGAGTGCTACGCCCTGCGCCATGGTCGCCAGCAGCGAGCCGCCGGCAAAGGCGAAGTCCCATAGATTGCGCTCGCGCCGCGTGCGCCAGCGGAACTCGAAGGCGACGCCGCGAAACACCAGGCCGAGCAGCATGGCGATCATCGGCGTGTACAAGGCCGGCATCAGCACGGCATAGGCCAGCGGAAACGCGGCCATCAGCCCGCCGCCGCCGAGCACCAGCCAGGTCTCGTTGCCGTCCCACACCGGTGCGACGGAATTCATCATCACATCGCGGTCTTCCTTCTTCGGAAACAGCGGAAACAGCATGCCGAGACCAAGGTCGAAGCCGTCCATCACCACATAGACGAACACCGAAAAGGCGATGATGAAGGCCCAGACGGTGGCAATATCGAGGGCCATCATGATGCGTGTCCGTGAGCTGCGTGGCCGGCCGCGGGGGTGATGCCGGCGGCGCGCGCCGGCACGTCGCCGCGTGGGCCCTGTTCGCCATGATGCGGGGGGGCGGCCATCAGCCTGAGGATGTAGATGACGCCGGCGGTGAACACGATGAAATACACGATCGCGAAGGCGATCAGCGACGACGCCACCGCCGGTGCGGCCAGCGGCGAGGTGGAGTCGGCAGTCCGCAGCAATCCGAACACCGTGAACGGCTGGCGTCCGGTCTCGGTGGTCACCCAGCCTGCCAGCACCGCGACGAAGCCGGCCGGGCCCATGGCCATGGCGAAGCGATGCAGGAAGCGCGACTGGTAGAGTTCGCCGCGCCAGCGCATCACCAGACTCAGCAGCCCGAGCCCGAGCATCAGGAAGCCGATGCCCACCATGATGCGGAACGACCAGAAGGTGACCGGCACCGGCGGCCAGTTTTCGCGAGGTACGGTGTCGAGCCCCGCCATCGGCGCGTTCATGTCATGCTTCAGGATCAGCGATCCCAGCTTGGGAACCTCGATGGCGTATTTGACTTTCGCTTCCTTCTGGTCGGGCAGGCCGAACAGGATCAGCGGTGCGCCGTCGGGATGGCTCTGGTAATGGCCTTCCATGGCCATGAGCTTGGCGGGCTGGTGCTCCAGCGTGTTGAGGCCATGCTGGTCGCCGGCGATGATCTGCAGCGGCGCCACCAGCGTCGCCATCCACATCGCCATGGAGAACATGACCCGCGGGCCGGCGAGATGGGAATCCCGCAGCAGGTGCCAGGCGCCGACCGCACCGACCACCAGCGCGGTGGTGAGATAAGCCGCCAGCACCATGTGCACCAGGCGATAGGGGAAGGACGGGTTGAAGATGACCTTCATCCAGTCGGCAGCGATGAATTGCCCGTCGGCATTGATGGCGTAGCCGGCCGGGGTCTGCATCCAGGAGTTGGCGGACAGGATCCAGAACGCCGAGAACAGCGTGCCGATTGCCACCATCAGCGTTGCCAGGAAATGCAGCCGGTGGCCGACGCGCTCGAGCCCGAACAGCATGACGCCGAGGAAGCCGGCCTCAAGGAAGAACGCGGTCAATACCTCATAGGCCATCAGCGGGCCGATCACGGGTCCGGTCTTGTCGGAGAATGCCGACCAGTTGGTGCCGAACTGGTAGGACATCACGATGCCCGACACCACGCCCATGCCGAAGGCGATGGCGAAGATCTTCAGCCAATAGTTGAACAGGTTGATGAACACCTCGCGGCCGGTCCACAGCCACAGCGCCTCGAGCACCGCGAGGTAGCTGGCGAGCCCGATGGAGAACGCCGGGAAGATAATGTGAAACGACATGGTGAAGGCAAATTGCGCCCGCGCCAGAACCACCGCATCCCAGCCTTCAAACATTGGCACCGTCCGTCATCGTCGATTTGGGCGCGTGTTACCACGCGGTCCGTGACGATCCTATCGCTACGGCGGTATGGCAGGCTAGCCGGCGCGGCTGAGCACGGTGCGGCGGCGTGTTCGCCAGGCATGGCGCGGGTGAGCAGCGGCCCGGCCTTCCGGAACTCCAGACAAAAAATGACCCGGAAGGGGGCATCCCGTCCGGGTCGAAGGCTGTTTGGAGGTCAGGGACGTGGGAGAAAACGCAATCAGCGGCGGGTTTCACCTTCGAAGGAGATCACGCAGACCTCCGCCGGGTTCCTGCTGCTGCAGTCAATCGCCTGCTGGCGGACCAGCATCGCACCGTCGCGGGGGGCATGCGGTGCGATGTTCTGGGCCGACAGCGAGGCCAGGGTGCAGATCGCGCCGAGCGGGATGACGAAGAAGCGGAAGGTGGGATTCAGCATTTTCTCACTCCCTGTTCGGCGGTGGCGATCGTTTGAGTAGCAGGCGATTTTTTCCGGCGGATGTTGTCGACTGTTTCATGTGTTTCGTCATGCGACCGTGACCCCGGTCACAGCGTGATCCCGATCACGCGGCGAGGCTGTCGATGCCGGCGCTCTTGAGCAGCTCGGCCAGTTGCTTGCGGGCGTAGAACATCCGGGTCTTCACCGTGGAAGCGGGAATGCCGATCAGCGATGCGACCTCTTCCACCGACTTTTCGTGATAGTAGACGAGGTTGACGATCTCGCGATGCGCCGGCGACAGCTTGGCGACGCAGGCGCGCAGGATGGCACTGGTGCGGCTGCGGTCGAGCGAGGCTTCCGGGGTGTCGGCGCTGTCGGCGATTTCCATCACATCGTCCTGGTCGATGTCCTCATGCTTGCGCTGGCGCAGCGCAGTCAGGGCCTTGAAGCGGGCGATGGACAGCAGCCAGGTCGAGACCTGCGAGCGGCCCTCGAACTGGCCGGCGGTGCGCCAGACGTCCAGGAACACCTGGCTGACCAGATCCTCCGCCAGCGTGGTGTCGCGCAGCATGCGCAGCACGAAGCGGTAGACCCGCACATGATGGCGCGAATACAGCGTGTGCATCGCGGTCCGGTCGCCGCCGGAAATGCGCTCCAGCAACATTTCATCGGAGGTCGCCCGGGCGGCGATGATGCCCTGACGGCCTGCGGCGTTGATGGCGATGACGTTCTGCATGATCGGCTCCCGTTAGACACCGCAAATGGCGGCTTCGTTGGGAGGAGTGATATCCAGCGCGAGTTTCGGGATGTCTGCGTCAAAACCGAAAATGGTTTCATGCCACCTGTGGAATGTTTCGTCGCGAAGCGGGCGGCGACACATTCAGAAGAAAACGGTAATGATTTTAACGGGGAGCGGCGCCCGGCTCGGATCGGGCCGGCGAGGCTGTTCTGTGATCTGGATCACACTGCGTAGCCGGCCGAGGCCCGGCTGCCGCGTGGCGCGCAACGATTCGAGCCTGCGCGCCGCGAAAGCCGCTCAGGCCTTGTCGCCAGCCGGGGAGAACAGATAGCCGCCGCCGCGAATGGTGCGGATCACCGCCGGCTTGGTCGGGTCCGGCTCGATCTTGCGGCGAATCCGCATGATGCGCAGATCGACCGCGCGGTCGAACGCTTCGCTGTCGCGGGCATTGGCCAGTTCGAGCAGCCGTTCGCGCGACAGCACCCGCTTGGGATTGGCGGCGAACACCTTCAGCAGGCCGAATTCCGATGCGGTCAGCGGATGTTCGTTGCCCTCATCGTCGCGCAGCGCCTGGGCCTGCAGGTCGAGCCATTTGGTGCCGAAGCGAACCAGATGGTCCTTCTCCGCCTTGGCCGGAGCTGCAATCTCGGCCGGCGCCGGCTTGACGGCACTGCGTCGCAGCACCGAACGGATCCGGGCCATCAGCTCGCGCAATTCGCAGGGCTTGGCGATGTAGTCGTCGGCGCCGAGCTCGAGGCCCACCACCCGATCGATCGGGCTCGCCGTCGCGGTCAGCATGATCACCGGCACGTTGGTGCGGCTCTTGAGGTCGCGGATGATCGACAGCCCGTCTTCCTCGGGCATGTTGAGATCCAGCACGACGAGGTCCGGCACGCCAGTCTCGATCACACCGCGCAGGCTCCTGCCGCCGTCGCACAGGGTGACGGAGAAGCCATGCATCTTGAGATAATCGCCGACCATTTCGCGGGCGGGCGCTTCGTCATCGACAATGATGATATGCGGGCTCTGGCTCATGTCACGCTTCGGCTGTCGCGGGCAGGATAATGGTGAAGGTCGCGCCGCGGCCGGGGCCGGGGCTGTCCGCAGCCACCTCGCCGCCATGCATGTCGACGATCCGCTTGACGATCGACAGGCCGAGGCCGGTGGAGCTCTCGCCGCCGGTGGGTTTGGCTGACAGGCGCTGGAAGCGGCCGAACAATCGGTCGATGTCCTCCGGCGACAGGCCGGCGCCTTCGTCGCTGACGCGGACGATGGCGTTCTCCCCGTCGCAGACAACCGAGATGGCGATCCTGCCGCCGATCGGGCTGTATTTGATGGCGTTGCTGATGAGATTGTCGATCGCCTCGCGCATCCGGTCGGCGTCGCACATGGTGAACTCGCGGGTCGACGCCGACACGGTCATGACCTGCTGCTTGTTGACGGCAGACGGTCTGTTGGCCTCGGCGACTTCGGCGACCAGCGCGGAAATATCGACGGCCTCGCGGCGGATGGTGATGTCGAAGGCGTCGGCCATGGCGTCGTTGATCAGGTGATCGACCATCGAGGTGAGGCGCCGGGTGGCGTCGCGGATATGTTCGACCTGGGCAGTGATGCTCTCCCTGGCCGAGCCGGCCGAGATCAGCTCGGTCAGCATCTCGGTACGACCGAGGATGACGCCGAGCGGATTCTTCAGGTCGTGGGCCACGGTGCCGAGGATTTCGTTCTTGAAGCCGTTGGCGCGCTGCAGCCGCAGCCATTGCGCCGACAGCCGGCGATTGGCCTGCATCAAGGCCCGGGTGCGCTGCGCGACGCGGTCCTCGAGCTGGGTATTGGCCTCGTGGAGCTGCTGGTAGAGGATCACATTGTCGAAGGCGATCGACAGCCGGCTGCCGAAGATTTCCACCAGCGAGCGGTCGGTCTCGGACAGCTGGTGCTCGGCCTGCAGCAGCACCACCACCTCGCGGCCGCTGCCGGTGCGCACATAGAGCACGGTGCGCTGGTCGGCGAAGTCATGCCGGCGGCGGCGGAATGCCTCTTCCACCATCTGCCGCAGGTCCGGATCGAGCCCCTGCGGGCCGGGGCAGCCGATGAAGCGGCTGTAGCAGCCGGAGCCGGCCAGCACGGCAAAATCGTCGCCCTGCACGCCGCTGTCGCGCAGCACCAGGATTCCGGCGCAGTCGACGTTCAGCAGCGAGGCGATCTGGGTCAGCACGCCCTCGGCGAGCCGCTGCATCGACTTGAAGTCGTACAGGGTGGAGGCGGCGTCGATGATGATTTCGAGGCCGCGCCGCGTCTGCACCATGCGCTCGAGCTGCTGGTAGCTGCGCAAGGCTGCGGTCAGCGAGGTGAACAGCTTGTCGGCGGTGAGCTCGGTCTTGGCCTTGTAGTCGTTGATGTCGTAGTCGACGATGACGCGGCGTTCCGGCGCCTGGCCGGGCTGTCCGGTGCGCAGGATGATGCGGACGGTCTCGTTGTGCAGTTCGTTGCGGATGAACTCGACCAGGTCGAGCCCGGCGGCGTCGGTCTCCATGATGACGTCCAGCAGCACTGCCGCGATGTCCGGGTGCGCGCGCATCAGGGTCTGGCCTTCTGCGGCCGAATAGGCCGACAGGATTTCGAGGCCTTGTCCGTTGAGGCTGTAGTCGCTCAGGGCAAAGCGCGTGCCCTCATGCACGGCATGATCGTCGTCGATGACCGCAACCTTCCACTTGCGCGCATTCGATTCCTCGGGCTCCGGCCCGAAATCTTCGATCAGTTGGAGGACATCGTCCTGGTCGGCCATTGCGTGGTTCCGTTGCTGGTTGCGGCGTCAGCGGAGGCGCCGGTGGCGGCCCGCGGCATGATAATGCGAAATGTCGTACCTTGTCCCAGTCTTGACTCCAGCATCATGCGTCCGCCGAGCTGCTGGGTGACCAGATTGTAGACGATGTGCAGGCCAAGGCCGGTGCCGCCTTCGTTGCGGCGCGTGGTGAAGAACGGATCGAAGGCCTGGCGCTGCACGTCCGGCGTCATGCCGGCACCATTGTCGGCGAAGATGATCTCGATGTCATCGGCGCCGCGCGGCCGCGCGGTGATGGAGATCGCGCCGGGTTTGCCTTCGGGGAAGGCGTGGTTGGCGGCGTTGAGGAAAAGGTTGGTGAGGATCTGGCCGTAGGAGCCGGGATAGCCGTCGATGATAAGGCCGTCCGGCACGTCGATGGTCAGGCTGATCGGCGCCTTCTTCAGCACCGGCCGCAGGCTGGCGACGATCTGGTCGGTGGCTTCCGAGAGGCTGAACTGCCGCCGTTCGGCGTGCGAACGGTCGACCGCCACCTGCTTGAACGACTGGATCAACTCGCCGGCGCGGTGCAGGTTGGCGACCAGTTGCTGGGCGGCATCCTGCGAGGTGCGGACGAATTCCTCCAGCTGCGAGCGACGCATCGGCGCATTGGAGCGCAGTTCGGCGCCGAACATCTCGACGCGGCGGGCGAAGCTGGAGGCCACGGTCAGGCTGATGCCGATCGGATTGTTGACCTCGTGGGCGACACCGGCCACCAGGCCGCCCAGTGCCGCCAGCCGTTCCGCATCGATCAAATTCTGCTGCGCGGCATTGAGTTCGAGCAGCGCGCTTTCGGCCCTTTCCTTGGACGCCCGCAGTTCATTCTCGGCCTCGCGCTTGGCGATGGCATTCTCGCGAAAGACGTCGACCGCGCGCGCCATGGCGCCGACCTCGTCGCGGGCCGCGGTGCCCTGCACCCGGCGGTCGTAGTCGCCGGAGGTGATCGAATGCATCGATGCCAGGATCTGCTGCAGGGGCAGCCGGATGCTGAGCGCGATGATCGTGCCCGCGATCATGATGACCGCGAGAAACACCACCGCGATCAGCAGCACGTTGCGCGAGATGTCCGACAAGGTGCGGTCGAAGGTGGCCTGGGCGTTCTGCTCGCGCTGCCGCATCTTCACCGACAATCCGTCGATGGCGCCGATGGTGTCGGCCTGGCTGGCGTCGATGGAGTTGCGCAGCAGGTCGGTGCGGCTGGTGAGTTGCTCCGAGAGGTGGGCCAAGCCTTCGCGCAGCGCCACGGCGCGATCCTTGAGGCGCTGCAGCGCAATGCGCTGCAGGTCGTTGTCGGCGAGATCGGTCATCACCGGGATGGTGCGTTCGATGGTCTCGGTGTTGCGACGAGCGTCCTCGGCGGCGGCGGATGCCAGCGACAGGTAATAGGCGTTGGCGGCCACCAGCAGCGCGGTGAAGGCCTCGCGGGACTTGCCCAGCGCCGGCCAGATCAGGGCATCGCGCTGCGCGGTGGCACCCTCGATGATCGAATAAAGCCCGGCCATGTCCTTGGCCGGGCTCAGCACCTGCTCTTCATAGGTCTTGGAGATCGTTGTCTGCAGCGCGCGCAGTTCGCCGAAGCCGCTCAGGAATCGCTCGGTGACGCGCTCCAGTTCGGCCACCGAGCCGGACAGCATCGGATCGGTGGAGGCGCGGGTGTTGAGGGTGCCGAGCACCGCCTCGCGCAGCAGCAGGATCTCGGCGAACAGTTCGGGGCTGGGCTGGTTGATGTAGCGGTGGATCAGGTTCTGCAGCCGCCCGGTCTCGCTCTCCAGCAGCGCCAGGATCTGGTCGGACTGCCTGACCTGCCGAACGTCGTGCCAGGCCGACGACAGGACGTGGGTGCCGCT
The DNA here is from genome assembly GCA_036561845.1 of Tardiphaga sp. Lineage (GTDB taxonomy): Bacteria > Pseudomonadota > Alphaproteobacteria > Rhizobiales > Xanthobacteraceae > Tardiphaga. The sequence continues at coordinate 5,053 of DATCUS010000241.1, read as the reverse complement.
CCAGATCAGGCCGGCTAGCACCACGACCACGGCGGAATTCAGCGCGGCAATCGACAGGATCCGCCAGCGGATCGGAATCGCACGGACAAGCGCCACGATGCCGGACCGGCCATGTGCCGCCAGCCCGTCCCGCCGCCCCGACTCTCCGTTCTGCTCGGTCTCCACCAAGACTGTGTCACTCTGCTTTGAAAAAACGTTCAAATGGCGCGGCTAGTCATCGTATTATAATTCCGGATAGGAAGGTGTCTGAAAATGGCCTATGGCGTCAATCTAACGAACACCCCGAGCCAAGGCTATTGGTCGGCGGGGCCGGGGCGGGCATGCTGAGGTCGGCGATTAACTATCTCACCATCATGATCGGAGCGGCTTTACTTGCGCTGGTGTCTCCCGTGCAAGCCGCCACCGAGATCCAGTGGTGGCACGCGATGTCCGGCCAGCTTGGACGGCAGCTGGAGAAACTCGCCACCGATTTCAATGCTTCCCAGACCGAGTTTCGCGTGGTGCCGGTCTACAAGGGCAACTACACCGAAACCGTGAGCGCGGCGATCTTCGCCTTCCGCTCCCGGGGCCAGCCGGCCATCGTCCAGGTCAACGAGATCGCGACGGCCACCATGATGGCGGCGAAGGGCGCGCTCTATCCGGTCTATGAGCTGATGCGCGATCAGGCTGAGCCGTTCGTGGCGGCGGCATTCCTGCCGGCGATCACCGGCTACTACGCCGACATGGCCGGGAACATGCTGTCGTTCCCGTTCAATGCCTCGACGCCGATCCTGTACTACAACAAGGACCTGTTCCGCGCTGCCGGCCTCGATCCCAACGTGCCGCCGAAGACCTGGCCGGAGCTCGGTGCGGCGGCGAAGCGGCTGCGCGCCGCCGGCTCGCCTTGCGGCTTCACGACCTCGTGGCCGTCATGGATCAACGTCGAGAATTTCTCGGCCTATCATGACGTGCCGGTGGCGACCAAATCCAACGGCCGCGGCGGGCTCGATGCGGTGCTGACCTTCAACAATCCGCTGATGGAGCGTCACATCGCGCAACTGGCGGAGTGGCAGAAGACCCGGGTGTTCGACTACAGCGGCCGCAACACGGTGGCCGAACCGCGCTTCCAGAAAGGCGAATGCGGCATCTTCCTGGGGTCATCGGGGACCCGCGCCGATATCCTCGCCAATGCGAAGTTCGAGGTCGGCTATGGCATGCTGCCGTATTGGCCCGATGTTGCGGCGGCCCCGCAGAACTCGATCATCGGCGGAGCCACGCTGTGGGTGCTGCGCGACCGGCCGCGCGACGAATACAAGGGCGTCGCCAAGTTCTTCGCCTATCTGTCGCGGCCGGAAATCCAGGCGGCCTGGCATCAGAACACGGGCTATCTGCCGATCACCCGCGCGGCCTATGATCTGACCCGCGCGCAGGGCTTCTACGACCGCAATCCGGGCACCGCGATTTCCATCGAACAGATCACCCTGAAGCCGCCGACCGAGAATTCGCGCGGGTTGCGGCTGGGTTCCTTTGTGCTGATCCGCGACGTTATCGAGGACGAACTCGAGCTGGCCTTCAGCGGCAAGAAGCCGGCGCAGGCCGCGCTCGATACCGCCGTCGACCGCGGCAACCGCCTGCTGCGCCAGTTCGAACGCGCCAATCCGGACCAGTAACGGCAGATTTGTCAGCCTGCCGGAGCCGCCACGCGTTCGTCCTTCTCCACCCGGCCGTCGACGACGTGAATCCGCCGGTGCATCTGCGCCGCCAGGTTGAGGTCGTGGGTCACCGCGACCACCGACTTGCCATGCAGCGCGACCAGGTCGCGCAGGATGCCGAACACCTGTGCGGTGGAGACCGAATCGAGGCTGCCGGTCGGTTCGTCCGCCAGGATCACCGGCGGGTCGTTGGCGAGCGAGCGGGCCACGGCCACCCGCTGGCGCTGGCCGCCGGACATCTGGTCCGGCCTCTTGTGCAGGTGGTCGCCGAGCCCGAACGACGCCAGCAGTTGCTCGGCGCGGGCGACGATCGCCCGGTTTGAAAGCCTGCCCAGCGCGCGCATCGGCAGCGCCACGTTCTCGGTGATGGTGAATTCCGGCAGCAGGAAGTGAAACTGGAACACGAAGCCCAGCCGGGTCAGCCGCACCTCGGCGCGGTCCTCCTCGCTCATGTGGGTCGTCGACAATCCGTCGATCAGCACCTCGCCGGAGGTCGGCAGGTCGAGCAGTCCGAGCAGATACAGCAGCGACGACTTGCCGGAGCCGGACGGGCCGGTGATGGCGACGAATTCGCGCGCCGCGATGGCGAGGTCGATGTCCTGCACCAGCGTCACCGGCACCACGCCGCTCAGGATCCGGGTGACGCCGCGCGCCTCGATCAGCGGCGTGCTCACGTGGCGCCCCGTATGATGTCGACCGGGTGCAGCCGTGCCGCGGCGCGCGCCGGGAAATAGCCGGCCACCATGCTCGATACCAGCGCCACCGCGGTCGCCAGCAGATAGTGTTTCACCGAATACAGCACCGGCAGGTGGTTGTAGTCGGAGAACGGCGTCTTGAACTCCAGCGAGGCCAGCCCGCGGGTCAGGAGATAGCCGAGCACCCAGCCGAGCGCCGCGCCGGCGAGGCCGACCAGCAGCGCCTCGAGGATGAAGATGGTACGGATGGTGCGGTCGCGGAAACCCAGCGATTTCATGATCGCGATGTCGCGGGTCTTCTCCTGGGTAATGGTCGAGATGATGTTGTAGGTGCCGAAGCTGGCGACCAGCAGGATGGCCCCGACGATGGTGTACATCAGCACGTTGCGCAGCGTGATCGCCGACAGCAGGTCTTCCTGCGCCTCCTGCCAGGAGATCGACTTGTAGCCGGTCTGCTCGCCGATCCGTTCGCTGATCAGCCGCGCTTCCATGGGGTCGCGGGTGCGGACGCGGATCTCGTTGACGATGCCGGTCTGCTTTTCGAGGATCTGTGCGGTCTTCAGCAGCACGTAGCCGGTGGTCTCGTCGGTGGCGCGGAAGCCGGAATGGAACGTGCCGACCACGGTGGCACTCAGGTTGACGCCCTCCGCGGAGGCCAGCGTGATGTTGGAATTGACCCGGGCGCCGATCTTGGCGGCCAGCCGGTCGCCGAGCAGGATGGCGTTCGAGGAGCGGTACAGCGACGCCAGCGTACCCTGCTTCATGTGGGTGGCGAGGTTGGAGACGTCGGCTTCGGTGCGCGGATCGATGCCGATGATCGAGGTGGTGAGGTTGCGGCCGGCAAAGCGCAGCACTGCCTTGGACTGCACCGACGCGGTCAGCGCCCCGGGCACCCAGCTCTGCAGTTCGGCAATGGTGGCCATCGGGTTCTTGATGCCGGGGCGGCGCACCTGGGGCGTCAGGCCGTGGAATTCGACGGCCCGGTAGGTCATGTCGGCGGGCTGCCGGGTCGGCTCGCGGGTCTCGTCGGTGATCGAGATGTGCGGCAACGCATCGACCAGCGTCTTGATGAAATCGTCCTGCGAGCCTTCCATCATCGCTGCCATCATCACCGAGAAGCCGACTCCGGTCATGACGCCGATGATCGCCACCATGGTCTGCCGGGCGCGGTGGCGCACATGGGTCCAGGCGATGGTCAGGATCAGGTTCATGGCCCGGCCGGCTCCGCGAGCTGCGGCCGGACCCGCGATCCGTTCTTGATATTGGTCGTGGCCGGCGACGCCACCAACTCGCCGTCGCTGGCGCCGCTGACGATCTCGACGAAGCCCGAACCGCGAATACCGATCTCGACCTTGCGGGAATGCGCGCGGTCGCCTTCGACCACCAGCAGGCTGTTGTTGACCACGGCATTGGCCGGCGCCAGCAGCACATCCTGCTTCTCCCGGCTGACGATGTTGGCCTCGACGCTCATGCCGACCCGCAGCGGCGTGTCGTCAGGCAGTCCGATGCGGACGCGAAACGTCTTGGATACCGGATCGCCGGCGGGCGTGATCTGCTTGACCGTCCCTGGCAGCACCTGACCGGCGAAGGCGTCGGTGCGCAGCAGCGCCTTCTGGCCGATCTTGACCCGCGGGATGTCCTCCTCGTTGACGTCGGCCACCACCCAGAGCGGCTTTTCCAGCCCGATGCGATACAGGATGGTGCCGGGATCGACCATGTCGCCGACCTCGCCGTCTTCCTTGAGCACGGTGCCGTCCATCGGCGACACCAGCCTGTAGTAATCGAGCCGCTGCGCCTGCGCGGCGATCTGGGCGCGGATCCGCGCCAGATCGCTTTCGGCGCGCTGATAGGATTGCGATGTGGCGACGCCGCGCGCCAGCAACTGCTCCTGACGGTCGAATTCGCGCCGCTGGAATTGCTCCTGCGCCCGCAGGTCGTTCAGCGTCGCCTGCGCTTCCTTGTCGTCGAGCCGGGCGAGCAGGTCGCCGGTCTTCACCACCTTGCCCTCGCAGCGGCAGCGCTCGACGATGCGCCCGCGCACCAGCGGCGTCGAGCGCGACCAGGTCTCCGGCTCGACCGCGCCGGTGGCGTAGACGATTTCCGCGGCGTTGCCACGGGTGATGCGTGCCACCGTGATGGCGGGCCCGCGCGACCACCACCACACGGCCGCGACCAGCAGGACGATCGCCGCGGCCACGACGAGCAGTCTCCAGCGCAGCGGACGAGGCTCCCCGGCCGGCGGTCGGGCGTCGGCGGTGGCGGCAATTTCCGGCGGTGCGGACATGATGTTCATGGCCCATGCAGGCGGCAAACAGCCGATCCCGGCATTGATATGCCGCAACACGCGGCGCTGACAGCCGCAACGACTACCGGATCGAAAATCGCACCGGCACCGTAAAGCTCAGCGAGGCCTGGGTCATTTCCGGCGGGAACGCCGGCAGCGGCTGTGCGCGGCGGATCATTGCCATGGTCTCGGCGTCGAGTTCGGGCACCCCCGACGAGCCGGCCAGCCGGCTGCCCAGCACCTGGCCGCTGCGGCTGACGGTGAAGCTGAGCATCGCGGTGCCCTGCCGCCCCGCGGATTTGGCGCTCTCCGGATATTGCTTGTAGCGCTGCAGGTGGGCGGCGAGGCGATCGCGGTACGACGGCAGCGCTGCCGCGGCGGCC
>DATCUS010000240.1:0-47123 GCA_036561845.1 Tardiphaga sp. | reverse complement strand
GTGGCCGGGGCAATCGACGTGGGCGTAATGCCGGTTCGCGGTCTCGTATTCCACGTGAGCGGTCGAGATCGTGATGCCGCGCGCCTTCTCTTCCGGCGCCTTGTCGATCTGGTCGTAGGCCGTGAACGTCGCACCGCCCGTCTCCGCCAACACCTTGGTGATCGCCGCCGTCAGCGACGTCTTGCCATGGTCGACGTGACCGATGGTGCCGATGTTGCAATGCGGCTTGTTACGTTCGAATTTTGCTTTACCCATGATTCTCTCCGTTCAGTCGTTAACTGTCGCTAACGACAATCAGGCAAACTTCTTTTGGACTTCCGCCGACACGTTTGCCGGGGCTTCCGCGTAGTGATCGAACTGCATCGTGAAGGTCGCGCGCCCCTGGCTCATCGAGCGCAGGTTATTCACGTAACCGAACATGTTCATGAGCGGCACCATCGCGTTGATGACGTTGGCATTGCCGCGCATGTCCTGGCCCTGGATCTGGCCGCGCCGGGAATTCAGATCGCCGATGACCGAACCGGTGTAGTCTTCCGGGGTCACGCATTCGACCTTCATGATCGGCTCGAGCAGGACGGACTTGCCCTTCTGCAGCGCTTCGCGGAATGCCGCGCGCGATGCGATTTCGAAGGCCAGTGCCGACGAGTCGACGTCATGGTAGGCGCCGTCGACCAGGGTCACCTTCACGTCAACCACCGGGAAGCCGGCGACAACGCCCGAACCCAGCACGCTGTTGAGGCCCTTTTCGACGCCGGGGATGTATTCCTTCGGCACCGCACCGCCGACGACCTTGGATTCGAACTCGAATCCCTTGCCTGGCTCGTTCGGCTCGACCACGAACTTGACCCGCGCGAACTGGCCGGTACCACCGGTCTGCTTCTTGTGGGTGTAGTCCACTTCGGCCTTCTTGGTGACGCGCTCGCGGAACGCCACCTGCGGCGCGCCGATGTTCGCATCGACCTTGTAGGTGCGGCGAAGGATGTCGACCTTGATGTCGAGATGCAGTTCGCCCATGCCCTTGAGGATGGTCTGGCCGGACTCCACGTCGGTGGAGACGCGGAACGACGGATCCTCCGCAGCGAGCTTCGCCAGAGCGACGCCCAGCTTTTCCTGGTCGGCCTTGGTCTTCGGCTCGATCGCGATCTCGATGACCGGCTCGGGGAATTCCATCTTCTCCAGAATGACCTGCTTCTGGGCGTCGCACAGGGTATCACCGGTGCGGGCTTCCTTCAGGCCGGCCAGCGCGACGATGTCGCCGGCATAGGCTTCCTTGATGTCTTCGCGGTTGTTCGCATGCATCAGCAGCATGCGGCCGATGCGCTCCTTGCGGTCGCGCGTCGAATTGACGACGCCGGTGCCGGAAATCAGCGTGCCGGAATAGATGCGGCAGAACGTGATGGTGCCGACGAACGGATCGTCCATGATCTTGAACGCCAGCAGCGCGAGCGGCTCGTTGTCGTTCGGCAGACGGATGATCTCGTTGCCTTCGTCGTCCACGCCCTTGATGGCGGGAACGTCGACGGGCGACGGCAGGTAATCGACCACTGCGTCGAGCAAGGGCTGCACGCCCTTGTTCTTGAAGGCCGAACCGCACAGCACGGGATAGAAGGCACTGGTCAGCACCGCCTTGCGGATCAGGCGCTTGAGAGTGGCTTCGTCCGGCTCAACGCCATCGAGGAAGGCCGACAGAACTTCGTCGTCGAGCTCGACGGCGGCTTCCACCATCTTCTCGCGATATTCCTTGGCCTTCTCCAGCATGTCTGCCGGGATATCGATATCCTTGAAGTTCGCACCCAGGGCTTCGTCTTCCCAGATCACGCCCTTCATGCGGACCAGGTCGATCAGACCCTTGAAGTTGCTCTCCTCACCGATCGGCAGCTGGATCGCAATCGGCTTGGCGCCGAGACGGTCGATGATGTCCTGCAGGCACTTGTAGAAGTCGGCGCCGGTCTTATCCATCTTGTTCGCGAACACGATGCGCGGAACGCGGTACTTGTCGCCCTGGCGCCACACGGTCTCGGTCTGCGGCTCAACGCCCTGGTTGCCGTCGAGAACGACGACAGCGCCGTCGAGCACGCGCAGCGAACGCTCGACTTCGATGGTGAAGTCGACGTGGCCGGGAGTGTCGATGATGTTCAGGCGCTTGCCGTTCCAGAACGCAGTGGTGGCTGCGGACGTGATCGTGATGCCGCGCTCCTGCTCCTGCTCCATCCAGTCCATCGTCGCTGCACCTTCGTGCACTTCGCCGATTTTGTGGCTCTTGCCGGTGTAGTACAGGATGCGCTCGGTGGTCGTGGTCTTACCGGCATCGATATGCGCCATGATACCGAAATTTCGGTAATCCTCGATGGCATGTACGCGGGGCATGGGCTCGTCCTTAAATCCGTTGTTTCGCCGTTACCAGCGATAGTGCGAGAAGGCGCGGTTGGCTTCAGCCATCCGATGCACGTCTTCACGCTTCTTAACGGCGTTGCCTCGGCCATTCGACGCATCGAGCAGCTCGGCGGAGAGGCGCTCCGTCATCGTCTTCTCGTTGCGGTCACGCGCCGCAGTGATCAGCCAGCGAATGCCCAGCGCCTGGCGCCGGACGCTGCGGACTTCGACCGGCACCTGGTAGGTGGCGCCGCCAACGCGGCGCGAACGCACCTCGATGGTCGGCATCACGTTTTCCAGGGCCTGCTCGAACACCGGCAGCGGGCCTTGCTTTGTCTTGGCTTCGATCATCTCGAGCGCACCGTAAACGATGCTCTCGGCGGCAGACTTCTTGCCGTCATACATGACCGAGTTCATGAACTTCGTGATGATGATGTTCCCGAACTTCGGATCCGGGTTCACTTCACGCTTTTCAGCAGAATGGCGACGAGACATCGATAATCCCCGTTACTTCGGACGCTTCGCGCCGTACTTCGAACGGCGCTGCTTACGGTTCTTGACGCCCTGGGTATCCAGCACGCCGCGGAGAATGTGGTAACGCACGCCGGGCAAATCCTTGACGCGGCCGCCGCGGATCATGACCACGGAATGCTCTTGAAGGTTATGACCTTCGCCCGGAATGTATCCGATGACTTCGAAGCCGTTGGTCAGACGCACCTTGGCGACCTTACGAAGCGCCGAGTTCGGCTTCTTCGGGGTCGTGGTGTAGACGCGCGTGCAAACGCCACGCTTCTGCGGCGACTGCTGCAGCGCGGGCACCTTCTTGCGCGACTTCTGAACGACACGCGGACTTGCGATCAGCTGGTTGATCGTCGGCATCTTCGCCTTCACCCTTGTTCGCGCGAAACCATGACGGCTTCGCAAAATTGTTCGGGGCCACCTACCCCATCGCACGCCTCACATGAAAGGATTCACGCAAAACGAAATCACGCCAACCGCTCATCACTGAGCAGAAAGCGCTTCACGCCACAGAGGACCGCGATCGTGACTACCCGGCTTTCGCCTGATAGCCTGCACCGAGGTCATGCTTTCGAATTTAATCTCGAGAGATTGTGCTCAGGAGACAAACGTCGTTTTGGCAGCCTAGCTATAATCGACAGCGTTTGAGCTTCTTGGGTCGAGGTTGGTGCCCGCTCCGGTCCCGAAAGACTGGGTCTCGAAAGACTTAGAGGGTGGTCCGTTCCGACGCTGGCGAAGCTCACCGCCTGTCGGTGAGTGCGCGGGTTTTATCCTCGGGGGTTAGCCAAGTCAACACTAAAGCGCAGTTGCAGAAACCCTTGTCTCACGGTGACTTCTCGCATGCCAGTGCAGGCGAAGCCTAGCTCATTGGCAGCGTTGGACACCATCGGGCGATAGAATCGCGCGCAGCGGGTTTTGCAGTTTGATGACGCGGAGCGTCGATTCGGAACAATGCCGGGGTCAAATGGCAGCCGGCGGACAGACCGGCGGCGATCGCGGGAGACCGCCCTCATCCGCCGGTAATTTTTACCCGGGTATTATACTTGGAGCGCTGCCCGGCGCCTCGGGGCCGGCCTTCCTTTGCGGGCGCGACAGCCAGTTCCGCGCCCGAAGCCGGTTCCGCAGTACCCGCAACCGGTAGTAGGCGCGCAGCCGCACTCCCTCCAGCACAAACGCGGCGGAATACCGGGGAGCGACGTTGATCAGCAGGTCAGCCATGGAACGGCGCCCGGCCCAGAGCTGCGCCATGAAGCCTGTGCCGTCGGAGCAGGAGTTGATGCTCTCGATGCCCGCCGGGATGGCGAACAGCCCCTCGGTCACCTTGTCGACCAGCAGTGCCCCCGGCGAATACCTGGCATAGTCACGGTCATAGGCGATCTTCCACGTATAGGCGGTGGCTCCGCAGTACAGCAGTACCTGAGCGGCAATGACGCGCTGATCGACCCGCAGCAGCGCCACCGAGGCATTTCCCCGGTCGGCCAGGACTCCGATCAGTCGCCGGACGAAGATGGCGTCGTCCGGATTGCTCAGCACGGCGGTGCCTCGGGCGCCCTTCCAGCCGGCAGCTTCCAGCGTCAGGAAGGATTCGAAGGCCTCCCGCACCTGCCCGGCCGGCCTGTCGTTGACGACCTCGACGAAACCAATGGCCGACAGCCGGTTCCAGTCCTGCCGCAGCTTCTTGCGCGTCGAGCCGGACTTCTTGACGCCGAATTCGCGCGTCACGATCGGGCGTTGGCTCGCTTCAAGCTGCAGCGGGCGCTGGCCGCGCGCCGCCAGTGCGGCGATCATCGGCCCGTAGCTCGGGCATTCCGTATCGAACTGCCGCAGACTGATGACGTTGGGCAATTTGCTGTCGGCTACCGCCGCCAGGAACGCCGGCATGACCTCCGTCACGAAGGCCGGATCGACCACCGGGCTCGACAGGAAAGCGTATTCGTAGGGCAGCGCCTCGAGCAGGGCCGGCCATAACGGCGAGATCTTCCGGAGTTGCAGCGCCCAGAGCCCGACCAGCCGCGCCGGCGTCGCGCCCTCCTCCCACGCCAGCAGCATCTGGATCTCGGCGAAATCCAGCTCGCAGGCCGCCTGCAGGGCGGCAGGGTTCATGAAGACGTTCGACGACGCGCGCCGGACCAGATCGTCCCACTGCGTGGCAATGCGCAGGCTCGGCGGACAAATCTGTACTGAAATCATTTGGGCGAACGCCTGACCGGAGCCGCGAATACCACCGATCTTGGCGCTGCCGCCTTGCTTTTTAGTTAAGCCAGAATGGAGTCGCCGCTCACCGCCGCGGCACGCCCGTTCAGCATTCCTTTGCATTTCCAATATATTGAACTAGCGGCGTAGAGGTTACCTCATGCGGAATACGGATGTTGCCATCATCGGTGGCGGGCTGGCCGGCTCCATCGCAGCGGCGATGCTGGGGCGGGCTGGCATCAAGGCGGTGCTGGTGGACCCGTTTGCGGTCTACCCTCCCGACTTCCGCTGCGAGAAGCTTGGCGCCAGCCAGATCGAACGGTTGCGCAAGACCGGCCTCGCAGAGCACACGCTGCCCGCCACCACCCTCGATGGCGAGGTCTGGGAAGCGCGGTTCGGCTATGTGGTTGCCAAGAAGCCGGGCGACCAGCACGGCATCATGTACGACACCCTCGTCAATACCGTTCGCGCGGCAATTCCGGATCACATTGCCATCGTTCTCGCCAAGGCGACCGCGATCAAGACCAGCGGCGACCGCCAAACGGTCACGCTGTCGAATGGCGAAGAAATCTCGGCGCGGCTGATCGTGCTGGCCAATGGCCTGAGCGTCGGACTGCGCCACATGCTCGGTCTCGAACGGCCCGTGATCAGCGAATGCCATTCCATCACGATCGGCTATGACGTAGCGCCAGTCGGGCGCGATGCGTTCGACTTCCCGGCGCTGACCTATTGGCCGAAACGGTCGACCGACCGGCTGGCCTACATGACGCTGTTTCCCATCGGGAGCACGATGCGCGCCAACGTGTCGGTCTATCGGCAGATGGACGATCCGTGGCTGCGGGAATTTCGTCGCGCCCCGGAAGCCACCATGCGCGCGCTGATGCCGAACCTGCAAAGCATGATGGGCGACTTCGCCGTGGTCGGCCCCGTCAAGATCCGGCCGGCGGATCTGTATGTCACCAAAGGCCATCGCCAGGCCGGGGTCGTGCTGGTCGGCGACGCTTTCGCCACTTCCTGCCCCGCCGCGGGCACCGGCACCGACAAGGTGTTCACCGACGTCGCGCAGCTCTGCAACGTGCACATTCCGAACTGGCTCGCCACCGACGGCATGGGCGCCGAGAAGATCGCGGCGTTCTATGACGATCCGGTCAAAACCGCGTGCGACGCGTGGGCGTTCAACAAGGCCTATCACTTGCGATCGCTCACCCTCGACAACGGCATGGCATGGCGCGCGCAGCGCTGGGCGCGTTTTGTCGTGCGGCTGGGCCTGGGGCGCATGCTGGCACTTCGGGCACGGCTTCACCGTCTTGCCGGGCCGACCAGGGGCGCCTCGGCACTGCGCCGCGGTCAGCGCTCCTCGCTTAACTCGAAGGGCTACCCTGCAACGGACCCACACCACCATTAGACGATGTGAAAATCCGCCAAATGTTGATGCAGCGCAGCGCTCGAAATGTTTTGCAGCGTAACCGTGTCATGGGCGTCGGCTGTAATCACGGCATTCCCGTCCGCGTCATCGCTGATGTGTGAGACAAGCGCAGACAGGTCGGCGAAGAGTGTATGCGCGAATTCAATCACGTCCACACCGGGTTGAAAATTGGTGATAGTGGCGTTGCCGAAGTCGGCTCGAAAAACAAACGTGTCGCTGCCCGCGCTCCCGGAGATCTGGTCATTTCCGGCGCTGTTGGTGACGACATCGTTCGATGAGGCGACAGAGCTGTTCTCCGCGACCGCCGCAGCAGCAACACCAATCACGCCGTCGCCGTTCAAGTCCTGGTGGAAGCTGGGTTCGAGCGATTGCAGCGCCGAACTGCTTCCCGGCACCATGCCGATGGCGCCGGAGGTGTAGTTGCCGCTGCTGTCGGTATTCCAGACCGTGTACTGGCCGTTGGAGGTGAATTTCCAGGCAACCTCATACCCTCCCGCCGTCTGTTCGGCGCCGATCAGCGACAGGCCGCCGATCTGGCTGGCAAGAACGTCGGCGCCGCTCATCTTCAACGAGGGCCCGGTCCCGCCGCTGTCATACAGGAAGAAAGCATTGCCAATCTGCGTCAGGCTGGTCGACCCATTCGCTTCGATCACCGTGAGTGGAATTCCAATCACCCCGTCGCCGTTCAAGTCCTGGTGGAAGCTGGGTTCGAGCGATTGCAGCGCCGAGCTGCTCCCCGGTACCATGCCGATGGCGCCGGAGGTGTAGTTGCCGCTGCTGTCGGTGTTCCAGACCGTGTACTGGCCGTTGGAGATGAATTTCCAGGCGACCTCGTAACCACCCGCCGTCTGTTCGGCGCCGATCAGCGACAGGCCGCCGATCTGGCTGGCAAGAACGTCGGCGCCCGAGATCTTCAGTGACGGCCCTGCTCCGACGCTGTCGTACAGGAAAAAATGATCATTGAACTGAGTGAGGCGGGTGACGCCGCTGGTTTCGATGACCACCGGAAGCGAGACGATTCCGATCAGGTCGGAAGACGTCAGGGCGATGTTCCCGGTCAGGTCGATGGCAAAGTCCGCGACTCTGTCGCCGTTGGTGTCGCCCTGCAGCACCGTGACGCCGCGCGCACTATCGAAGAAATAATCCAGCACGCCGGCAACACCGTTGAAAATCGCCGTCGCCAGGAAGTTGAACGCGTCTACAATCCCCGACGTGCCGCTGACAGCATCGATTGCGGAGACATCGATCCTGTCGACGCCGGTCGTAAAATCGCTGATCCTATCATGCTGGCCCGCCGCCGCCGAGCTGTCTCCCATCGCAAACGCAAAGACGTCGGTGCCGACGCTGCCTGTCAGCGTGTCGACGCCGGCGCCGCCGACCAACTGATCAATGCCGGCCCCGCCAACGAGGGTGTCGTTGCCACCGCCGCCTCTCAGCGTCGAACCGGTATCGCTTGCCATCAGCGTGTCATTGCCGCTGCCGCCGATGGCAACTTCGATGGTGGTGCTGAGCGCGATACCGATGTTGTGGACCAGGCCGCCGACGGAAGAGAAGCTTCCTGGGTGTAGATCAATCAGCTGCGCGTTGGCATATCCGGAACAATCGAGCGTGTCGGTACCGCCGCTATCGTAAATCGTCAGCGCCGGGGCGCTGGTATAGGCGGCAAAGTTGAAGATCGATCCGCCGGTATTATGGAAGCCGTAAACGGTATCGCCGGTTCGCGTCGTGGCTGCCCCGTAGATCGAAGCGACCGCGTAGATGTCCGCCATCTGCGGCGTCACTACATAGCGATAAGATCCGCCGTTGTAGTTCGGCTCCGAAAAATACGACATGATCGAGTATTGCCAGGTGTCGTTGGCAAAGCTCGCATCAGTCGAATAGCTGGCGCCGCCATTGTAGGGACCCTGATGCCCGAGGCCCAGCGCATGTCCGGTCTCGTGGATGTAAGTTTGGTAGCCGTAGCTGTCGATCCCGGTCTTGCCATCGTAGGCACCACCGTCACTGGTAATCCAGTCCGCACTGATATTGATCGTCGCTGAGCTCATGATGCCCGCGCCGTTGAAACTGTCTGTTTCGTAGGCGGTCATCGATCCGTTGTGACTGTAGGTGATGTTGGCGGCACCTGCGGTCTGGACGAATGTGAGATTGGTGACCTCATGCCAAGCGTTGAGCGCCGATTGTGCGAGAATCTGTTCAGCGGCTCAGCGCACTGATGTTGTAGGTAATGGTCGCGCTGCCCCGATGATGGGCTATTTCGCCGTTGAACTGCCAAAATCCGTTGACGAGATAGCCGGCAAGCGCCGGAATCGAGCCCGCCGTCTTTGCGATATTGAGTGCGGAAACGGTGGTTGAAGCATCGACGATCGTCGCATCGGCCAGCGGCAACTCATCGCTCGCAGCCCTGGTGACGGAACTTCCGAAAAACGGCGCAGCGAAGGCCGGCTAGGCAGCGCGGTAATTCCGATCGACCACCATCCACTCCGCCCCATCAACGACAAAGGCGTAGCAAGCATCGTCACCGCCGTATTGCGGGAACGTGCTGATATTGGCCAAGCCAGCAGATTTCCGACCAAATCGGACCGGATGCACCGGGACAGTCCCGGCGTCCGCCGCTTCAGTCGTCTGGCTCAACCGAGGCCGGGCTGCGCCAGGGCGCGCAACCGCTGCCGCACCAAGCGCGCGGAGCCCGCGCCCGCTTATTCGTCGTCCTCGTCTCCATCGTCGTCGTCATCATCGTCATCGTCGTCGTCATCGTCATCATCGGCTGCCGCATGCGGCTGATGGCCCTGATCGTCCCACAGCTTGCGGTAGGTGCCGCCAAGCGCCAGCAATTCGGCGTGCGAACCGCGCTCGATCGCCTTGCCGCCGGAGATCACGATGATCTCGTCCATGTCCACCACCGAGGTCAGGCGGTGGGTCGAGAAGATCATGGTCCGTCCCTTCGCCAGCTTCATCAGCGTGGCGTTGATCGCGGCTTCTGTTGACTGGTCGAGCGCCGAGGTCGCCTCGTCCAGAAGCAGCACCGACGGATTGCGCACGATGGCACGCGCAATGGCGATGCGCTGGCGCTGGCCGCCCGACAGCGTGTCGCCGCGCTCGCCGACCGAGGTGTCGTATTTCTGCGGCAGGCTCATGATGTAGCGGTGGATCTCGGCTTTTCGCGCGGCCTCCTCGACTTCTTCGTCGGTGGCGCCTTCCTTGCCGAGCCGGATGTTTTCGCGGATCGACATGTTGAAAAGCATGTTTTCCTGGAACACCACGGCCATGCTGCTGCGCAGGGATTCACGCGTCACCTTGCGGATATCGACGCCGTCGATGGTGACCTTGCCTTCATCCGGCACGTAGAGCCGCAGGATCAGGTTGAGCAGCGTACTCTTGCCGGAGCCGGACGGTCCGACGACGGCGATGGTCTTGCCGACCTTCAGCTTCAGGCTGAAATTGTCGAGCACCGGCGTCTGGCTGCCTTCGTACTTGAACGTGACGTGGTCGAAGGTGATGTCGTTGACGATGCGCGGCAGGTCCGGCGCGCCAGGCCGATCGGCACCGCGGGTCGGCTCGTCGAGCATCTCCTGGATGTGCCGCACGGCGGCCGCGGACTGGATCGACACCGGGATGAAATGCATCACATGGGCGATGTTGTAGGACACCTCCCAAAACGCGCTCTCGAAGGTGACGAAGGTGCCGACGGTGATCTGCCCCTTGGTGGCGAGATAGGCGCCGATCGCCAGCACCACGAGATGCAGCAGCAGCACGGAGATGGTCACCGAGCGCTCCACCATGGTGGACAGAAAGGTCGCCGCCGCGATCTTGCGGCTGGCGTCGTCGTTGCGCAACCGGAACCAGCCCATGGTGCGGCGCTGCAGGCTGAACGCCTTGATGACGGCCTGCGCCGCGACGTTCTCCTGCACCATGCCGAGCAGCGACGATTCCTGGATCTTCTGATCGTAGTTGGCCTGCACCGCCTTCGGCGTCAGGATGCGCGGGCCGATCAGGGTGATCGGAAACACCAGCAACGCCACCGCCGCCAGTTGCCAGTTCAGGAACAGCATCAGCAGGATGCCTGCAATCAGCTCGAGAAACGGCAGAACGGCGCTATTGGAAACGCTTTTGACCGACCCTTCATAGGCCGCCAGATCGATGGAGAACCGCGACAGGATCTCGCCGCGCTTGGTGCGCGCGAAATAGGCCGACGGCAGATTCTGGATATGCTCGAACAGCCGCATGCGGACGTCGGAAATCACCGATGCCGCCAGCTTGGCATCCCAACGCTCGTACCAGACTGCCACGATGGACGTGACGATGCCGGCCGCGCCGAGCACCGACAGGATCCAGACCAGGGCCTGAAAGTCTTCCTCGCCGAGCGCATCGTCGATCAGATATTTCAGGCTGAGCGGCATGATGACGTTGAACAGCGTCTCCACCACCACGCCGAAGCCGACGATGAGCAGCATCTTCCTGTAGTTCTTCAGGAACGGCCGGGTGAAGGCGTAGATGGTTCCGAGCGCGCCGGCGGCCTCGCGCGCGGTAAAGACGACGAGATCCTCGTCCTCATCGTCGTCATCGTCGTCGTCCCCGGCGTCCGTGCCGTCTTCGTCGTCGTCATCCTTGACGACCGGCTTGGCCTTCACCGGCTTGGCCGGAACCGCCGGCTTCACCGAAGGTACGGGCGCCGCGGCGGCTCCGACGGGAAGCGCGAACTTGTCGTCAAGCGGCGACGCCGGTGTCTCGCCTGTTGCGGCCGGTTCCTTGTCGCCTGGAGTCGGGGGCTTTGGAGGTGGCTTTCGCGCCATGAATCGAACCGTTGCTGCACGGCCTGCATGACCGCAAGAATCGCTGCCGTGGCGACGCCGCCACGCGATCAATCCTATGCGATCAGATCGCTTTGGGCAAAGCAACGGGAGCACGCGCGAAACAGGCAGAGGCCTGTCATGATCCTGCAATCGCCCACGCTGCGCGGGAGCTCGTACCCACCATGAGCCCCGCGAAGGCGGTTCCCCCTGCCTGAGGTATCAAGGCAGAAATGCCGCCATCCTGCGCTTTACGGAGAACTCCGAGCGCATGGTCCCCGCCTTCGCGGGGACGACAGCTCAATCCTCGGCATCCACCTTGTCGAAGAACGAATAGCGCAGGCTGTCGGCGTCGGCGTACCAGTGGCCGGGACCTTTGCCGGCGGCCAGCGTGGCCTCCCACACCGCATCGGTGCAGTCGCGCCGGTGCATCGACAGATCGAAACCGTTGCTGAAGAACAGCTCCGACCACTCCCACCAGGTGCCGAGCTTCTTGACGCCGCGCAGCAGGTCGTAGCGATCGATCAGCGCCGGCGCCATGTCGGAAGTCACCGAACCGAACACCACACCGGTCTTCACCACGCGGTTGAGCTCGCGCACCGCCTTGGCCACCTGCTTCTCGCCGACATGGCACAGGCAGGTCTCGAACACGAAGTCGAACTGCTCGTCCTTGAACGGCAGGTCGGTCACCGAGCCCAGCAGGTTGTACTTCTTAAGCACCTTCGGCGTCTTGGCGTGGATGCCGCGGTTGTTCTCGATGCCCCAGGCGTCAATGCCGCGCGCCCGCAGCGCGCCGACCAGTTCGCCGCTGGCGGAACCCGCCACCAGAAGCTTGTAGCCCTTGACCCGGTTCCAGACGATCTTGATCAGGCTGCTCAGATAGGCCGGATCGGTGAACTGGCTCCACGCCTCGCTGTAGGGCCCGACGCCGCGATAATTCTCGAAATAGCCGCGGTCGATCTTGTCCGAGGCCGGCGGCCCGCCCTCGCCGCGCGCGCGGCGCAGCCGCATCATCTCGGTCAGAATGATGTCGGTGGCGGCATCCGAGGAATCGAGCAGCCCGTTGAGCGTCGAATCGAACAAATAGTCGCCGACGACAACGAGACCGGGGTGCTCCTTCGGTTCCGGGCGATGGTTGGTCATGACGTCGCGCGCCGGCAGACCGCCGGGAATTGCGTTGACCGACGACAGCCAGCGATACGTCTTGCCCTCGAGGAAATGCGCGCGAGCGTCGCCGAACGAGGCCGGCAGCGATTTCAGCGCGGCGTCGATCAGCTCCTCGTCGTTGAGATTGGCAAAGGCCAAGGCGTCGGAGCCGGCGATCAGCCAGTTCAGCACGCCGTGCTTGCCGACGTCGTGGCGCGCGCCCTCGTTATAGACGCAGCAGCCGCCGAACGCCTCCGACATGAACCAGGCACCCGGGATCTGCTCGCCCCAGAACGGCGTGTCGAACAGGATCGAGACGCGCAGGTAGTGCGCGGGGCGATCGAAATAGGCGACGTGCTTGACCATCGACTTGCGCAGCTGCTCGCCGTCCCAGCGCATGGTCGCCAGCCAGGAGTGCGGCAGGCACATCACCACGAGATCGAAATCGCGGGTTTCCGGTCCCTTGCCGTTCATCATGTCGAGCTGGTAGCGGCCCGACGCGGTCTTGCCGACCTTCAGCACGCGATGATTGAGCTGGATGTCGGCATCGACTTCCGACTGCAGGCAGCTGATCAACTGCTCATTGCCGTTCTGGATCGAATACAGGCCGATATAGCCGTCCACATCCATCACGAAATTCTTCAGCGCGTTGAGTCCATTGGTGTTGTGGCTCTCGGTGGCGATGTCGGAGCGCGCCATCACCTTAAGAAAGCGCTTGGCGGTGGCGTCGTCGACTTCCTTGTCGAGCAGTTCCTCGCAGGTCATCCAGGCCCACGGATGCTCGTTATCATGGGCGCCGACGCCTTCGTAATACTCGACCGGCGACACCATGGTGGTGCACAGCTTGCGAAAACTCTCGATGGCGGCGGCAGTCTTGGCGCCGTAGACGCGGCGCATGCCTGGCACGTCGTTGAGCAACTGCCCGTCGAGCATCACCTGCTCGGCGTCCATGGGAATGGTCTGCAGACCGAAATGCTGGACCAGTTCGCGCAGCGGGTCGGGGCCGGTCATCGAGTAATCGTAGATCTCGGCGACGCCGGCTTCGTACATCGCCGGTGCGGTGTCGAACGTCTTCGTCAGGATCTTGCCGCCCACCCGGTCGGACGCCTCATAGATGGTGACGCGGCACAGGTCGCCCAGCTTCTTCTTCAGATACCAGGCGCTCATCAAACCGCCGGGACCACCACCAACAATTGCCAGATCAAGCATCGGTTTCTTTCACGCGCCGTGTCTGCCTCAGCGGCAACATCCGGCAACAGTCGCTGTAACGGATTCCGGCATGAAACGAAATCCAGCCGGTCGCAGAATCGCAGACGGCCCCCACAGCCGCATTAACCCACTCCAAACAAGACCATTTCTCACCTGAAGGAAAGATGAACAGAACGCGACGCTGGGTTGCAATACACGCCAGACGCGAAAAAGGCGACCGCGACGACCTTTAACCGGCCGGAGCGGCGATTACCTAGCTTGCGGTCGGCGAAAGGATCCGTTCCATGACGATGGATCGCTCGTCTCCGTAAAAGGCGTCGCGGACAGCCCTGAAGCCCAAGCCGGCATAGAACGTCTCCGCCGTGATCGAGGAGGACAGATGCAAGACCGCAACCTGACGCTCGCGGGCGGTTGCCTCCACGGCCTGCATAAGCAGCCGCCCCACACCACGGCCCTGCGCGTCGGGCGAAACGAACACGGTCTGGATCACCTGCCCTTCCAGGCTTGCCGTACCGACGATGCGATCGTCGATCAGCCCGACGAAGACATCGCGGCGCTCTATCTGCTGCTCTACCGCCGACGGTGTGAAGCTTCGCTCCAGCCGTGCAATAATCTCCGGCGCATAGTCGCGGGCATTTGTCTCGCGCAGCGCGCGGACAATCACCTGACTGATATCATTCGCGTCACCGGCTTCCGCTCGGCGAACCTGATGTCCCATCGGCTCTCACCTTGCCGCCCGACCACACAAGCCTAACAAAAAAGGCCGGCTTGCGCCGGCCTTTCCGTAGTGTGCGTTGCGGGACCGCTTACTCGCCCGAGGGCGGCAGCGCCAGCAGTTCCGGCTCCGGCGCGGCAGGCACGATGGCGGCCTGCTTCTCGCGCTCGTCCAGGATCATCTTGTCGCGCTTGACTGCGACTTCGCGGATCTTGGCCATCGAGGCGCCGGTGCCTGCCGGAATCAACCGGCCGACGATGACGTTTTCCTTGAGGCCTTCCAGCGGATCCACCTTGCCGTTGACGGCGGCTTCGGTGAGCACGCGGGTGGTCTCCTGGAACGAGGCCGCCGAGAAGAACGAGCGGGTCTGCAAGCTCGCCTTGGTGATGCCGAGCAGTACCGGCGTTCCCGTGGCGATCTTCTTGCCCTCTTCCTTGGCCCGCGCATTGAGCTGGTCGAATTCGATCTTGTCGATCTGCTCGCCCGAAATCATGTCGGTCTCGCCCTGATCGGTGATCTCGACCTTCTGCAGCATCTGACGGACAATCACTTCGATGTGCTTGTCGTTGATGAGCACGCCCTGCAACCGGTAGACTTCCTGGATTTCGTTGACCAGATAGGCAGCGAGTTCCTCGATGCCCTTGATCGCCAGAATGTCGTGCGGCGCCGGATTGCCTTCGACGATGAAGTCGCCCTTTTCGACGATGTCACCATCCTGCAGATGGATGTGCTTGCCCTTCGGAATGAGGTACTCGCGGGTCTCCTCGTTCTTGTCGATCGGCTCGATCGAGATCCGGCGCTTGTTCTTGTAGTCGCGACCGAACCTGATGGTGCCGCCGATTTCCGCGATGATCGCCGCGTCCTTGGGCTTGCGCGCCTCGAACAGCTCGGCCACCCGCGGCAGACCGCCGGTGATGTCGCGGGTCTTGGCACCTTCGGTGGAGATACGCGCGAGAATGTCGCCCGTCTTCACCTTGGCCCCGGTGTCGACCGACAGAATCGCGTCGGGCGACAGCATGTAGCGGGCTTCGCCGCCACGCGCGAGCTTGAGGATCTTGCCGTCCTTGCCCTTGATGACAATGGCCGGACGCAGATCCGCGCCGCCGCGCGAGGAACGCCAGTCGGTGACCACGCGCTTGGCGATACCGGTCGACTCGTCGAGCGTTTCCGAGATCGACTGGCCGTCGACCAGATCCTCGAAACCGATCACGCCTTCGACTTCGGTCAGCAGCGGACGGGAATACGGATCCCATTCCGCGATGCGCTGGCCGCGCTTGATCATGTCGCCTTCGGCAACGTGCACGCGGGCGCCGTACTGAATGCGATGCGTCGCACGTTCGGTACCGTCGGCATCCGAGATCGCGATGACCATGTTGCGGACCATGGCGACCATGTGGCCTTCGCCGTTCTTGGCGATGGCTTCGTTCTTGATCGTCACCTTGCCGTCGAAGTTCGATTCGATCACCGACTGCTCGTTGATCTGCGCCGCGCCGCCGATGTGGAACGTACGCATCGTCAGCTGGGTACCGGGCTCACCGATCGACTGCGCGGCGATGACGCCGACAGCTTCACCGTGGTTGACCGGCGTGCCGCGGGCCAGATCGCGACCGTAGCACATGCCGCAGATGCCGTTGACCAGTTCGCAGGTCAGGGCCGAGCGGATCTTCACTTCCTGGATGCCGGCCTGCTGGATGGCGTCGACGTGGGTCTCCTCCATCAGCGTGCCGCGCTTGACCACGATCTTGTTGGTCGCGGGATCGCGCAGATCCTCGCCCGCGGTGCGGCCGAGAATGCGCGAGGCCAGCGACGCAACCACCGAACCGGAGTCGATGATGGCGCGCATCTTGATGCCGAGCTTGGTGCCGCAATCGCTCTGCGTGATGATGCAGTCCTGCGCCACGTCGACCAGACGGCGGGTCAGGTAGCCGGAGTTCGCCGTCTTCAACGCGGTATCGGCGAGACCCTTGCGGGCGCCGTGGGTCGAGTTGAAGTATTCGAGAACCGACAGGCCCTCCTTGAAGTTCGAGATGATCGGCGTCTCGATGATCTCACCCGACGGCTTGGCCATCAGGCCGCGCATGCCGGCAAGCTGACGCATCTGGGCCGGCGAACCGCGGGCGCCGGAATGCGACATCATGTAGATCGAGTTGATCTGGGTCTCTTCACCCTTGGAGTTCTTCTTGACCGAAGAAATCTCCTTCATCATCTCCTTGGCGACTTCTTCACCGGCCTTCGACCAGGCGTCGACGACCTTGTTGTACTTCTCACCGTGGGTGATCAGACCGTCGTTGTACTGCTGCTCGAAGTCCTTCGCGAGCGTGCGGGTCGCATCGACGATCTTCCACTTCGACGCCGGCACGACCATGTCGTCCTTGCCGAACGAGATGCCCGCCTTGAAGGCGTTGTAGAAGCCGAGCGCCATGATGCGGTCGCAGAAGATCACGGTCTCTTTCTGACCGCAGTGACGATAGACCTGATCGATGACGCCGGAGATTTCCTTCTTGGTCATCAGCTTGTTGATGACGTCGAAGGGCATCTTCACCGACTTCGGCAGGACCTGGCCGAGCATGGTGCGGCCGGCCGTGGTGTCGTACCAGCGGGTGACCTGCTTGCCGGTCTCGTCGAGACCTTCCCAGCGATACTTGATCTTGGTGTGCAGGTGGATGACCTTGGCATGCAGCGCATGCTCGATCTCCGCCATCTCCTTGTACAGCTTGCCCTGGCCCGGAAGGCCGTCGCGCATCACCGACAGGTAGTACAGACCGAGCACGATGTCTTGCGACGGCACGATGATCGGCTGGCCGTTGGCGGGATGCAGGATGTTGTTGGTCGACATCATCAGCACGCGGGCTTCCAGCTGCGCTTCGAGCGACAGCGGGACGTGCACGGCCATCTGGTCGCCGTCGAAGTCGGCGTTGAAGGCCGCGCAGACCAGCGGATGCAGCTGGATCGCCTTGCCCTCGATCAGCACCGGCTCGAACGCCTGGATGCCCAGGCGATGCAGCGTCGGCGCGCGGTTCAGCAGCACGGGATGCTCGCGAATGACCTCGTCCAAGATGTCCCAGACCTCGGGACGCTCTTTTTCGACGAGCTTCTTCGCCTGCTTCACCGTGGTGGACAGACCCTTGGCATCAAGCCGCGAATAGATGAACGGCTTGAACAGTTCGAGCGCCATCTTCTTCGGCAGGCCGCACTGGTGCAGGCGCAGTTCGGGACCGACCACGATGACCGAACGGCCGGAGTAGTCGACGCGCTTGCCGAGCAGGTTCTGACGGAAGCGGCCCTGCTTGCCCTTCAGCATGTCGGCGAGCGACTTCAGCGGACGCTTGTTGGCGCCGGTGATGACGCGGCCACGGCGGCCGTTGTCGAACAGTGCGTCGACGGCCTCCTGCAGCATGCGCTTTTCGTTGCGGATGATGATGTCCGGCGCGCGCAGCTCCATCAGCCGCTTCAGGCGGTTGTTGCGGTTGATGACGCGGCGGTAGAGATCGTTGAGATCCGAGGTGGCGAAGCGGCCGCCATCGAGCGGCACCAGCGGACGCAGGTCCGGCGGGATCACCGGCACCACCGTGAGGATCATCCATTCCGGCTTGTTGCCGGAATAGCGGAAGGCCTCGACGATCTTCAGGCGCTTGGCGAGCTTCTTGTGCTTGATGTCGGATTCGGTCTCTTTCATATCGACGCGCAGCTGCGCATCGAGCTTCTCGAGCTCTAGACCCTTCAGCAGTTCACGGATCGCCTCGGCGCCGATCATGGCGGTGAAGCTGTCCTGGCCGTATTCGTCCTGCGCGCGGAGATACTCTTCCTCGGACAGCAGCTGGCGGTCCTTGAGCGCGGTCAGACCCGGCTCGAGAACGACATAATATTCAAAATACAGGATCCGCTCGAGATCCTTCAGGGTCATGTCGAGCAGCTGGCCAATGCGCGACGGCAGCGACTTCAGGAACCAGATGTGCGCAACCGGAGCGGCGAGCTCGATGTGGCCCATGCGCTCGCGCCGGACGCGCGACAGGGTCACTTCGACCGAGCACTTCTCGCAGATGATGCCCTTGTACTTCATGCGCTTGTACTTGCCGCACAGGCACTCGTAATCCTTGATCGGCCCGAAGATGCGGGCGCAGAACAGGCCGTCGCGCTCGGGCTTGAAGGTGCGGTAGTTGATGGTTTCCGGCTTCTTGATCTCGCCGTAGGACCACGACAGAATCTTCTCCGGGGACGCAATCGAGATGCGGATCTGGTCGAAGACCTGAGCCGGCGTCGTCGGATTGAACAGATTCATAATTTCTTGGTTCATCGTCTTCTCCTCGCGTGCCGGTCGCCACCAGCAGCAAATTCGAGATTCTTTGGTCGCGACGCGCCTTGCTCAACGTCCGGGCAAAGCGCGGATGCCCGGCCAAAGCGGCCGGGCATTCGCTTGTAAATTACTCGGCCGCCTCGGACGGGGTCGGCGCCTGCTTCGAGTTGTGCAGGTCGACGTTGAGGCCCAGCGAGCGCATTTCCTTGACCAGCACGTTGAACGATTCCGGGATGCCGGCCTCGAACGTGTCGTCGCCGCGCACGATCGCTTCGTAGACCTTGGTACGGCCCGCGACGTCGTCTGACTTCACCGTCAGCATTTCCTGGAGCGTGTACGCTGCGCCGTAAGCCTCGAGCGCCCACACTTCCATTTCGCCGAAACGCTGTCCGCCGAACTGCGCCTTGCCGCCCAGCGGCTGCTGGGTGACGAGCGAGTAAGGACCGATCGAACGCGCGTGGATCTTGTCGTCCACGAGATGGTGCAGCTTGAGCATGTAGATGTACCCAACCGTCACCTTGCGATCGAACTGATCGCCGGTCCGTCCGTCATAGACGGTGGACTGGCCCGACGCGTCGAGGCCTGCCATCTTCAGCATTTCCTCGATGTCGGCTTCCTTCGCTCCGTCGAACACCGGCGTCGCAATCGGCACGCCGGGCTTCAGGTTGCGCGCGAGCTCCAGGAGCTCGCTGTCGTTCAGCGACTTGATGACCTCGTCGTCGCCGTAGATCTTCTTCAGGGTCTCCTTCAGCGGCTTGAGATCCTGCTTGGCATAGTAGGCATCGACGGTCTGGCCGATGCGCTTGCCCATGCCTGCGCAGGCCCAGCCGAGATGGGTCTCGAGGATCTGACCGACGTTCATGCGCGACGGCACGCCGAGCGGGTTGAGCACGATGTCGGCATGCGTCCCGTCTTCAAGGAACGGCATGTCTTCGATCGGAACGATCTTCGACACCACGCCCTTGTTGCCGTGACGTCCGGCCATCTTGTCGCCGGGCTGGATCTTGCGCTTCACCGCGACGAAGACCTTGACCATCTTCATCACGCCGGGCGGCAGTTCGTCGCCGCGCTGCAGCTTTTCGACCTTGTCGAGGAAGCGCTGTTCGAGGCCCTTCTTCGACTCGTCGTACTGCTTCCGCATCGCTTCGATTTCGGACATCAGCTTGTCGTTGGAGGATGCGAACATCCACCACTGCGACTTCGGATACTCTTCGAGTACGGCGCGGGTGATCTTGCCGTCCTTCTTGAAGCCCTTCGGACCGGCGATGCCGACCTTGTTCTCCAGAAGATCGGTCAGACGGCCGTAGACGTTGCGGTCGAGAATGGCCTGCTCGTCGTCGCGATCCTTGGCGAGGCGTTCGATTTCCTCCCGCTCGATCGCCAGCGCGCGCTCGTCCTTGTCGACGCCGTGCCGGTTGAAGACGCGGACTTCGACGATGGTGCCCTGCACGCCCGGGGGCACGCGGAGCGAGGTATCGCGAACGTCGGAGGCCTTTTCGCCGAAGATGGCGCGCAGAAGCTTTTCTTCCGGCGTCATCGGGCTTTCGCCCTTCGGGGTGATCTTGCCGACCAGGATGTCGCCGGCGCGGACTTCGGCGCCGATGTACACGATGCCGGCTTCGTCGAGGTTCTTCAGCGCTTCTTCCGACACGTTCGGAATGTCGCGGGTGATTTCCTCAGGCCCGAGCTTGGTGTCGCGGGCCATCACTTCGAATTCCTCGATGTGGATCGAGGTGAAGACGTCTTCCTTCACGATCCGCTCGGAGAGCAGGATCGAATCTTCGAAGTTGTAGCCATTCCACGGCATGAACGCGACCAGCACGTTGCGGCCGAGCGCAAGTTCGCCGAGGTCGGTCGACGGACCGTCCGCGATGATGTCGCCCTTGGCAACGCTGTCGCCCACCTTCACCAGCGGACGCTGGTTGATGCAGGTCGACTGGTTGGAGCGCTGGTACTTCATGAGACGATAGATATCGACGCCCGACTTGGTGGGATCGAGATCTTCGGTGGCGCGGATCACGATGCGCGTGGCATCGATCTGGTCGATCACGCCGGTGCGCCGGGCTGCGATCGCGGCACCCGAGTCGCGGGCCACGACGGCTTCCATGCCGGTGCCGACGAACGGCGCTTCGGCGCGAACCAGAGGCACGGCCTGACGCTGCATGTTCGAGCCCATCAGCGCGCGGTTGGCGTCGTCGTTCTCGAGGAACGGGATCAGCGCCGCAGCGACCGAGACCAGCTGCTTCGGCGACACGTCCATGTAGTCGACCTTGTCGGCGGTGATCGCCAACACGTCGCCGGAGTGACGGCAAACGATCAGGTCGTCGGTGAAGCGGCCCTTGGCGTCGAGGGTCACGTTCGCCTGCGCGACGTGGTAGCGGCCCTCTTCCATCGCCGAGAGGTACACGACCTCGTCGGTGACGCGGCCGTCCTTGACCTTGCGGTAGGGCGTTTCCACGAAGCCGTACTTGTTGACGCGCGCGAACGTGGCAAGCGAGTTGATCAGGCCGATGTTCGGGCCTTCCGGCGTTTCGATCGGGCAGATGCGGCCGTAATGGGTCGGATGCACGTCGCGGACTTCGAAGCCGGCGCGCTCGCGGGTCAGACCGCCCGGTCCAAGTGCCGACAGGCGGCGCTTGTGGGTGATCTCCGACAGCGGGTTGGTCTGATCCATGAACTGCGACAGCTGCGAGGAGCCGAAGAACTCACGCACGGCAGCGGCTGCCGGCTTGGCGTTGATCAGGTCCTGCGGCATCACGGTGTCGATGTCGACCGAGGACATGCGCTCCTTGATGGCGCGCTCCATGCGCAGCAGGCCGACGCGATACTGATTTTCCATCAGCTCGCCGACCGAACGCACACGGCGGTTGCCGAGATGGTCGATGTCGTCGATCTCGCCCTTGCCGTCGCGCAGATCCACCAGCGTCTTGATCACTGCGAGGATGTCTTCCTTGCGCAGCGTACGGTGGGTGTCGGGCGCATCGAGTTCGAGGCGCATGTTCATCTTGACGCGGCCGACCGCGGACAGGTCGTAGCGCTCACTGTCGAAGAACAGCGACTGGAACATGTTTTGGGCGGAGTCGATGGTCGGCGGCTCACCCGGGCGCATCACGCGGTAGATGTCGAACAGCGCGTCTTCACGCGTCATGTTCTTGTCGGCGGCGAGCGTGTTGCGGATGTAGGCGCCGATGTTGACGTGGTCGATGTCGAGCAGCGGCAGTTCCTTGTAGCCCTGCTCGTGCAGCGCCTTCAGGGACTTCTCGGTGATTTCCTCGCCGGCCTCGGCGTAGATCTCGCCGGTCTTCGGGTTGACGAGGTCTTCCGCGAGATAGTTGCCGACCAGTTCCTCGTCGGACATGCGCAGCGCCTTGAGCCCCTTCTCAGCAAGCTGACGGGCGGCGCGGACGGTGAGCTTCTTGCCGGCTTCGAGCACGACCTTGCCGCTGTCGGCATCGATCAGGTCGTTGATGGTCGAGTAGCCACGGAAACGCGTGGCGTCGAACGGCACGCGCCAGCCTTCCTTGATCTTCTTGAACTGGATCTTCTTGTAGAACGTCGAGAGGATTTCCTCGCCGTCCAGGCCCAGCGCGAACATCAGCGACGTCACCGGAATCTTGCGGCGGCGATCGATGCGCGCGAACACGATGTCCTTGGCGTCGAACTCGATGTCCAGCCAGGAACCGCGATACGGGATCACGCGGGCGGCGAACAGCAGCTTGCCCGACGAATGGGTCTTGCCCTTGTCGTGGTCGAAGAACACGCCGGGGGAGCGATGCATCTGCGAGACGATGACGCGCTCGGTGCCGTTGACGACGAAGGTGCCGTTCATGGTCATGAGCGGGATATCGCCCATGTAGACGTCCTGCTCCTTGATGTCCTTGACGGAGCGCGCGCCGGTTTCCTCGTCGATATCGAACACGATGAGGCGCAGCGTCACCTTCAGCGGCGCAGCATAGGTCATGCCGCGCTGGCGGCACTCGTCGACGTCATATTTCGGCGGCTCGAATTCGTAGCGAACGAATTCCAGCATTGAAGTGTTAGAGAAGTCCGAGATCGGGAAAACCGACCGGAACACCGCCTGCAGACCCTCGTCGAGGCGACCGCCGACGGGTTCATCGACCATCAGGAACTGGTCGTAGGACGCCTTCTGAACCTCGATGAGGTTCGGCATTTCTGCGACTTCTTTAATATGACCGAAGAACTTGCGAACGCGCTTGCGACCTGTGAACGTCTGCTGACCCATCGTGGCCTCTCATTGCGTCGCCCGTAACGGGCGAACCTTCCGAAGCACGACTGGCGTCGCCCCCGGGTTGAATTTCCAAAACGTTCGCGATCCCGGCTCAATTTCAGGACTAAAATCCCGATGTCGAACGCTTAAATCGCGGAACGCAAAACGACGTGCGGAGCGCTTGTCTACGCCCTGCCCGTCGAAACCGTCTTCTTACGGACTGAAAAAGCCCGAAATGGCCTATCTCCCAACGGCTTGGCCAGAAACGTCACCGTCTCCGCGTGCAAACCGTGTTTTCGTGCTGCCGTCCCGATATGGGAAGGCAATAATGGAGATTCGAGGGTAGTTCCCGCGAAACCCCACACAATCTTGTGTACAATTCAAATTCCGTACCAAGGGGCAGTCGCCATGGCGACCGCCCCCGGACCGAAAAGTCGCTCTTACTTGAGTTCGACCTTGGCGCCAGCCTTCTCGAGCTGGGCCTTGATCTTGTCGGCTTCTTCCTTGTTGACGCCTTCCTTGACAGCCTTCGGCGCGCCTTCGACCAGGTCCTTGGCTTCCTTGAGGCCAAGACCCGTGATCGCACGGACTTCCTTGATGACTTCGATCTTCTTGTCGCCGGCGGCAGCCAGCATGACAGTGAACTCGGTCTTTTCTTCAGCGGCAGCGGCCGGGCCGGCAGCGGGGCCAGCAACAGCAACGGCAGCAGCGGCGGACACGCCCCACTTTTCTTCGAGCAGCTTGGCGAGGTCGGCAGCCTCGAGCACGGTCAGGCTCGAGAGTTCTTCAACGATCTTATTGAGGTCAGCCATTGATCTATTTCCTTAAGCGTATCTTGGTTCGAACCAGGGTTTGAATGCGAAGGGCGTCAGGCCGCTTCGCTCTTTGAGGCATAGGCCTGAACGACGCGTGCGAGCTTGGACGCAGGCGCAGTCGACAGCTGAGCGATCTTGGTCGCGGGCGCCACAAGGAGGCCAACGATCTTCGCGCGCAGTTCGTCGAGCGACGGCAGCGCGGCCAAAGCCTTGACACTGTCGACGGTCAGGACGGTTTTACCCATCGACCCACCAAGAATGACGAAGTTCTCATTCAGCTTGGCGAATTCGACGGCAACCTTCGGTGCAGCTACCGGATCGTCCGAGGTGGCGATCACGGTCGGGCCCTTCAGCAGGGACCCGATGGCAACAACATCCGTGCCTTCAAGAGCAATTTTGGCGAGACGGTTTTTCGAGACCTTCACGGAAGCGCCAGCCAGCTTCATCTGCGAACGCAGCTTCTGCATCTGGGCCACGGTGAGGCCGGAATAATGGGCGACGACCGCAACGCTGGTGGTCTTGAACAGACCGTTCAGCGCTTCGACCGCGTCCTTTTTTGCCGCTCTTTCCACAGCAAGCTCTCTCCGGTTGGCGACCTTTGCCTCAGAACTTTGTCTGGGCAGGGCCGCCGGGTTACACCCAATCGTCCCGCCCTGAACCTGACCTCAAGACACACGGTCTTATGGACACGTCGGGCGCGACGATGTTGAAAAGCCTGCCCTCCCGCGCCAATGCCGGCCAAAACCAGCAAGGACTTGGGGTGTCGAGGTTCGAACCATATTCGTTGCCCGTCGCATGGCGCGACGCTGGCGAAATCCGGTCTTCACCCGTCTATGCTGGCTGCAAGAAACTTATCGATTAAGCCGTTGATGAAACTTGCGTTTCCTCGCGGGCGCCAGCAGTCTCGGACAGGATCGAGATGATCGGCAAGCCGGCCATCCCCGCCCGCCTTCGTCCAACAAAGGTCAGTCCACCCTTCCCTTCGAGCAATCCATGCGGATGTCTTGAAGGAAACGGTCTCCTGGTCCAGTGTTTTCGGAATGCGCGCACAGACGTGCCGACTCAAGCCAGCACGCCCGGAACCGATCCTTTAACGAGTCTTTTCAGTGTTGCCAAGGGGGTTTTTGCCCGGCGGCATCTTTTATGCAGGGGAGCGCTGGAGCAGCACCGGGCGCGGCAAGACGGCTCGCCACCTCCCCCTCAGGCCGCGGTCAACCGTGCAATCACCAGATCGAGCAGCGCGCGCAGCCGCGCCAGCCGCTTGAGGTCGCGGTGGTACCCTACAAAAGTGTCGCGGCCTGGCGGCTGCTCACCGAGGTCAATTCGCTCGATCTCCATGATCGCATCGCCCAATGGGCGCGGCAGAACTGCAACCCCGCCGCCCAGCGCGCACAGCCGGGCCTGGATATCACGGTTATTGCTGCGCGACACCACACGGGCTTTCGGCAGCACGCGCGCCAGCCACACCGCATCGGGCATGCCGCCAAATGCCATATCCATGGTGATCAGCGGAGTTCCCATGCCGTCGCCGGCGCGCGGTGGCGTGCTGCCGCGCTTGAGATAGGCGCCATATGGAATGTGCATCAACCGGCGGGAGATCACCTCTGGCTCGTCGAACGGCATGATGCGAAACACCATGTCTGCCTCCCGCCGCGGCAGACTGTACAGCCGGGCATCGGTCAGCAATTCCACCACCACCCGGGGCTGCAGCGTGGCGAATTCGGCCAGCACCGGCGTCAGCAGATGCACCCCGAACCAGTCCGACGATGACAGCCGCAGCACGCCATCAAGCCGCTGATCCCGTCCGCCGAGCTGGCGCTCGAGCGCCAGCGCCTCCTCCTCCATCCGCTCCGCGTGAGGCAGCACCGCCGCGCCCTCATCGGTCAGCACGAAGCCTTCGCCGGTTCGCTGAAACAGCGTCTGCCCGACGGCCTGCTCCAGCGCCCGCAGCCGGCGCCCCATGGTCGGTTGGCTCTGGCCGAGCAGGCGCGCTGCCGCGCCGAGGGTGCCGGCCCTTGCGATGGCCAGGAATACCTTGAGGTCGCTCCATTCCATTGGATGTCCATTCAGATTTGAATGGACATCGTGCGATATGGCCGATTTTCAAACAAGGCCTTACCGCCCAGATTGGGATCACACCATTCACAACAGGAGCGATCCCATGACCACCCTGATGTCCGCAGCCGTCCTGGACACCCCCGGCGCCCCGTTTCGCCTAGCGAATGTGGCCCGGCCCGCAGCCGGCCCAGGCCAGGTGCTGGTCCGCATCGTGGCCAGCGGCGTCAATCCGCTCGACACCAAGATCCGTGCCGGCGAAGCCGCCCATGCCCGTCAGCCGTTGCCGGCGATCCTCGGCATCGACCTCGCTGGCGCGGTCGAGGCCGTCGGCGCCGGCGTCGCCGGATTTCGCCGCGGCGACGAGGTCTATGGCATGACCGGTGGCGTCGGCGGGCTGCAAGGCTCGCTCGCCGAATTCGCTGCGGTCGATGCACGCCTGCTCGCCCCGAAGCCCGCGAATATCACCATGCGCGAAGCCGCTGCCCTGCCGCTGATCTTCATCACGGCCTGGGAAGGATTGGTCGATCGCGCCGCGGTCGGCGCCGGTCAGAAGGTTCTTGTGCAGGGTGGCGCCGGCGGCGTCGGCCACATGGTCATCCAGATCGCACGCGCCTTCGGTGCCGAGGTCTTCGCGGTCGATTCAAAATCGAAAACGAGCGTGCTGGATGAACTGGGCGCCACGCCGATCGATCGCACGACGGCGGTCGAGCAATACGTTTCGCAGCACACCGGCGGCCGCGGCTTCGACATCGTCTATGACACCGTCGGCGGCGCGGCACTCGATGCATCGTTCCAGGCCGTGCGGCGCTTCGGCCATGTGGTCAGCGCGCTTGGCTGGGGCACCCACGCGCTGGCGCCCCTGTCATTCCGCGCCGCGAGCTATTCCGGCGTGTTCACGCTGCTGCCGATGCTCAGCGGCGAAGGCCGCGAACATCACGGCGAGATCCTGCGCGAAGCGACCAGGCTGGTCGAGGCCGGCAAAGTCCTGCCGCGCCTCGATCCGAGGACGTTTAAGCTGGAGACGGTCGGCGACGCACACGCGGCAATCACCGGCCGCTCGGCGACCGGCAAGATTGTCGTTGATATCCAGCCGTAGGGTGACGCTGCGGCAGCTTCCCGTCCCGGACACTGGCGCCCATAACGGCCCCCCGGATCTGTGAAGCAGCACGTCGTGATGCATCGGGTCCGGGGCACGAGAGCTGCGTATCCGGCGTCCTATCCCTTGGGGCAAGCCGCTCCGGCATCGGCCCAGGCCTTGAACAGTTCACCGAACTGCTTCTGGGTGCCCGGCGCCGGCGTGCGGTTGCCGCCGGGGTGCCAGCCCCAGCCGACCAGTTCGTCCTCGGCCATGTGCTTGATCAGCGCCTGCATGTCCTTGCCGCCGTTGCGCGCCTTGTCCTTGATCTGGACGCAGATCTGGCCAAGCGTCTTGCCCTGCCAGGCCATCTCGGCCGGCGCCAGCGCCCACTTCGGATTGCCGGGGACGTTGGCAGCGTCGAAATTGTTTTCATGGTGGCAGGTCGCGCAGGCCAGTCCGCCGGCCGCGCCGACACCGCCCTCGCCGCGCACCACCAGCGGGATGTGCGGCCGCATCTTGTCGGTCTGGGTCGGACGCTCGGTCGCTGGATGGCAGTTCATGCAGCGCGGCGAGTTCAGCACCTTGCCGGCCTCCTGAAACAGCGCCACCGCGCGCAGGTTCTTGTCCTTGATCTTGGCAAAGGCCGAGACCGGTTGCAGCTTGTCGGGACCGGTCGCGGTCGCCGCGTCGGCCTCGCCGCGGAAGCCGGGCTCGGCGAAGGCCAGCAGGCCGGCCGCCAGTCCACCGGCGGCCAGCGCCATCACCGAATGCCTGAACCAGCTCATGCCGAAGCTCCCGGCACGATCGGCAGTTGCCGCGGCCTTCCGACCCCCAGTTTCGCCATGGCATTGGCCACCGCCGGCCCGAGCGGGGGCACGCCTGGCTCTCCGACGCCGCTTGGCTTCTCGGTCGATTTGACGATGACGACCTCGATCTCCGGCATCTCGTTGATGCGCAGCGAACGATAGAGATCGAAGTTGCCGGCGACGGGCACACCGGCATCGAGCTTCTGCTCGGCATAGAGGATGTGGCCGAGGCCGAAGCCGATGCCGCCTTCCATCTGCGAACGGATGATGTCGGGATTGACGGCGACGCCGCAATCCACCGCGCACCACACCTTGTGCACTTTCGGACCGTCGTCAGTCATCGACAGTTCAACGACCTGCGCCACGAAAGTATTGAAACTCTCGACCACGGCGACGCCGCGGGCGCGGCCTTCCGGCACCTTGTAGTTCTTCCAGTCGGCGAGTTCGGCGACGGCCTTCAGCACGCCGGCGTGGCGCGGCTTCTTGCCCATCAGTTCGAGACGGCCGTCGACCGGATCCTTGCCGGCGGCTTCCAGCAGTTCATCGACGAAAGCTTCGACGGCATAGCCGGTGTGGGTGTGGCCCACCGACCGCCACCACAGCACGGGTACGCCGACCTCGACCTGGTGCATGTCCATCCTGAAGTTTGCGACGTCGTAGGGGATCTCGTTCGATCCCTCATAGGAGGTCGAATCCAGGCCGTCCTTGAACGTCATCGCCTCGAAGGCCGAGCCCTTCATGATCGACTGGCCGACAATGGTGTCGCTCCACGCCTCGATCTTGCCGTCGCGCACGGTGCCGCGCATGCGGTGGATGCTGTAGGGCCGATAATAGCCGCCGCGCATGTCGTCCTCGCGGGTCCACACCAGCTTGATCGGCTTGCCCGGCCCCATCGCCTTGGCGACTTCGGCGAGTTCGATCGCGGCATGGGTCGACTGCTGCGCGCGGCGGCCGAAGCTGCCGCCGGCGAGAATGACATCCAGCTTCACCTTCTCCATCGGAAGCCCGAGGGTCTTGGCAATCATCGCGTGGTCCGGCGTCGGAAACTGGCAGCCGTAGCGGGCGTAGGCGGTGTCGCCGTCCCACCTGATGTAGCCGTTGAGTGGCTCCATCGCGGCATGCGCCAGATAGGGGAAGACATACTCGACCTCGACGACGCGGCCGCCCCTGGCCATCGATCCCTCGAAGTCGCCCTCGTTCTTCACCACCTTGCCGGGGGTCTTCGACAGCGCCCGGAACTCATTCAGCAACTGGGCGCTGCCCCGGGTTTCCGCCTTGCTGTCATCCCACACAACCTTCAACGCATCGCGGCCGGTCTTGGCCGGCCAGAAGCCCTTCGCGTAGACCGCAATGCCGGTCGGCACCTGCTTGACGTCGACCACGCCGGCAATCGCCTTGGCCGCAGTGGCGTCGAACGACTTCACGGTGCCGCCGAACTTCGGCGAGCGCGCGATCACCACGGTCAGCATGTCCGGCTCGTTGATATCGAGCGTGTAGATGGCCTTGCCGTTGGTCTTGTCGGCGCTGTCGAGGCGCTTCACGACGCCCTCCTTGCCGATCAGCTTGAAGGTCACGGGATCCTTGAGCTTGGGATCGCTCGGCACCGGCAGCTGCATGGCCTTGTCGGCGAATTCGCCGAAGCGACCTTCCTTGCCCGACGCATGCCGGATCACGCCGTTCTCGACGGTGATCTCGCCAGCCGGCACCTGCCATGTTGCGGCTGCGGCAGCGACCAGCACCTCGCGCGCCGCGGCGCCGACCTGGCGCATCTGGACGAACGAGTTGGCGACCGCGCTGGAGCCGCCGGTCCCCTGCACGCCGAACGCCAGGTTCTTGTACAGCACCGGATTCGACGGCGCGTGCTCGGCGCGCATCTGCGACCAGTCGGCGTCCAGTTCCTCGGCGACGAGCGTCGCCATCCCGGTCCACTGGCCCTGGCCGAACTCGATGCCCTTGCACAGCACCGTCACGGTGTTGTCGGGCTTGATGATCACGAATGTATTGGGCGCAATGTTGTAGGCCGGTGCGGCTGGCGCCTGGGCGAATGCCTTGCCGCCGCGGACGATGTAGGCGCCGATCACCAGGCCGGCGCCGGCCTTGAGGATGGAGCGGCGCGAGAGCGTGGTGTCGTGGATCGTCTTGTCATGAATGGTCATGGCTCAACCCTCCAGCGTTTTGGCGGCGCCATGAATGGCAGCGCGGATGCGCACATAGGTGGCGCAGCGGCAGATGTTGCCGTTCATGGCCAGATCGATGTCGCGGTCATTGGGGGATGGATTGAGCGTCAGCAGTGCCGTCGCGCTCATCACCTGGCCGGACTGGCAGTAGCCGCATTGTGGCACGTCGAGCGCCACCCAGGCGGTCTGCACCGCTTTGGCTTCCTTGCTATCGAGGCCTTCGATGGTAGTGACTTCGCTGGTTCCCACCGCCGACACCGGCAACGAGCAGGAGCGCACTGTCTGGCCATCGAGATAGACCGTGCAGGCGCCGCATTGCGCGACGCCGCAGCCATACTTGGTTCCGGTGAGTCCCGCGCCGTCGCGGATCGCCCAGAGCAAGGGAGTATCGGGGTCGACATCGACCTTGTGAGTCTGACCGTTGATCTTGAGCGCGAACGCAGCCATCGCTGAGGTCCCTGGTAGGTCGAATGTACGCCTACATTCGACTGGTTCTAGATTGCTCAGCACCTCTACAACGGGACGGCGATTTCACACACTCACATATATTTGTACCGCGCGGAACGAAAGTCATGGAACTACATTCCTGTTGACTTGACGTACGGGCAGATGGGCCCGCTCCAGTCACGCCAGTGTCAGGATCACCGCTCCCCGGCGGGTGGCAACCAGGGTGTGCTCGAATTGAACCGTGGGCTGATGCCGCGGCGGACGCAACGACCAGCCATCGTCTTGTTGCTCCACAGACTCCGCGCCAAGCGACAGAAACGGCTCGATCGTGAACACGAGGCCTTCGGCGATCGTTCGCCTGTCGCGCGACTCGTACCAGGTCGGGATCTCAGCGGGCTCGTCATGCAACGAGCGACCGATGCCGTGGCTCGCGAGATCGCGCACGAGGCTGTAGCCGTTCTTCCGGGCGAAGGTCTCGATGCAGCGGCCGACCTCGTTGAAGCGGCCCCCGGACTTCACGGCGTTGATCCCGGCCCACATCGCGCGCCGCCCGTCACGGCACAGCCGCTCGACGCGCGGCTTCGTCGGCGGCACAGCAAAACTTGCTCCGGTGTCGCCAAAGTAACCGTCCAGCTCGGCCGAAACGTCGATGTTGACGAGATCGCCAGCCTTCACGATGGTGTCGCCGGGGATGCCGTGCGCGCAGTCGGGACCAACCGAAATGCAGGTCGCGCCCGGAAATGCATAAGCGAGTTCGGGAGCCGAGCGTGCGCCCTTCTCCTCCAGCATGGCGCGGCCGAGCCCATCCAGCTCCCGGGTGGTGATGCCGGGCTCCAGCGCTTTGCCCATGGCGGCCAGCGTGCGGGCGACAAGCCTGCCGACGGACCGCAATTTGTCGAGCTGGTCTTCGTTTTCAATCGTCATCCGTCGCCCCGTATCGGCTAAATCGCCACCGCGTATGGAAGCGGCTTGCCAGCATAGAACGCGGTGAGGTTGGCGATCACGCAATCCTGCATCGCCACGTGGGAGTCGAGTGTGTGGCCGCCGATATGCGGCGTCAGCACCACATTCGGCAAAGCAGTCAATGCATCGGGCGCATGCGGCTCCTTCTCGAACACGTCGAGGCCGGCACCGGCGATGGTCTTGTCGGTCAGCGCGCTGACCAGCGCCGCCTGATCGATCACCGAGCCGCGTGAAATATTGATGACATAACCGTTCGGGCCCAATTTCTTCAGCATGGCGGCGTCGATGATGTGATGGGTATCGGCGCCGGCGCGAACGGCGATCATCAGCACGTCGCACCACTCCATCAGCGCGTCGAGGCCCGACATGTACGTATAGGGCACGTCGTGCCTGCTGCGGCTGTAGTAGGCCACCTCGGTCTCGAAGGCCGCGACCCGCGCCGCGATCTTGCGGCCGATCTCGCCCATGCCGTAGACGCCGACACGGCGGCCGGGATTGCCGGGCTGCGGGCTCATCAGCGGCGACGGCTTCGCCGCCGCCCAGCCGCCCTCGCGCAGATACTGATCGGCCGGCAGGATGCGCCGGGTGACCGCCAGCATTAGCGTCAGCGCCAGATCGGCGACTGAGGCGGCATTGGCGCCCGGGCTGTTGCCGACCACGATCTTGCGCTCAGCTGCTGCCTTGAAGTCGACGCCGTCATAGCCGGTGCCGTAGCAGATGATGGCGCCGAGCGCCGGCAGCATGTCCATGACGTCGCTCCCCAGCTTCTGGCCGCCAGCAGTGATCAGGGCCCGCACGCCCCTGAGCTGCTCGGCGCTGAAGGTCTCGACCGGCGGCTTGCCGGCTGCATCGATCAGGTCGAAGCGTTCGCCGATCCGCGCCATCATCGCCTTCGGGAAACGCGAATAGATCAGCACCTGGTCGGACATCGCGCAAATTTCCCGCTGGATTCAAAAAGAAAGGGACGGAACCGGTTGCCCCGATTCCGTCCCTGGTTTGTCGCAAGCTTTGCGCAAGCCTAGCCGAGCACGGTACCCGGTTCAACCTTCACGCCCGGGCCCATGGTGGAGGACACGGCAACGCGCTGAACGTAGGTGCCCTTCGAGCCAGCCGGCTTCGCCTTCGCAACCGCGTCGGCAAGCGCCTTGATGTTCTCGATCAGCTTGTCTTCGGCGAACGAAGCCTTGCCGATGCCGGCCTGCACGATGCCGGCCTTCTCGACGCGGAATTCGACCGAACCGCCCTTGGCGCCCTTGACGGCCGACGTGACGTCCATGGTCACGGTGCCGATCTTCGGGTTCGGCATCATGCCGCGCGGACCGAGCACCTTACCAAGGCGACCGACCAGCGGCATCATGTCAGGAGTTGCGATACAGCGGTCGAAATTGATTTCGCCGTTCTGCACCTTCTCCACCAGGTCCTCGGCACCGACGACGTCGGCGCCGGCGGCGCGGGCTTCGTCAGCCTTGGCGCCACGGGCGAACACGCCGACGCGCAAGGTGCGGCCGGTGCCGTGCGGCAACGTGACGACACCACGGACCATCTGGTCGGCGTGCCGCGGGTCGACGCCGAGATTCATCGAGATCTCGATGGTCTCGTCGAACTTCGACTTGGCGCGTTCCTTCACCATCTTGACGGCGTCGGTGATGGTGTAGAGCTTTTCGCGATCGATGCCCTCGCGGGCGGCCTTCAAACGTTTTCCAATTGCCATGACCGTTACCCCGCCACCTCGACGCCCATCGAACGGGCAGAGCCCTCAACCATCTTCATGGCTGCTTCAATGGTGTCGCAATTCAGATCTTTCATCTTCGCTTCGGCGATCTCGCGCACCTGCGCCTTGGTCACCGAGCCGGCCTTGTCACGGCCGGGCAGCTTGGAGCCCGACTTGAGATCGGCGGCCTTCTTGATGAAGAAGGACATCGGCGGCGTCTTCAGTTCGAACGTGAAGGAACGATCTGCGTAGATCGTGATCACCACGGGGATCGGGGTAGCCTTCTCGATCTTCTGCGTCTGCGCGTTGAACGCTTTGCAGAATTCCATGATGTTGAGGCCGCGCTGACCAAGCGCGGGACCGATCGGGGGCGAGGGGTTCGCCGCACCGGCCGGCACCTGAAGCTTCAGGTATCCGGTCACTTTCTTTGCCATGTGTCACTCCTGTTGTGCCGGCTTGCGGCCGGCGGTTGCAGGTACCGTGGTTGGGTCGACGAGCGGCTGGCGACCGCCCTCTTCCTCCCACAGTTCGTCAACGCGAAGCGTACTTCGCGCTCAGTCCGATCAGACCTTCTCGACCTGACCGAATTCCAGTTCGACCGGCGTGGCGCGACCGAAGATCGACACCGCCACCTTGACGCGCGAACGCGCCTCGTCGATTTCCTCGACCACACCGGAGAACGACGCGAACGGGCCATCGGCCACGCGGACGTTCTCGCCGATCTCGAACGACACCGACGCCTTCGGGCGCTCCACGCCTTCCTGCACCTGGTGCAGGATGCGCATGGCCTCGGCTTCCGAGATCGGCATCGGCTTGTTTTCGGCGCCGAGGAAGCCCGTGACCTTCGGGGTGTTCTTGATCAGGTGGAAGGCTTCGTCGGTGAGCTGCATCTTCACCAGCACGTAGCCCGGAAAGAATTTTCGCTCGGCGTCGATCTTGCGGCCGCGGCGCACTTCCGTGACCTTCTCGGTCGGCACCAGCACCAGTTCGAACAGATCCTCGAGCCCCCGCTGCTTGGCCTGCTCGCGAATCGATTCCGCGACCTTCTTCTCGAAGTTCGAATAGGCGTGAACGATATACCAGCGCATGCTCATGGGGTCAGGTCCGCACGCTTGTCATCAATGGATGCCGAGCAAAAAGGTCACGATAAGGCGGATAATCTGATCCGCCGCGAAAAAGAAGATCGAAGCCACCGCAACCATCACGAACACCATGATCGTGGTGATCGTCGTCTCGCGACGCGACGGCCAGGTTACCTTGGCGGTCTCTGACCGCACTTCCTGCAGGAATTTGAACGGGCTGAAAGCCATCGTTTTATGATCCGCGTCCGTCGTCAGACGATTGTCAGGTTTCAGGAATCCGAACAGCCCTCTTGCGCCCTACCCTCTTCCAAGGATGGGCCGCCAAGCGGGCCATTTTGTTTCGGAAATCAAAGCCGCGTCGGAGGTCCGTCAAAGCGGGCCGACAGCGAGTGCTGCGTTGTATGGCGAGTCCGGCCAAACGTCAAGGTGCCGGGAACAGCCATCCCGGGGACACCCCGGCCGCGGCGGGGCGGCCGTCACGGAGACGAAAACCGCAGAAGATCAGGTTAAGGCCTTGAAATCACTGGCAGGGGCGGCGGGGCTCGAACCTGCGACAACCGGTTTTGGAGAGTGACCACGACTATCACACCCCTTCCCCATTGAAGCCTGATCGTTTGATTCTGCTGGAAAAAGGGGACGGCCGACATGCTGCCATCCCTGCTTATGCTGCCCTGTGCTCAGCTGTCCGGTGGCCATTGCGGTGGCAAAACCAGCGGAGGAGCATCCATGCACCAAGTGCTTGCTGGTGCATTTCCGACGCCTGTTTGACGGCCAACGTCCGCGTTGCGCCCGCTGCCGGTCGCGTCGCCACGTCATCGGACCGCCAGGCGGCTCTGCTCCTCCGCCGTCAGCTTCTGGGCTTGCTCGTCCGACAGCCGACCCGTGCCGACGAACTGGACGGAGCTATTGGGGTCGTAGCTCTGCCGGTTGAGGTTCTGTCGGCGCCGTTCTCCCTCTTCGCGGTCTGGTGTTGATCCATCACCGCCGCCGTAGCCGAGCACTTCGACGATGATCACCGACGGGTTGTTGTTGACGGCCGGCGCCGGGGTTGCGGTCTGTTGCGTCGCCGCCGTCGCGTTGGACGCCGTCAGGCCGGCGCTGATGCTCGGCGCCTGCACGGTCGGAATGCCCGACGACGATCCCTGCACCTGGATATTCGCAGCGTTGACGATCTGCAGCGCGGCCAGGTTGATGTTGCCGGAGACGCGGATGCCGGCCTCGCCGGCGTCGATGGTGCCGAGCGGCGCGATCAGGTCGATGTCGCCGGGGGGCTTTTCCGGGATCGGCCTGAGCGTGGCGATGCCGGCGCCGGCCGACGGCACCTGCGGCGCCAGCGTCACGTTGCCATAGCGGTCGTAGACCCGCTTCGGCGGGGTGTAGACAACCGTCGTCTTCGAGCCGCGACCGGCGTTGATGTCGCCATTCGCCACCCAGGCGATGACGTTGCCGCCGAACGTGGTCATGATGCGCGACAGGCCGAGCAGCACGCTGCCCTGGCTGTAGAGCTGGATGTTGCCGGTCCCTTGCGTCACCAGGCCAGCCGTCGATGGCGGCGCGACACCTTCGACGCCGATCACGAGTTTGCCCGATGGCGTCAACATCTGGATGTCGCCGCCGAACAGGGTCTGCACGCCGGCGCCGCCGAACATGGTGATGTCGCCCGACGCTTGCGTCGTGTTCGGGAACAGCGCCGCAATAGCGGCACGGCCGCGCAGATAGCTGCCATGGCGGAGGCTGTTGGCGTCGTTGTATTCGCGCCCGCCCGCCTTCAGTTCGGCGAAATAGACCTTGCGCAGGAATATGGCCTGTTGCTCGAACGTGAGGTTGGCAAACTTCGCGCGTGCCTCGCCAATAGTCTTGGCGACGTCCTCTGGCGATAGTTTGGCAAACTTCGCGCTGACCTCGTCAACGTCTTTATCGGTGAAGTCGCGGTCTTTGAGCCAAGCGACCAACTCGTTTTCGTAGGTCTTGGCAACCTTGCCGGAGCGCTCGAGCGGCGTGCCGGCCGGCAGCAGGTTGGCCGGATCGAGATAGCGCAGCAGCGCCTGGTAGTCCGGCGCATTTGCACCGATGCCGGCCAGCATCACGATGGAAGCGCCGGGACGCAGATCACCCGCGATCGGCTGGCCGACGGACACGACGCCCGCTTTGTTGTCCATCTGGATGTTGCGGCCTGCCGAGATCAGCAGCGTGCCGGGGCCGCCGACGTTGAAGCTGCTGTAGATGATGTCGTGACCGGCCTGCACCAGCGACACGTCGGTTTCGGCATTGTGGACAAACAGGTTGCCTGTCGAGGAGAAGTAGGTGTCGTACCCTGCCCCCAGCCCATCCTCTGTGGTGCCAATTGCGGTGCCGCTGCCGACGATGTCGCGGCCGGCCATCATGCGCACCGGGCCTGCGCCCTGGTACCAGACCTGTCCGGCCCGCGTCGGATCGTTGGCGGCGAAAGTGACGATGCGGCCGCTGCTGACGCCGACCAGATCGCCATTGACGGCGTAGAACCGCGCCGGATCGAGGCTGCCCCATTCCGCGCTGGCGGTGTTGGGTCCGAAGGCGAACAGCGGATAGATGCCCTGGCTCGTATCGGCCACGTTGCCGGTCGCCGACAGATTGCTGAACGTGGTGTTGCCGGTGACCGCGTCGACCACGGTGAAAGCCGGACGGAACGGCGTCGCCAGCGATCCCGCCGATGCGCTTGTCCGCGCTACGGTGTAGCCGCCCGCATAGATCGAGCCCGATGCCAGGAATTCCAGCTGGCTGTTGGCCGAGGGCGCCAATAGCAGAGGTGAGTAAACGGTAGATATCGGCAACGAGCGATCCGAGATCGCATTGCCATAGTAGAAGCTGCCGCCTGCCGCGACGGCGGTGAGGATCGATGGATACATCATCGCCGAGTCGGTGGAGGGCAGTTGGGTCCCGAGGCTGATCGGCACCAGATCGCCGCCTGCAGAGAACAGGTTGATGGCGCTATGGTCGGTCCATAGCGAGAACCAGGTTTTGCCGCCGGCCGCGCCGTCGCGCCCATAGGGTGCATCGATGGCGGTGGTCACGCGGCCGGGATCACTGGCGCCGGACACAACCAGGTCGCTACCGCTGTTCAGCGTAAAACTCGAATCGCCGGGCGCGAGGAGCAAACCGCCGAAGGCCAACGCCCGCGAGGCGTTCAACACGTCGAAGGCCCGGCTTTCGCGCGGCGACTGATCGATCGGCTGGACGCCATAGGTCGGGCTCATCATGCCCAGCGAGCCAGCGGCGATGCCTGTGTCGCCGCGCAGGTTGGTGACCGTGCCGTTGAAGCTGGCGTCCTTGTACAGCGAGGCCGGGTTGAGCTTGCCGCCGACCCGAAGATCGAGATCGCCGCCGCCGGTCAGCGTCAGGCTGCCATCGGCGCCGACCCGGCCGGTGCTGCCCACGGCGAGCACGAGACCCTGGGTGCGCTGGTTGCTGGTCTGATCCTGCGCGCTTACGCCATCCGATGCGACGACGTTCCTGCCCATCAGCGTGACGATGCCGGCATTGCCGCCGACATCGACGCGGAGGTTGCCGCCGCCGAGGGTACCGAAGCCGGTGAAGCCGACTAATGCGTCGGCCCGGGTGACGCCAAGGATCGACGGGGCGACATAGCTGCCGAAATTGATCGACCAGGCGGTGGCTTGATCGGCACCGCCGCCGAGCGTGGCGCCAGTGCCCTGCCGCCACAGCCAGTTGCCAATCGAAGCGCTGTTATAACCGATGTCTCGCTCGTTCGGGCGAGTGACCCCGTTGGTGTAGACCGGCAAGGTCATCAGATCGCCGGTGAGGTCGCCGCCCGCCTTGATGGTCAGGTTGCCGCCGCCTGTCGGATACCAGGCGCGCGCCAGGCTGTCCGCCCCGCCATCGACGAACTTCTCATAGCCTTGATTGGCGTCACCAAGCACCGTGCCCGACGCGGTCCTGGCCCGCGGCAGATTGTAGGGATCGCTGACGCTGGTCGCGGTCGAGGACGTGCCGGCGGTGTAGACGCCGTACAGCGAGTTCATCTGCAGATTGCGCGCCGACAGCAGATCGAGATCGGCGGCACCGGTGCGGACCACGCTGAAGCGCGTGCTGCCCGGGAGAAAATCGAACGTGTCCTTGGCCGTGTTCACGCAATAGGAGGGCGTGTCGGTGCAAAAGGAAGCGACGGTGAGGCCGGGGACCAGACCGTCCAGAAACTTGTCGGTGATCACCGCACCGACGACGATACCGGGGATGCCGGCAGGCGTGAGGTCGTCGGCGGCGACCTGGGTCCAGGTAAAGACCGGCTTGACCGCGCACCAGCCGGGGTTGTCGGTGCACATGCCGATCCAGCCGAGCGCGGCCTCGTCGACCGGCGCCCCCACGAAAATCGATGGGTTACTGGGATCACCCCAGTTATCGACGCCGTCCTGCGTCCAGACCAGGGTGCCCCCCGGCTTGGACTTGCCGTAGATGCCATAATGATTGTCAGCCAATCGGAGATCGCCATGGGCCGCATGCGGATCGGTCAGCTGGCTGTCGGCCGCCTTGGTGTCGGCGCCGGCCACCAGCCGCAACGACCACGACTGCGAACCTTCCGGCAGCATCGCCGCGACGCTGTACAATTTGCCTGCGGCGCCGGGCCGCAAATCGACCGACGTCACGCCGCCCGGCAGTTTGATGTCGGTCCCGGCCGGCAGCAATGCGCCCAGCGCAAGCGTGAGATCTCCGTTCAGAAGGTACT
Organism: Tardiphaga sp.; assembly: GCA_036561845.1. GTDB lineage: Bacteria > Pseudomonadota > Alphaproteobacteria > Rhizobiales > Xanthobacteraceae > Tardiphaga. The sequence continues at coordinate 8,376 of DATCUS010000240.1, read as the reverse complement.
GCGCAGTGGCCGCGCCCGGCAACGGAACACCCTTCGGCCAGACCATCGCGGCCAGGCTGGCGTTCACCGGCATCTTCCAGCCGGCATCGAACCGGGTCCCGACCGGAAGCCTCACGGCACTCCCGATGATCGTGCCCGCAGCGTACAGGATCGTGCCGCCGGCATTGCGGATATTGGCGGTTACGACCATCCCTGGCGTCAAGTTCATCACGGCATTCAGCGCGCTGGCGACGGGGATGACCATGCCAGTGGAGAACAGACGCGCCCGGATCGGCAGGTCGAAGTTCAACGCCTTGGCGCCGAAGAAAATGGTGCCAGTGGCGAGTACGACGCCGGTGCGCGGAATGGTGATATCGGCGCCGGTGAATTCCTTGCCCGGCAGCAACAGCCAGCCGTTGTCGTCCTGCGTCGCCGGCGGCGGCGCGAAGCCGTCATTGATGCTGCCATAGATATTGAGGTCGCCTCCGGCGCGCAGTGTCAGCGCGCCCGCTTCGCCGGAGCCGGCGATGCCGGTGAGCTGCGAGTGCGGGTTGAGACTCGCGTAGCGGTAGCCGGACAGGTCGAGATCGCCCTGCACGACGAGATCGCCGTCCGCCGTCTTGCTGACCACTTCGACACCGGGCCGCAGATGGAAGACATCGCGATAAGTCGCGTTGTTGAGCCCGGCGAGTTTGCCGTTGACTAACACAGCGTTGCCGATCGCGGCATTGATGAATGCCGTGCTGTCGACATGCTTTCCGTCGAGCCAGGCCTGGTCGATGACCTGGTATGGCCGGCCGTTGGCCGCGGGCGCTGCGGCGTCAGGCGCATCGCTATAGCTTCGCATCGCATTGACGGCGATGGAACGCGCGCCAGCGATGTTCGGCATGCCGCCGACGTCGATATCGATATCGCCGTAGGTTGCGGCATCTGTATCTGTCGTGGCGCCGCCGCTGCCGATCCGCGGCGCGTTGAGCTCCAGCGTGCCGCGCGACAGGCCGTCGTTCTGGCCTGCAGCCGAGCCGATGGCGGCACCGGTGCCATGGCGCAAGTCGATCCCGGCGCCCTGCGCCAGCGTGAGGCGGCCATTGCCCGAACTTAGTTCGACGATGGCGCGGTTCGGACTGTCGATGATCATGCCGTAGCTGTCGACTCGCAACACCGTGCCGTGGGCATCGAGCACCGCCGATCCCGTCAGCGTCAGGCCGTTCTTCGCGGCAAGCCGGATGGTGCCGACGCTCTCGCCGCTGGCATCGATGGTGCCGGCCACCGTGAGCACGCCGTTGTCGAGCGAGACGTTGATCTCCTTGGCCTTCAGTTCGTTGCCGATGGTGAGATCGCCCTGCTTGATCTGGAAGCTGCGCGCGCCAAACACATTGCCGGCATTGAGCCGCGCATTGAACGCGGCGAAATCGCCGAGATTCTGCGCGCGCACAGTGGCGCTGCCGCCGCGATACGGCACCAACGTGCCGCCGGCATCGTAGTGACCGACGGTGCTGCCGAGGATCGCGCCCTGCAGATCTACCGTGCCGGCCGCGGCATCCAGCGCGATCGCGGTGAGGCTGCCGGCATTGTTGAAGCGCGCCGACAAATCGATCACCGAGCCCGCCGCCTGGCGGATGTTGCCGGTGCTGCTGTCGAGCGTGACATCGCCGCCCCAGCTGTATTTCCTGACATCGTTGAACACGACCTCGCGGCCGGCGACGTCGATCCGCGACGCCCCGGTCAGGGAAATGTCATTGGTCGCTTTCAGCGTCAGCTTGCCGCTCGGCAATACGATCGCGGTATCGAGCGCAATGCTGTTGCCGCTCAGGGTCAGTTGCGCGCCGAGCGTGTCGGTGGCGACCGCGCCAGGCGTGCCCGCGCCGACCAGTTGCAGGGCGCCGCCTGCGGTGATGCTGTTGACCGAGCCGCCCTCGCCGGTCACCAAAGGTGCGGCGATGGTGAGATTGCCGCCGCTATAGCTGTAGCCCTGGCCCGCGACATAGGCGCCGCGCGACTGATAGACTGACAGGTTGCCCTGCTGGTTGGCGCTGACGCGCTCGCTCGCCGACAGATTGACGTGGGCGAAGCCGAGCGCCATCCGGCCATCGATGTCGTTGCCGGTCGGGCGCGAATTCGCGCCGTAGCCGAACACGATGCGCTCTGCGTCGATGTTCAGCGTGCCGCTGCCGGTGCCCGCGCCACCCGCGACCAGTTCGCCCGGCGCCAGCGTCGATCCGCGCCAGATGAAGTTGCCGGTGCGGATGGTGGCGACGTCGCCGGCATTGCCGGCGCCATAGATTGCCGGGGTGCCGAGCACCAGATTGGCGAGCGTCGATTTGCCGGTGGCCGGATCGACAGTGTCGAGCGTGACGGTGCCAAAAATGTTGACGGCATTGGACGCCGACAGCGTCAGCGTCTCGAGCCCGGGCGCACCGTAGCGGGTATCGCCGCGCAGCAGGCGGTCGAGCAGCGCCTGGTTCATCGACAGCCCGCTCGGCAGGATATTTCGCGCTGCTGCGTCAATCAACACGGCGCTGTCGCCGAGATTGATCCGGCTGACCGAGAGCGTGAGATTCCGGGTGCCGTAACGCACGGCGTCGTCGAGCTGGAACTGGTTCGGCGTCACCAGCGCGACGGTGCCTTCGGAATAGATTTCGGTCTGACCGCTGCAATTGCTGGCGTCGCAGACGCCGATGCGCACGCCACTGGTCGTGACAGCATTCGCCGCCGCCGTGTTCGGCACCAGATCGAGCAAGCCGTTGGAGACCATCACCTGGTTGCCGGTCGCGGCATAGACATAGCCGTCCCGCGAATCGTAGGCTGCCGCACCCTTGCCGATAGTGTTGATATGCGCGCCCCGCTCGATGACGATCCCGGAGCCGGTCTGGGTGCTGGCGCTATTGGCCATCAGGAAGACTTCGGGCGCCGACAGCAGCGAGCCCTGACGCAGGTAGATGTATTTCGTGCTGTCGTAACTATCGACCAGCCGGCCGCCCTGCCCGTACAGCACGTACTGGATGCCGCCGATCACGATGCGCGAGGCGCCAAGCGCGTTCAGCATCGCCGAATCGATCGACACACCCTGGAAGCCGGCCGTGGCAGTCGCGCCACCAGCGACAACCTCGATATTGGAGCCGCCACCGGATGCGGTGGCGAGCATGACCGCGCCGCCATAGCCGCCCTTGGCCGCATCGAAACGCGCCGTGCCACTGAATCGAAGGGCATCAATGCCGGCGCCCGGATTGAGGTTCAGCAGCAGGCTGCGCGCGTCGATCGGCAACATCGCCCGCGGCACGCCGCGCTTCGCCGCATCGGCGAGCGCATAGTCGGCATAGCCGGTCTCGTTGTATTGCGAGAAGCTGCGAACCACCGTGGACGGCGTCAGCACCACCTGGCTGGCGAGACTGTCCCGGATGGAGGTGTTGGCAACGCCGAGCACGCCGGACGTCAGGTACGACCCGTTGGCGACCGGATTGACCCCGGCAATAACGTTGCGCGACTGCTGCGCGCCGATCTCGATGCGGAACGCGCCGGGCAACAGCGCATAGGTCGAAGGCATCAATGTGTAGGTGCCGGCCGGCAGCCCGGGCGTGCTGCCATCCAGCGTGACCTGGCGTCCGACCAGCGGATTGCCGGCGCCGGCATCGGCGCCGACCGGGGCATAGTCGCCCTTGAAGCCGGGGACGATGGCGTAGACGGCATTGCCCGAGGCACTGAAGGTGTTCGCGGGATTGGCATTGCGGAACGACGTGCGCAGGATATCGACCGAACCGCCGCGGCCGCTGATGAAGCCCGCGCCGGTGAGGTCGCCACCGCCGGACAGGTCCAGCACCGCGCCGGAATCGACCACGGCGCTCTGGCCGCCAAGGGCGACGCCGATGCGGAGGATCGTCGAGCTCGCCCCCCCTGCGCCGATGAGGGTCACGTCCTTGCCGTTGTACTGGTAGTTCAACCCGTCGACCGTGCCGCCATAGGGCATCACGAGGCCACGCCCGCTCACCGAGGTCAGACTGCCCGCGAGCAAGGTCACGCGGGTGGAGTTCGACCCAGCGTATTGCCCGGTGCCGATGGTCAGCTTGCCGAGCGGAGCGCGAACGACGCCGGCCTGCTCGACAAAGGCAGCGGCCAGGGTCAAGTCGCCGAACACCGAGTAAGGCACCGTCGGGATTTCGGCCGAGGTCGCCTCGATACGCAGAATTCGCGCGGGATCGTAGCCGATCACGCCGTTGACGGTGTTCTTTCCGACCTGCACCTCCGCGACCGTGCCGGTCGCCGGATAGACCTGCGCCGCGCGCAGCGTGATGCTGCCGGGGCTGAGCAACGACGTCGTGATCGCATCGGCAACCGGCACGCCAGGCACCGGCCGCACGCCCTGCAGGAAGCGCAGGTCGCCGGCGCTGGCCAGTTGCGTCATGCCGAACGTCAGGTTCACGGTGTCACGAATGTCGATCAGATTCGCTTCGACGTTGAACTGAACGTCGTAGCGCGTCGGCGCCGCGGTGAAGATCGGGGTCCTGGACTTCTGCGCATCCGGCTCCTTGTAAACATAGTTGATCTGACCCAGCCGCGCATAGGCGGCGGCCAGCGAGATCCGGGCGTCCTGCGCACTGCCGGTCACGGGCATCATCATGTCGCTGTAGAGGTTGAGGTTCTGCCCGACACGCAGGCTGACATTGCCGTCGAAGCCGATGGCGCTGCTCATGACCGACAGATTGTCGAAGCCGCCACGCGCCACGGTGTCGGAACCGAGCCGCCCATAACCATAGGCCAGGGCCGGATCAGCCGCACCGGCCTGCAGCCCGGCGCTCAATACCGAATCGCCCTGCAGATCGGCGAGCACGATCCGGCGCAATGCGCGGTAGGCCGGATCGGCAAGCGGAAGATTCACCGGATCGCCGCTGGTGACGCGATATTCCAGCATCTGCAGCGCGACATCCAGGCTGCCGCCCGCGGCGCCGGCGCCGCCGGCGCGGGCGATCATCGTGCCGTCCAGGAACAATCCGTTGTTGGAGACGAGCGAGATGCTGCCGCCATTGCTGGCAACGTCGACCGCGCCGAGACCGGCGATGTCCAGCGTCGCCGCGGTGCCGGAGGCATCGAGCACCGCGCCGGGGCGCACCACGATAAAGTTGTTCGAGGCGGTCGCCTGCCCCAGCGCGCCATCGATTTCGCCGCCGATGACGATGCTGCCGCCATTGCTGACCAGCCCGTAGCGCCGGCCCCTTGCATCGAGCGCGGTGGCGGCCTGCGCCGCCACGTCGAGGCGCGCGCGCTCGCCGATCCAGATCGAGCGGCCGTTGGTGGTGGTCGAAGCCTTTTCAGTTTCGGTCACGGAGAGATCATTGGTTTTCAGCACGATGCTGCCGCCAGCAGCGTGCAACGCGCCGTTTACCGTCAACTGGCCGGCGCTGCCCAGCGTGATGACCCGGCCGGGATCGAGATTAATCGCGGCATCGGTACCGACGGTCAGGCCGATCGCGGGCAGATCGCGCGCCAGTGCGAGATTGCTTCCAGCCTGCAGGGTCAGGTTGGCGCCCCCGCGCTGGGTGAGAACGCCGGACAAGGCGTTTTCCGCGTACAGCGGCGGCGTCCACAATTCGAGTCCGGCGACCGGATCGACCAGCGTCGCAGTCCCCGAACCGCCTGCGGCGAAGCGATAGACCGGCATGGTGACGTCCACGACAGCGCCATCGGCGACCGTCACGCCGCGGTTGCCGGTGATCGTATAGTCGGCGAAGCCGCGCGAGAAGAAGTTGGCATCCAGCGACAGTATGCCGGCCTGCGCCGCGTTCCCGCCGATCGTCACGCGCCTGGCCTGCAGCGCCAGCGCGCCACCGCCATTCACTCCGTAGCCGAGCAATTGGCCGGCAAGGATCAGGTCGCCCGGCGAGCTGTCGCCATAGAGGTTGGCCTTGAGGGTGACGTCGCCGCCGCGGCCGCCCTGGATCTTTCCGGTGCCGAGGATGCCGATGCCGGACGAGACGTCGATCAGCGCGCCTTCCTCGATCACGACATCTCGGGTCGACTGCAGCGACACCGAGCCGCCATTGACGTAAGCCAGCGCGTCGGGTTGCGACGGTTCAGAGCCGCTGCTGCGCAGCCCGCGCAGGTCAAGGCTGGCACCGGCGTAAACGGCGACGCTGGACCTGCCGTTCAAGTCAAGAACTGCCGTGCCCACGTTTGCAGAGACAAACACATTGGTGACCGATATCGATCCGCCACGCGCGGTGATATCGGCCTTGATGTCGACGACCGGCGCGATCAGATCGAGCACGCCGCCGTGGGCCAGCGTCAGATCGCCATCGATGGTGATGGCGCCGCGGGTGCCGAGCTGCAGGCCGCCGAGGCCTTGCTGGTTGAGGCGATCGGCATCGAGCCAGACGGTGTTGGCGCGGTCGGCCGGGAGCGGGTCGCCGGCAGCGCCTGCGATGCTCGCCACCTTGCCGATGCGGACGTCGGACTTGTAGAGGTCGGTGCGACCGAGCGCGGTGTACTGCCCGAGCGCCAGCGTGCCGGCCTGCGCCACGGTGGTTTGCGTGACCTTGTAGCCATCGCCGATGCCCGCGGCGCGGGCGCGGTTCTGGCGTTCGCTGGCGATCACGTCGGCGGTGATGTCGGCCTCGAAGATCGCGGTCGGGGTCGACAGGTTGAGGCGACCGGCGTCGCGGCCCACGGTGTAGCCGGATTCGTAGCGCGACGTGAACGAGCGGTCGAGGATGCTGGTCCAGATTTCGGTCAGCGCCGGCGCGACGCGTCCCTGGATGTTGTGGTTGCGCACGAAGCCGCCGGCCATGGCGACGAACTTCATGTCGGCCGGCGCCGTATCGAAGCTGTAGATGCGCCCGTCGCTGCCGAGAAGTTTGTTCGAATAGATGGTGCCGCCGGCGTAGCTCACCGCGCCGCCGGAGATGTCGAAGCGCGCGCCCTGCTGCGCGATCACTTCCGGCGCCGCCAGCGTGATGCTGCCACCCAGCGCCGTCCATTCGCCGATCGTATGCGCGGTGTTGGCGAGATAGCCGCCGAGTTCGAGCAGTCCGCCCCGGGTGTAGTAGCGATCGCCGGCATAGCCGCCGGTGCCGGCCGGCGCCAGCACGAGGTCGCGGATGTCGATCCAGACATTCTTGTTGATCAGCGCGCCGCTGTCGCGATTGGCAGGCGAATCGCGCAGCTCGTTGCCCTGGACGTTGACCAGCACCTGGTTCGCCGACATCGGCCTGATCGCGCCCTGCACGCCGGAGACGTCGACGGTCGAGCCGGTCTCGGCGAAGATGCGCTTGGCACTCACTGTGACCTGCCCGCCCTGCGCCACGGTCAGCGACTGATCCTGAAAGCTGACGGTTCCGCCGGTGACGATCTCGACGCGCGACTGGTCGAGCCGGTCGGCGAGCTTCGAAAGATTGTCGAACTGCCCGGTGGCCTGCAGGTTCTGCCCGGACGCGGCGATCAGCGCGTCGCGCTGCGAATCCAGCGCGGTGTCGGTGGACTCGAGCTCCGGCAGGATTGCGCTGACGCTGTTGCCAGTCAGTGTGATCTTGCCGCTGCTGTCGCTGGCCGCATTGAGCAGATGGATGGTGCCGCGCTGGTTGACCGAGGTGGTCGATCTCAGCACGCCGTCCTGCAAAATGGTGCGGCCGGCCAGCGTGATGTCGCCCTGCTGCGACAGCACGTCGCCCGAGTTGCTGACCGCGCCATTCTGGCTGCCGGCATACAGCACGGGGGCAACTTCGCTGCCGCGGGTGGTGGAGAGCGCGTTGCCATCGGTGCCGAAGCCGCGGCGCAGGATGAAGTCGTCGCCGGCAGCCATCAGCGTCTGGCCCTTCGGTGTGACGATGGAGCCGGCATTGATGACCTCGCTGCCGAGCAGCATCACGAAGCCGCCGCCCGATTTCACCGACGTCGGCGCCGCGGTGGAGATCAGCGCACCGGCCTCGACCACCACCTTGCCGCCGGCCGCGGTGAAGCTCGGCGCATAGCTGCCGCCGGGCTGCGCCGAATAGATGCCGTTGCCGCGGAACTGGGCGTCGGTGATGCCGGCGGTGGAAGCGATCAGCGATCCGACGTTGATCTGGCTATTGCCGCCGAAGATGATGCCGCTCTGGTTGATGACATAGACCTGGCCGTCGGCCTTGATATTGCCGAGGATCTGGCTCGGCGCGGTGGCGGCATTGACGCGGTTGAGCGCGACCCAGTCGCGGTTGCCCTGCTGGTCGAGGGTCAGCGTGGTGCGTGCGCCGACATTGAACGAGCGCCAGTTGAGGATGGCATTGGCCGTGATCTGGCGAATGCCGACCAGGGTCTGGCCGGAGGCATCGACCGCCTGCGTCGGCGTGCTGGCGCCGCTCCAGGTCGTCACCGCATTGGCCACGCCGTTGCGCGCCAGGCCGGAATCCGGCACCAGCCCGCCTGGCGCCA
>DATCUS010000239.1:0-33975 GCA_036561845.1 Tardiphaga sp. | reverse complement strand
GGAGCGGCGCCGCAAGCCAGTCCTGCAGCAATTGGCGTTGCTCGTCGCGGCCATGGAAGCCGTGCGCGAGCAGCGTGTCACCGCGGCGGCGGTCGTCCGCGCGGTTGATCACGGCGCGCAGCTTCTCCAGCAGGCCGTAGGCCGGAGCGTCGGGTCCGGCCCATTCCAGCGCGCGGACGAGCCGCTCGAATGCGCCGCGGTCGCCGGAGCTGTCGTCGACTGCGGCCAGTCTGGTCTCCAGCGCCGCGACGGACAGGTCGCCGGTGCCGCGAAGTGCCGCTATCACGTCTTGCGCCGGCGCGTCGAGCGGCTGTTGCGCATTGCGCCAGGCGATCGCCTCGTCGAGACGATTCTCCTTGCGCAGATCGCCGATCACCCAGCGCCGGTCGGCGCCGCGCATTAGCCAGTGGGAATCGCTTTCCGCCAGGGCGGTGTCGCAATTGAGCGAGAGCTGCGAGGCGACATTGATCGCAGCGGCCTCCTTGGTTTCACTAATGTCGGATTGGACGCTCACCGTCAGCGCATCTTTCGGATCGAAAGGGCCCGACAGCGCCGCAAACCAGCGCGCATGCTCGACGGCGACGGCCCACGCGTCCGTGTCGCTCACGAATTCCCTCCCGCCAGGGATTTCAGATAGTCCAGATGCGGCGCGGCGCGGTCGCTGACGGTCTTCAGATCGGCGGTGGAGTATTGGCCATTGATCGAATTCAGTCCCTGAACGATCTGATTGGTGCGGTCGGCGATCACCGCCGGATCAGAGGATACGCCGAAGTCGCGACAAGCGCGTGTGAGCAACTGCTCGACATCGCCGCGATTGAAGACTCCGAAATATTCGACCACGAGGCCCGGTGCTCCCTCGGTTTCGGCGAGCCCGGCATTGGCGAATTCCTCGCCCGGCGTGGTGATGGTTTCGAACCCGGTTAGCACCAGCCGCAGCCGCGGTTGGTGCAGGACGGCAGCGATGAATGCCTCGAAGGAGAAACGATCGGCGTCGGTCAGACCGGCGGTCGGATTGTCGAACAGGAACCAGATCAGTTGCCGGTCCCGCTCGGCAATGGCGTTGGCCTGTGCGGCAAGGCTGCGCGCGCGGTCGTTGATCGAGGCTTCCAGCGTGGTGTCGCCGGCACGGGCGCCGGCGCCGGCTTCCACCGTTCCGACGTCGATCCCGACCAGGACCGTCCTGCGGCGGATATCGTCGAGCAGGTCGGCGAACTGCGTATCGAAATTGATGCGTACCGTGCGGTGGGTGCCGGGATTGCGCGCCAGCGTCAGGGTCAGCATCTCGAGCGAGAAGGCGAGGCCGCTGGTGCCCTGCGCGATGTCGCGCCGCTTGACCCGAACGCCGCGAATCCGACTGTCGGGCCGACTTGCCGCCGCGATCGCCTCGAAAAACAGGTCGCGGCCTACAACCAGTTGGCCGTGCGCGGTGCCGTCGAGCGACCACAACGCCGGCGGCGCGATGTCGTGCTCTATCAGCTCACGCAGCCTGTCGTCGATGAAGATGTTGGTTGGTACCAGCCGCCGGTCGGGCGGCCACTTGCCCTGATGCAGTCCGATCAACGTGAAATGCGTGTTGAAGCACGGCCCTCCCGACGAGCCCTGGTCCGCACCCACGTCGTGCTTCCAGCGGTAGGGGTTGCCGCGAAGCTTGTTGATATGCCCCCAGCCGAACCCAACATCTCTGCCTTCCGGAAAATGCAACAACAGAATCGAGGACCGCGACAAGGGAGGGGGACATTCCTTCGGAAGTCCGGCGAAACCGAGTCGCATCCCATCGGGCCGTTCCAGCTTGAGCAGGACGACATCATTGTGATCCCTGAACGCGGTGCCGTCGGATGGCAGCACTCCGTCGTATTCGTCCTCAGTGCACGGCGACTGATAGACTGGCTTCGGCAGCGCGCGGCGCTTGGTGCCATCGGACAGCAAGACCTCGGTCGCCTTGTATTGCGGGTTTGGGGCACTCGGCCGCCAATCGCTGATGACGTGCCAGGCGGTCAGCACCAGACTGGGGCTCACCAGACAACCGGACCCGCTGAAACCGTGATCGACCAGCACGCGGCAGCGGAAGGCGCTGCCACGCGGAACGAATTTCTGCAGTTCGTCGACCCTGACGTTCTGGTCGGTGAGGCCGGTATTCTCGGCCAGAACATCGACGCCGCGCGCCCTCAGCGCCTGCGCGAATGCCTGCAGCAGCCCAAGCCGCTCGATTTCGTCGGCAGCGACATCCGCGACATCGCGATTGAGGAAGCGCGCTGCGCCGGCGAACGCCGCCATGGTCAGGGGTTTGGAATCTCCGAACTGCGTCGCGAACAGCGCGTCGTCGGCAGCCTGGGGCGCGGCCTTGATTGCATTCGCAACGGTCGCTTTGTCGATCATTCGACTTTCGTCCCCCCAAACGTAGCGTGCCGACAGCAGCCTGTGGCCCATGCCCGACAGCGTTCGAGTGCGCCTGCGAACCCGCCTCCGGCGATCTCCCGCGTCTCTTTACGGCGTACCGTGGATTCTTCGACGCGGTTCAGGCCGACCAGAGTTTGCGGTCAGAACTCTGATTGATAGAAATTCATCGGAATGTAAATTTGCAGTAATCGTAACAAAAAAACGCACGTTCAATTAGGTGCGTCAGGATTATGCACGCGAAACGCGATCCTGCCAAGGGTAAGTTCGGCGAAACGCGCCGGTCCGCTAACGAACCAGTTTGAGGCGACCACTTGACCCACGCGCCCGCCGAACGGGACTGCGGTGTAGACGCCATCGGCGGTGAAGGCGCAACCATGCGGTCCAACGCCCGTTTTTTATTTTCGGCCCGATCGGTAACTGTCTCGATTGCGCTTCGGGAACGTAGCAGTGGATGCACGCGCAGCATGATTTGATTTTGTCTTCAAACAGGGCTGCCGGTGCGGTTCTGGCAGCAGTTGTCCAGCAGCCGCCGGCCTATGCGCGACGTTTCTCTCGGTTGAGCTGGCCGGTGCCCTAGAGTGCCCGCGACGCCGTCTCCGGCAATCTCCCGCCGTGGGTCGCCGACAGATCGAGATGCGAAACCTTCGGTCGGCTAAAAGCGGTGTCGACGAAATGCCAACACGACGATCTTGAACGATCTACTGTCGGGTCCGCGGGACCGCTTGCATGCCCCAAATAGGTGGTACACAGTGGTGGTCACAGAACTTCGCCGGTCGTTTCGGAAATGCCCTATTTAACGGGTTTTCTCGGGCAACGGCGGCCTCTGGCGGGGAATCCCCCCCTCTCCGCCACCTTTTCTGTAGCTTCGAAAAGGCCCTAATAACGCTTTCCTTCACACCCAGGTTTGCTGGTGTAGCCCCTAAGGGGCCCCCAAACCGGGTACGGCAGGCCATGAATTTCAATTGCCGCAGCAAGTCTTTGCCTCCGCCCCTTTGCGGAAGGTGTCAAATGCGCACGATGAATCCATAAGCCAACCAAGTCGCGCGGCTTGTCACACTAGAATTCTACGACTAAAGTCTGAAGCTCGGCAAAATGCCGACCGCTGCATCTTGGGAGGCTGATCGTGAGCATTCTCAGAGGAAAAGCGAAAGCTGTAATCGACGAAGAGTTGCGGAATCTATTGCCCGGGCAGCCACCGCCTCCCCAGGACGAAAAGGTGGCCGACTTCTCGTACACCAGCGATGTCCTTGCGGAAATGATCGTCACTGCGTGGACAGATGCAAGTTTCAAAGCAAAGCTGTTGGATCCCAATCACACCAAAGCGTTGCTTGAAGCACGGGGGTTCTATCTGGAGAACCCCGTCGTCATTACCGAAGATGACTACAATAATCACCACAGGATAAAAGACGACACGGAGGTCGTGTTCGTTCTGCCGGACGAGCGGCGCGTGCAAGCGGGTCGAGCAGGCCAGAATCTTCTCGAGACTGCTCGTTTGCTCATGGCCTGTGTGCCGAACGGCATCTAGTTCTGTTGCGATCGGGCCGGAGGTGCGGCAGCGGCACTCTAACATGTCGCTCCGCATTCAAAGCTCCACCGTCGGCGTATGATCGCACAATTGGTGTGGGAGGTCGCACATGGCAGCGCTTGTCACGGAGTGGGTTAAAGTTACGGAGGACATCGCGATTGTCGCTCGCGAGTCGCGAGATGTCTGGTTTCATACCCCGATCCACACCAAAGAAAACGTAGATCCATTCGCGATAGCCATGACAGGGACGGGCTCAACAGGGAGCACGATCGGGCTGCTGGACGGCGCATTGAATCTCGGGTTCTCCAGCATTGAAAAACGCGGCGGGCAGCCGTGCCCGACACTGGTCGCTTATATCGTTGCGTTGGCGGGCGCCTATCATACCTCGGTGCACACGCCGCGAAATCTTCAGCGCGCGGCCAGCAGCTTCCGCGGCTCGGGAAGACCCGAGGTCGCGGATTACCTGGAAGAGCGCGCGCGAGAGGAGACCGGCCATGACCGGCTCGCGCTCAAGGACCTGCGTGCGCTGGGCGTGCCCGGCGAGCGTCTTGTCGCAAACTTCATCCCGGAGGGCATCAGACCGCTTTGCGAACGGTTCGACGCCCTCTGCGTCGAAGAATACCCCATCGGCTGTATTGGATATTCGTATTGCCTGGAGCGCATCGCAGCGCTCAAGCAGAAGGCCGACATCGACAAGGTCCAGGCGCTTTGTCCGGATGGCGTCGATGCGACCCGCTTCCTCAGGAGTCACAGCAGCCTAGGAAGTGAGGCCGACCACGTTGAAGAGACGATTGCATTCGTCGCCTCGTTGCCTGCGGCTGATCGTATCAGAATTGTTCAGGAAACGTATCAGTCGGCATTGATCATGGCGAAGGGATACAACCACGAGCTTCTTAAATCCGATGCGGAGCTGCTCGGTGAGCTGCAGCAAGCGCTTGGAGGGGCGTTGCCGCTTCGGTTCGGTTCAAATGTCGCAACACGAATTGCGCGGCGATGCGATGGCATGGGAATAGCGGGATGATCATTGTCGAAGCCGCGGGCTTCGCGAAGCGCTCTGACAAGCGCGGACCCAGGGAGCCGCCAGCAAGATTGGACGTTGCTCTTCAACGGTTTTGATACCTGGAAAAATGGCGGCCGCATGCGGTGCCGTTTGTAGACGAAGGTTCACTGTGTAGGCCTGAAGAGGCGGTCGCGCACTGGATGTGGAGCGAGCTCATCCCAGTGAACTACGGCAACAGACGAGGGCCTCCCATGAGGAGAACGACCCCTGACTTGGCCGAGTGGCTAGGTAGCCACGATCTGAGCCAGTACGCCCAGACTTTCTCAGACAACAACATCGATTTTTCCGTCCTTCCGGATCTGACGGAGAACGATCTCAAGAACATTGGAATTTCTTCTTTAGGTCACCGTAAGAAATTGCTTAAGGCCATACGAGATCTTGTCCGCAAGCCCATCGGCACGACGAACGTGGTTTCAGCGGCCTCCGGAGGTGGTCCCTCTCTCACTCAACCTCGGGAAACTGAATTCCGTCAGGTAACAGTGGTGTTCAGCGATCTCGTGGGATCAACACAGCTCTCGGAGAATTTGGACCCGGAAGATCTGCAGGAGCTCATCGGCGCCTATCGCAGGGAGTGCAGCGAAGCGATCAAGCGCTATGGAGGCGAGGTCGCACAATATTTCGGCGATGGCGTGATGGCGATTTGGGGTTATCCCAATGCACGGGAGAATGACGCCGGTAGCGCTATTCACGCCGCCCTCGAGATCGTCTCGGCAGTCCCCAGAATTTCGGGGGCGGTGAACCTGAGTTGTCGGGTGGGCATTTGCTCGGGCCCGGCAGTCGTCGGTGAAATTGGCGATGGCGGGGGGGTGGACGCCGTGGGTGAGGCGCTGAATATCGCCGCACGTCTCCAGACCCTCGCCACGCCAAACACGGTACTTATCTCGGAGTCGACGCGGCGTCTTGTATCTGCGGCATTCTATTTCCAAGACCTCGGGTTTCGGGAACTCAAGGGTGTAACCGAACCTCTTCAGGTATACTGCGTGCTCTCGGCCAAAACGACCGCCAGTCGCTTTGAGGCGGCACATACGGATGCTCTTACACCGCTCATCGGCCGGTCTGGGGAACTGGGTTTACTGTTGGATCGGTGGCAGAAGGCCAAAGAGGGCGATGGGCAGATCGTTTTTCTATCGGGGATTCCCGGAGTAGGAAAATCAAGGCTGCTTCACGAGATAAAATCGCATATTCAAGCAGAGCCACATACGCTGCTTTACCATCAGGGATCGCCCTACCACGCACAAAGCGCGTTCGCTCCGGTAATTGTGCAGATCGAACAGGCGGCCAAGCTCACAAAACACGATGCTGACGCTGAACGGCTTTCCAAGCTTGAGGGTTACCTTCCACACTTACCCGATCGCTCCATAGAGCCGGTTCTCTTGATTGCCAGACTGCTGTCAATCCCCACAGGAAACTGTCTCGAACTATCCGGACTTTCGCCGCAGCAAATAAAGAACAAGACGATCAGCGTGCTTATCGACGCAATCACTGCGTTTTCCGTTCAGCATCCCACGCTCTGCATCTTCGAGGACGCCCACTGGCTGGACCCGTCGACCCTCGAGCTTCTTGAGTTGATCAGCACCCGGATTGATCGCGCCCGTGTCCTGCTCGTGGTGTCGTGCCGGCCCGAGTTCCGCCCGGCGTGGATCAACTATGCAAACACCACCACGCTGTCGCTCAATCGATTGTCACAGACTGAAGGGACGGCGTTGATCCAGAACCTGCTCAAGGGCGAGAACTTGCCTCAATCGTTGCTTGATAAGATTCTCCAGAAGGCCGACGGGGTCCCGCTATTCATAGAGGAATTGACCAGCAGCCTGCTGAATACCACCTCGCGAGGCGGGGGGGAGCGAAGAGGGCACCTGACTTCGCCGAGGGTGCCGGACACGCTGAGCGACGCTCTAATGGAGCGACTCGATCGCGTTGCGCCGAGCCGTCATCTCGCGCAGGTAGCGGCAGTGATCGGGCGCGAGTTCTCCTTCGACCTTCTGTCGATCGCGTCGCAGGTTGACGAAGGCGATATCCTGTCAGCCCTTTCGCTGCTCGAACGGGCGGATATTGTTAGCCGGGTCGAGATCTGGCCCGGTGTCCGGTTTGCCTTCAAGCACGCTTTATTGCGCGACGCGATCTATGACTCCATGCTCAAGAGCAAAAGGCAGCACATCCATGCGGATATCGCGGCAGCACTGGAGCAGCATCTTTCAGATCTCGCCGAAAGCCAACCCGAGGTTCTGGCTCATCATTACCAGGAAGCAGCCAACCACGAGCAGGCTATTCATTACTGGTTCAAGTCAGGGCAGCGCGCGCTCGCGCAGTCGGCCAATGTCGAGGCGATTGCCAATTTCCGCAAAGCCCTTCAGCTTCTGACCGCCCAGCCGGAAACGCCGGAGCGGGTCAAGCAGACGATCGACATTCAGTTGGCGATGGGAATACCGCTTATCGCGGTCAAGGGGTATGCTTCTGCAGAAACCCGCGAAGCCTTTTCTCAGGCGCGCACCTTATGTCTGCGAACGGGAAACATCTCCAGTTATTTCCAGGCCCTCTTTGGACTGTGGGGGCACTCGTGGATGTGTGGAAAGAATGACGAAGCGCTTCACATGGCCGATGAGTTCCTGGCACGCGCAAAGGAGTTGTCCGATCCCGTGCCGCTCATGGTTGCTCATCGAGCGTTGGGCAGCACACTATTGACGATTGGGGACTTTCAATCATCAGCAAACCACTTCCAGGAAACGATCAAGCTTTCGTCTGGCGCAGAAAAGCAGCCGCTATACAATCTTTATATGGTGGAACCCCAGGCGGCTTCATTGCTACTCCAATCGTGGGACCTGTGGTTCCTGGGCTATCCAGATCAATCGCTTTCGCGCGTTTCGGAAGCGCTTGCCCTGGCTCATGATCTTGGTCATCCATACACTGTAGCATTTGCGCATTACATGACGTCTGTGGTGCACCTGCTGCGGGGGGATGCCCGGCGCGCGTTCGAAAGCGCCGAGAAATGTTACGAAATCTCAAAAGAGCAGCGTTTCTCCCTGTATGTGATTTTGTCGAGAATTTCGCGGGGTCGGGCGCTCGGCGAGCTCGGTCGCCTTGCAGAAGGCCGCGCCGAAGTTGCATCAGGAATTGATGAAGCGCGACGAAATGGCATCGGCTTCATGCTTCCAATGATGGACAGCTGGCTGGCAGACATGCATGCGAAGGCCGGCGAGAATGACCGCGCGCTATCCATCGTCGAGGAGGTTCTCGACAACATTGGTGAAGTGACAGGCAGGTCCTGGGAAGCGGAGTTGCATCGGCAAAGAGCGCAGTTTCTGCTGGCAATCAACCCTTTGAAAGTTATGGAAGCGGAGTCCTATCTCGGAAAGTCTGTTGAAGTGGCGCGTGGGCAATGCGCCAAGTCCCTGGAATTGCGCGCCGTAACATTTCTCGCAGAACTCTGGCAGGCGCATGGGAGGGCGGATGATGCGCGCGCGTTGCTGGGGCCCATCTGTTCCTGGTTCGACGAAGGGGCTGAAACAGCTGATCTCAGGCACGCGCGACACGCTCAGGATGCCAGCCGCTGATTCTGTCCCTGGCTGCGTTGGCTTCGACTGCGCCTGTTTGCGGAACCTGGATGCAGAACGCGAAATCTGCTTCTTGTGGCAGTGCGGAATGCGAACGCGCTCTCCTGCCCGGTGCTCCGTGCGATCTCCTCCATGTGGTGATCGCTCATGTCATCGGCGTCGGCGATGACGCTTCCAAGACGTTTCAGCGCGATGGGTGCCAGGTGATCGATCCCGCGAGCATCACGCCTGAAACGCCGATGAGTTCGTGACGAAGGGCCGTTTGTCGTCAGGTTGCCGCGCGGCGAAGCGATGAAGGTGATCGCGATCTCAAGCAAGGGCTAGTCCGCTTCCGTCTGCGGCCTTGCGCGGCGGGGAGAAGGTCTGCCGCCGCCTGGCCTCGCCTGGGCAGGTGTATTGTTGCGGTTTTCAGCCACGATCATGCGCCAGCGGGCGAGACGCTCTGCTTCAAGCCTGCCGTCAGCCACCGCGGCACGGACGGCGCAGCCC
Organism: Tardiphaga sp.; assembly: GCA_036561845.1. Taxonomy (GTDB): domain Bacteria; phylum Pseudomonadota; class Alphaproteobacteria; order Rhizobiales; family Xanthobacteraceae; genus Tardiphaga. The sequence continues at coordinate 24,953 of DATCUS010000239.1, read as the reverse complement.
GGTTCGTGGGCGTGGGTGCAATCGCGAAACTTGCAGAGCGGCGCCAACTCGGTGATCTCGGCGAACAATTCGTCGATTCCGGACGCGGCATCGCTGACATGGAGCGTGCGCATGCCTGGCGTGTCGATCACCCAGCCGCCGCTCGAGATCGCATGAAGCGAGCGCGATGTCGTGGTGTGGCGCCCCTGGGCATCATGCTCCCGAATGCTTCCTGTTTGCTGCGGCAGCTCCTGCGCCGCGCCCGCCAGCGCGTTGACCATGGTCGATTTCCCGACGCCCGAGGAGCCGACCACCGCTGCCGTCTGTCCTGCACCGCACCAGGGACGCAGGTCGTGGGCGACATTCCCCGTACTGGGATTTGAGATCACAACGGCCAGGTCGCGCTGGAGTGCGGTCGCCTGGTCGATGTACGGCTGAGCATCCTCGGCGAGGTCAGCCTTGGTCAGCACGATCACCGGCGTGATCGCGGCTTCATTGGCGAGCGCCAGATAGCGTTCCAGCCGGGCGACATTGAACTCGGCATTGCAGGAGGTGACGATGAACAGCGTGTCGACGTTTGCGGCGGCAAGCTGCGGGCCTCGACTACCTTCCGTGCGCCGCTCCAGAACCGTTCGGCGGGCGAGACGTCGTCGCATCAGCAAGGTTTGCGGTTCAACAAGAACCCAGTCGCCGACGGCAAAGTCGCCGGTATTGGTATTCGCCGGAAGGACCAGCTTGATCGGTCCGGCCTGGGACATGGCGGTCATGCGGGTGCGATGGACGGTGGCGATCCGCATCGGAAGCAAGCTCGCCTCATCAGGCAAGAGCTGGTCGGCAAAGAAAGCGGACCATCCCAGAGAAGAAAGTGACGGTCCCGGCAGACCTTCGGATCGGTCGCTCACCATTTCGTCCGGCAGCAATCTATGCCACTCATAACTCACCTCTACGTGGGGCATGCCGACAAACACCGAACTGATCTGCTGCCGAATCGACGACGCGGCTGAGCATAGCCGCTATTGGCCCGAGGAACGGGCAATATGAATGCTCTGCGGTGCTCGGTTCATCCTGCTGCGCAGGACCTCGTGCGACGACCGCCAACCCGTCTTCAGGCAGAGGCCGAGGAGGGCGGCCGCTTCGCTCCAGCGAGCCCTCATCCGGACTTCTCGTCCCTTCCTTGTCGGTGATCGCCGAACGGGACCCCATTTTTACCCCCAAGGCCGAGCAGCGCCAGAAGTTCGCCGAACTGATGGCCGCGGTCGGAAGGGCCGAACGATGACCTGCGGGGACACAAGCGGCTTGGCTGACCAAGATTTCACGGATAAACTGTTCGGATCGACTCCAGCGACCGAAGGCAACTGACTCGAAAATGCTCGTCAGGCTCACCAGGAACCGGCGGATGAAGGCAGGGTGGCTTGTCGCCCTCGTCTATCTGCTGTGCGTCATGGCGCCGGCGCTTTCCTATGCCTTGCCGGGCGACCATGCCGTTCCCTGCATGAGCATGGGAGGCTTGATGTCGGGCGCGATGCCGATGCACGACGAAGCCGCTCAGCAGATGCATGCCCATCCCGGCGGACAGATGCACGACCATTCGCCGGCGCATGCGATGGCGATGTCCGACGACGAACCGTCAGCCATGCCGTCATCCGTGGATAGCGACGAAGCTCCTGCGCACAAGGGCGCGCACTCCACCAGCGGCCAATGCTGCGCGCAGATGTGTGTCTCCGCGATGCCTGCGTCGCTGGTCGATATCGCGATGCCTCCGGTGCCGACCGTGGTCCGCATCGTGACGGCCTACCGCGCTGTGGCGGACAACGCCCCCGCCGTGCACTACCGCCCTCCCATCGCCTGATCTGATCGTTTCGACGCGGTGCGACGCCCGATCGGGCGGGCGCGCCTGTGGTCCATCGACATTTCAGGAAGACAACATGCTTGCGCAGTTTGGGGCGAAGATCGCCGCCGTTGGTTCGGTGGCCGCGAGACTATGCGATTCACGACCAGTGGTGTTTGCCGCTTTATCCGCGGGAGCCCTGACGCTGGGGGGCTGCCTGGCGACGACAGCACCGCTGGCCGGTGCCGATCCGGCCGACCCCTCGGCGAGGGTGGCGGGCACCGCCTACCGCTCGACCGTCGCTCCCTACATCAGCCTCCGCCCCGTCGCTCCGTCGTCGTGGAGGGAGCAGAACGACCGTGCCGCTCCCGCCGCCAAGACAGACCGGTAGGAGCGGACATGTTCAACGCGCGTCACATCTCCCATCCTCGTTCGGTCCGCCGCGGCGCCCGGCTGGCAGCGGTCCTGCTCTCGTCGCTCTTGCTGTCCGGATGCGCCAGCTTCTCGCCCGATGCAGGCATGGGCGTCGTCGCCGGCGTCGCCAGCGAGACCATCAACAAGGACGTCATTTCGATCAGAACCCAGGACGACGCGCTGCGCGCAGACGCCGCCGTCAAGGACCTGCTGCGCCGGACGCTCACCGTGGACACCGCGGTGCAGGTGGCGCTGCTGAGCAATCGCGGTCTGCAGGCGGCCTACAACGAACTGGCGCTGGCTGAGACGGATCTCGTCGGAGACAGTCTGCCGCCCAACCCGACCTTCTCGATCTCGCGGATCTCCGGCAACGGCGCGCTGGAGATCGAGCGGCAGGCGGTCGGCGATATCCTGGCGCTCGCGACGCTGCCGTTCCGCTCGGAGATCGCCCGCCAGCGCTTCCAGAAGGCGCAGTTGCGCGCCGCCGAAGAGACGCTGCGCCTGGCCGCCGACGTCCGCCGCGCCTACTACAGGGCGGTGGCCGCCAACGAACTCGTCGGCCTTCTCGCCGATGCCAGGTCGACGGCGGAATCCACCGCCCAGCTCGCCCAGAAGCTCGGCGAGACAGGATCGCTCAACAAGCTGGACCAGGCCCGCGAGCAGGTGTTCTACGCGGAAACCACGGCGGACCTGGCGACGCTGCGTCAGGAGGCGACGAGTTCGCGCGAGCGGTTGATCCGCCTGCTCGGCCTGTGGGACGGCGACACCGGCATCAAGCTGCCGCAGCGGCTGCCCGCTCTGCCGCGCCGGCCGCTGGCGCTGCCGGGCATCGAGGTCGATGCCGTCACCCACCGCATCGACCTGCAGATCGCCCGGATCGAATTGGGCGCGCTCGCCCGGTCGCTCGATCTGACGCAGGCCAGCCGGTTCGTGACCATGCTCGACGTCGCCGGCATCGACCGCAAGACCCGCGATCCGGAGGGGGCGCCGTTCCGCGAACGGGGCTTCGACATCCAGTTCCAGATTCCGATCTACGACGGCGGCGAGGTTCGCGTCCGCCAGGCCGCCGAGACCTACAATCAGTCGTTCAACCTGCTGACCGAGAAGGCGGTGAACGTCCGCTCCGAGGCGCGCGACGCGTTCCGGGTTTACCGCTCGACCTACGACATCGCCAACCATTACCAGCGCGAAGTGCTGCCGTTGCGCAAGATCATCTCCGACGAGATGCAGCTTCGCTTCAGCAGCATGCAGGTCGACGTGTTCGCGTTGCTGACGGAGGCGCGGCAGCGCATCGCGGCGCTGCGCGCGGCAATCGAGGCCAGGCGCAACTTCTGGCTGGCGCAGTCCGAGCTGCAGACCGCGGTCAATGGCGGCGGTCGCGGCGAATCGCAACCCGAAACCGGATTGACCGCGACTGCGCAGGCATCCGGCCGCGGAGGACATTGAAATGGAGAATCCCATGTTGTCGCGACGAAATTTCCTCGGCACCGCCACGGCGCTCGCCGGTGCCGCCGCTGTGACCGGCCGTGCCCAGGCGGCGGCCATTCCCGAGGCACCGACGATGGAGAAGACGACAATGCAGCCGCCGCTGCATCCGGCCAGCGGGCCCGACTACAATCCGGTCGTCACGCTCAACGGCTGGACGCTGCCGTGGCGCATGAACGGCGACTGGAAGGAATTCCATCTGGTCGCCGAGCCGGTCGAACGCGAATTCGCCCCTGGCATGACGGCGCATCTGTGGGGCTACAACGGCCAGTCCCCGGGTCCGACGATCGAAACGGTCGAAGGCGACAAGGTCCGCATCTTCGTCACCAACAAGCTGCCCGAACATACCACGGTGCACTGGCACGGCGTCATCCTGCCGAGCGGCATGGACGGCGTCGGCGGCCTCAGCCAGCCGCACATCCCGCCCGGCAAGACCTTCGTCTACGAATTCGAGATGAAGCACAGCGGCTCGTTCATGTACCATCCGCATTCGGACGAGATGATCCAGATGGCCATGGGCATGATGGGGATGATCGTCGTGCATCCGCGCGACAGGTCATTCCGCCCCGTCGACCGCGACTTCGTCTTCATCATGAGCAGCTATCTCATCGATCCCGGCACCTATCTGCCGAAGGTCAACGAGATGACCGACTTCAACATGTGGGCGTGGAACAGCCGGGTCTTCCCGGGCATCGATCCGCTGGCCGTGCGGCTCGGCGACCGGGTCCGCATCCGGGTCGGCAACCTGACCATGACCAACCATCCGATCCATCTGCATGGCCACAGCTTCGCGGTCAGTTGCACCGACGGCGGCTGGGTGCCGGAGAGCGCGCAGTGGCCCGAGGTGACGACGGACATTCCTGTCGGCTCGATCCGCGCCTTCGACTTCACCGCCGACAACCCTGGCGACTGGGCATTCCACTGCCACAAGTCGCATCACACCATGAACGCCATGGGACACGACGTCCGCAATCTCATCGGCGTCAACAAGAAGGATCTGGCGAAGGTGCTGGGCAAGCTCGCTCCCGACGCGATGGTGATGGGAACCACCGGCGGCGCCATGGGCGATATGGAGATGCCGATGCCCGACAACACGCTGCCGATGATGACGGGCTCCGGGCAATTCGGGCCGATCGAGATGGGCGGCATGTTCACCGTCATGAAGATCCGCGAGGGCCTCGCGCGCGACGACTACAGCGACCCCGGTCCGTACAAGCATCCGCCCGGCAGCGTCGCATACGAGGTCGAAGCGCCGTCCGGCGAAGCACCGCGGCCGGCGGGGCTCAAGGGCAGGACCACGAAAACCAGGGGATCGAAGCCCGCAGAGATGAAGGGCATGAAGCACATGTAGCGCGACGACACCGGTTCAGCAGCGAAAACCCATCGAAGAGAGAAATCATATGAACGTCAATCGAAACCGCAAGCTTGCATGGATGGTCGTGCCGGCCCTCCTGCTGGCCGGGGCCACGCCGGCCTTCGCTCACGAAAAGCATGGCGGCTACTCAGCCGGTGAGCCCGGCAATCCAGGGAAGCCGGCAAGGGAAATCGTCGTCGTCCTCAACGAAATGGACTATTCGCCCGCGGTCATCCAGGTGAAGCGCGGCGAGCAGATCCGCTTCGTGCTGCGTAATGTCGGCACGGAAGCCCATGAGTTCCTGCTGGCGACAACCGCGGAAAATCTCAAGCACGGGGAAGCGATGAAGAAAAACCCGGACATGGAGCACGACGAGCCGAACGGCCTGCGGCTGGCGCCGAAGAAATCCGGAGAGATCCTCTGGAAGTTCTCAAAGGCCGGCACCTTCGAATATTCATGCCTGATCCCGACACACCGGGAGTTCGGGATGATCGGCAAGGTCATCGTCAAGTAATCCAACCCCACCCAGCCCGTAAGGAAAGAAGATGATCAACTTCAAACGCACAGCAACCGTTCTCGCTTTCTCGCTCCTGGCTTCGTTCGCCGCATCCGCACAGGATGCGATGGTCAAGGGCGAAGTGAAAAAGATCGACCTGGCGGCCGGCAAGATCACGCTGAAGCATGGCCCGATCAAGAGCCTCGACATGGACGACGAGACCATGACCATGGTGTTTCGCGTGCAGGATCCCGCCATGTTGAAGCAGGTAAAAGTCGGCGACAGGGTGCAGTTCGAAGCCGGACGGACCGCGGCGGGGATCACCGTCACGAAACTACAGAAGGCCAGGTAAGAGTTTCGCCGGCGGCGATGCGGATCGCCGCCGGCGTTTCTGTCCGGGGAGCTTCGAATGCCTCTCGCCGAGACGCCGCGAGTGGTGCGCGCGCCGGCGACTGCTTCACTGGCCTGCTACAGCGGGGTCACGCGCAATCGCAGGGCGTTTCCGACGACACTGACCGACGAGAGCGCCATGGCCGCCGCGGCAATGATCGGCGAGAGCAGGATCCCGAAGCTCGGATAGAGGATACCCGCTGCGATGGGGATACCGGCGGCGTTGTAGACGAACGCGAAGAACAGGTTTTGCCGGATGTTGCTCATGGTCGCCTGCGAAAGCCGACGAGCGCGAACGATGCCGCCCAGATCGCCGCCGAGGAGGGTAATGCCGGCGCTCTCCATCGCGACATCCGTTCCCGTGCCCATGGCGATACCGACCTCTGCGGCGGCCAGCGCCGGGGCGTCGTTGACGCCGTCACCGGCCATGGCGACGATCCGCCCGGCCTTCTGCAGTTTTGCAACGACGGCGCTCTTTTGATCGGGAAGGACCTCGGCCTCGACATCGTTGATCCCGAGTTGCCTTGCGATTGCATTCGCCGTTGTCCGGTTGTCGCCGGTCAGCATGATGACCTTGATGCCTTCCGCCGCCAGCGCCTTCAGCGCATCGGGCGTCGATGCCTTGACGGGATCGGCGATGGCAAACAGCCCGGCCAGCTTGCCGTCGACCGCGATGTTGATGACGGTCGCACCATCGCCGCGCAGGCGTTCGCCTTGCTCGTTCAGCGATTGGGTTTCGATGCCGAGCGAGGTCAGGAAGTTCGAGTTGCCGAGCAGAACGGTCTTGCCGCCGACCTTGCCGCTCGCACCTTTACCTGTCGGTGAATCGAACTCTTCGACCTTGCCCAGATCCAGATTGCGTTCTTTCGCGCTTCGCACAATCGCATCGGCGAGCGGATGCTCGCTGGCGCGTTCCACGCTGGCCGCCAGCCGGAGGATATCGGCCTCCGCAAAACCTGCGGCGGCAACGATGGCGATAACCTTCGGCTTGCCCTCGGTCAGCGTTCCCGTCTTGTCGACCACCAGCGTGTCGATCTTCTCCATGCGCTCCAGGGCTTCGGCGTTCTTGATCAGCACGCCGGCCTGCGCACCGCGCCCGACGCCGACCATGATCGACATCGGCGTGGCGAGGCCGAGCGCGCAGGGGCAGGCGATGATCAGCACGCTGACGGCGGCCACCAACCCGAAGGCCATCCGGGGTTCCGGCCCGAACCAGGCCCAGGCGCCAAAGGCGATCAGCGCCGCAACGATTACGACGGGTACGAACCAGCCGGAAACCTGATCAGCCAATCGTTGGATCGGCGCGCGCGAGCGCTGCGCCTCGGCCACCATCTTGACGATCTGGGACAGCAGCGTGTCGCGACCGACCTTGTCGGCGCGCATCACGAAGCCGCCGGACTGGTTGAGCGTGCCCGCGATCACCTTGCCGCCAGCTTCCTTCGTGACAGGCATGGATTCGCCGGTTACCAGAGATTCGTCCAGCGAGGAGCGGCCCTCGAGAATGACGCCGTCCACGGGCACCTTCTCGCCCGGCCGAACGCGCAGTCGGTCGCCGACGGCCAGGCTGTCGATCTGGACTTCGTGGTCGGTCCCATCGTCCCCGATGCGACGGGCGGTCTTGGGGGCAAGCTCGAGAAGTGCCTTGATCGCGCCTGAGGTCGCCTCGCGGGCGCGCAGCTCCAGGACCTGACCGAGCAGGACGAGGACGGTAATCACCGCAGCGGCTTCGAAATAGACCGCAACGGCGCCGCCATGACCGCGGAAAGTTGCCGGAAACATCTCGGGGGCGACGGTCCCCACGACGCTGTAGACGTAGGCAACGCCGGTGCCCATCGCGACCAGGGTGAACATGTTGAGGTTGCGGGTCAGCAGCGATTGCCAGCCGCGCACGAAGAACGGCCAGCCGGCCCAGAGCACGACAGGCGTGGCGAACACCAACTGAATCCAGTTCGACAGCGTCGGGTCGACCCAGCCGTGACCGCCGACGAGGTGGCCGCCCATTTCCAGGACGACGGCAGGCAGAGCGAGCACCAGGCCGATCCAGAAGCGCCGCGTCATATCAGCGAGTTCGGGATTGGGCGGCGTATCGAGACTCGCCACCTCCGGCTCAAGCGCCATGCCGCAGATCGGGCAGCTTCCAGGTCCGACCTGGCGGATCTGCGGGTGCATCGGGCAGGTATAGATCGCCCCCTCCGGCACGTCGGCTTTCGGCGTGCTCTTGTCGAGATATTGCTGCGGGCTGGCGGCGAATTTGGTCCGGCACCCTGCCGAGCAGAAATGATAGGTCTCGCCGCGATAGTCGAATCGATGCTTGCTGGCTGCCGGGTCGACGGTCATTCCGCACACCGGATCGCGCACGGTGGTCCTGCCGTCGGAATGATGGGCGCCATGATCATCACCGGAATGATCGTGCCCTCCGCCGCAGCACCCGGCCTTGGTCGCCGCAACGGCTGGCGCCGGCGCAGTCGTCGACAGCGCGGCCGTCGTCCCCGACGAGCAGCCGCAGCCAGAACTCCCTGAAGCGGCAACAGAATCTGCATTCTCCGCGTCGGTCATCACATTCTCCGTCATCCGCTTGCAACCCATACCTGGTAGGGGTATATAGACGCCATGCGAAACGACATCAAGACATCCTGTCAAAAACGCCTCAGCCGTATTGAGGGGCAGGTCCGCGGCCTGTCAAAGATGGTCGAGGAGGATCGCTACTGCATCGATGTCGTCACCCAGATCTCTGCGGTCCGCGCAGCACTCCGGCGCGTCGAAGAAGAAATTCTGAAAGATCACGTGTCGCATTGCGTCGAACACGCGATTGCGAGTGGCGACAAGGCTGATCAGCGGGCAAAAATCTCGGAACTCATGGCGGTCATCGGGCGGGCCGACCGTTAAACTCTACCCTAAACCGCAGCGGCGGCTTTGATGCCGATCAATGCGGTCTCGATCGAACGCGGCTTGTGTGTGGCATAGTGGCGTTATTTCTAGTCGCTGCGAGATTGTGAGAATTCAGGTTCGTGAACTGCGGTTTTGCCATACGCTGGCTGCTGGCGATCTTTATGATCGTCGGGCTTGCGCTTGCTCCAGTTTCCCGCCCCGTCATGGCGGAAGCATCTTCCCACGTTGCGATGCTGGCGACGGCCGACGAAATGACGGCGACGACCGACGAGATGGCAAACGACATGCCGTGTTGTCCGTCGCAGGTTCCGGCGCCGGCGGGGTGCGACAAGTGCGTGTTGATGGCGGCCTGCATGTCCAAATGCTTCACCGGCATGGCGACCGAAGTCCTCCATCCGTCTCGAATCGCTTCGGAAAGTGTAGCTCCGCGGCAAAATGATTCTCGGCGCGACGGCGTCGGCCGTTCGCCTCCGGAACATCCACCTCGAACTCTGGTCTGAGCGGCGCCAGCCGCCGTTCGATACCACGCGACCCTGTCGCGTGGTCGATGCATGCCGTCTTCCGGCACGACCATGACAATCGAGGATTTCAAAATGAACAAGCTCCATATCGCGCGCGCCCTCCGGGCTGCGCTGATCGGCATCGCTGTGGCTGGTGCGGCTGGAATCGCCAGCGCCGATATCAAGAACTATGAATTCAAGCTCGTTGAGCCGACGATCGCCGCCGGAAAGGACAGGATCATTACGGTCCGGCTTGTCGACACGACGACCGGCAAATCGGTGCCTGATGCGGTGATTTTCGCAAGCCGTCTGGACATGGCTCCGGAAGGGATGCCGGAGATGGCCACCAAGATCGTGCGCGAACCCGGTGGCGAGCCAGGAAGCTACCGCTTCAAGGCGACCTTCGGCATGGAAGGGCAGTGGCTGCTTTCGCTCGGCGCCAAGGTCCAGGGCGAGACCGGCTCGGTCGAATCCAAACTCGTCATCAAGGCACAAAAATGAAGCACGCCATCCTGAAGGGCGCCGGCGTCGCCGCTGCGATAGCGGCGGTTACTGGTGCATTCGTCGGTGTCCGTCATCTGCCTTCGCCGGCCGGATCCGGAACGCTCATTTCGACCGCGGTCGCTCAGACCGCCGACGAACCGGTCTACTACCAGGATCCGGATGGGAAGCCGATCTATTCCCTGACACCGAGGAAAGCGCCGGATGGGCGGGATTTCCGGGGTATTCCGGCAAGTGCGGATCTGAGTTTCGACGATGAGCCTGCTGCGACACCTGCCGCGGCCGGTGCGGCAGAGCGGAAGATCAAATTCTACCGCAATCCCATGGGCCTGGCCGACACCTCGCCGATCCCGAAGAAAGATTCGATGGGGATGGACTACATCCCTGTCTACGAAGGCGACGATACCGACGATGGATCGGTCAAGCTTTCACCGGGAAAGATCCAGAAGACGGGCGTCAAGTCCGAGCCGGCCGAGCTTCGAATCATCCGGACGGCAATTCGGGCGCCCGGCACCATCCAACTCGACGAGCGCCGCATCTCGGTCATTTCGATGAGGACGGAAAGCTGGGTGCAGAAGGTCGCCGATGTCACGACCGGCTCCCGGGTCAACAAGGGCCAGCCGTTGATGGAAATCTTCAGTCCGTCAATCTCGTCGGCCGCCGCTGAGTATACCGCCACCATCAATTCGAAGATCACGGGCGGCGCAGGATCGTATGGACGCGGCTCACGGCAGCGGCTGATGAATCTCGATGTCCCGGAAGCGGCCATCGTCGCCATGGAAAAGCAAGGATCGGTGCCCATCGCCATCCAGTGGTCCGCGCCGCGTGACGGCATCGTGCTCGAACGCAACGCTGTCGAGGGGATGAGGGCTCAACCGGGGGACGTGCTGTTCCGTGTCGCCGATACCTCGGTCGTGTGGGCGATGGTCGATGTCGCCGAGCGAGAACTCGGCTCCATTGCCGTCGGACAGCCGGTGAAAATCAGGGCACGCGGACTGCTCGGGCGGGAGTTCGCAGGGAACATCGGCGTCGTCTATCCGCAGGTCAACCGCGAGACCCGGACGGCCCGCCTACGCATCGAATTGGCGAACTCCGATCTCGCTCTGCTTCCGGACATGTATGTCGATGCTGAAATCGCCACTGGAGCTCCGACGCCCGTCCTAGCCGTTCCGGAGAGCGCGGTGCTGGATACAGGGACCCGGCAGGCCGTCTTCGTCGACAAGGGGCACGGCCGCTTCGAGCCGCGGGACGTGAAGCTCGGGCGTCGGGGCGGAGGCTACGTTGAGGTCAGAGAGGGGGTCGGCGAGAGCGATTTGGTGGTCGTTGCGGCGAACTTCCTGATCGACGCCGAGAGCAATCTCAAAGCCGCCCTCAAGGGCTTCTCCGATGCCGGAGCACAAAAATGATCGCTCGCCTGATCGCCTGGTCGGCGCGAAACCTGTTGCTGGTGTTCTTTGGTGCCACTTTTGCTGCCGCTGCTGGCATATATGCCCTGGCACATCTGCCGCTCGACGCCATTCCGGATCTCTCCGACACCCAGGTCATCGTCTATACGGAATACCCCGGACAGGCACCTCAGGTCGTCGAGGATCAGGTCACCTATCCGCTGACGACTGCCATGTTGACAGTTCCGCGCTCCAAGGTCGTGCGCGGCTTCTCGTTCTTCGGTGTATCGTTCGTCTACGTCATCTTCGAGGACGGCACCGACATCTACTGGGCCCGGTCGCGGGTGCTGGAATTCCTCAACAGCGCGACGTCGCGATTGCCCGCGGGCGTGACGCCGACGATCGGGCCCGACGCGACCGGCGTAGGCTGGGTCTACCAGTATGCCGTGGTGTCCAGGGAACTAAACCTGGCTGAGACCCGCACCATTCAGGACTGGAACCTGAAATTTGCGCTCGCCAAGGCGGAGGGGGTGGCGGAGGTCGCCAGCGTCGGCGGCTTCGTCAAGCAGTACAACGTGATCCTGGATCCGCAGCGGATGCGGGACCTCGGCATCACCATGCAGAAGATGCGCGAATCGATCCGCGCCAGCAACGCCGACGTCGGCGGGCGGACTGTCGAGCTGTCCGAATTCGAGTACGTCATCCGCGGCAAGGGCTACCTGAAGGGCATCGACGATCTCGGCAATATTGTTCTGAAGACCAGCAACGGCACGCCTGTTCTGCTCCGCGACGTTGCCCGGGTCGAGATCGGTCCTGACGAGCGGCGCGGCATCACCGAACTGAACGGGGAGGGGGAGGTCGCCGGCGGCGTCGTCCTGCAACGCTTCGGCGTCAATGCGCTCGACGTCATCGAGAACGTCAAGAAGCGGTTCAAGGAGATCGCCAGCAGCCTGCCGAAATCGGTCGACATCGTGGCCGTCTATGATCGATCGACGCTCATCAATGCTGCCATCGAGACGCTCAAGCACACCCTTCTCGAGGAGAGCCTCGTTGTCGCGATGGTATGCATCGTGTTCCTGCTGCATTTCCGGAGCGCACTGGTGGCGATCGTCATGTTGCCGGTCGGCATCCTGATGGCATTCGGCACCATGAAGCTGCTGGGGCTCGGCGCCAATATCATGAGTCTTGGTGGCATCGCCATTGCCATCGGGGCGATGATCGACGCGGCAATCGTCATGATCGAGAATGCCCACAAGCATCTCGAGCGGGCCAAGCCCGGGCAATCGCGGGTCGCGGTGCTGATCGAAGCCGCGTCCGAAGTCGGGCCGGCGCTGTTCTTCAGCCTGCTGATCATTACCGTCTCCTTCATGCCGATCTTCACGCTGGAGGCGCAGGAGGGGCGGCTGTTCAGCCCGTTGGCGTTCACCAAGACCTTTTCCATGGCGGCGGCGGCGCTGCTGTCGATCACTCTGGTGCCCGCGCTGATGATCGTCTTCGTCCGCGGGCGGATCGTCCCGGAACACAAGAATCCGATTAATCGCGTCCTGATCTGGATATATCGGCCGGTGATCAAGGCGGTGATGCGCGCGCGCGTGCTGGTGATCGCGCTGTCGCTCGCGGTGCTGGCGGTCACGATCTGGCCTGCGCGTCAGCTGGGGACCGAGTTCATGCCCAGCCTGAACGAGGGAACCCTGCTCTACATGCCGACGACGCTGCCCGGCATTTCGGTGACCAAGGCCGCCGAACTTCTGCAGATGCAGGACCGCATCATTCGCTCCTTCCCCGAAGTGTCGTCCGTCTACGGCAAGGCGGGCCGCGCCGCGACCGCGACCGATCCTGCTCCCTCCGAGATGTTCGAGACGATCGTGAATCTCAAGCCAAAGGAGGAGTGGCGGCCGGGAATGACCGTCGACAGCCTGATCTCGGAAATGGACAAGGCGCTGCAGTTTCCAGGGGTGTCCAACGCCTGGACCATGCCGATCAAGGCCCGCATCGACATGTTGTCGACGGGGATTCGGACTCCGATCGGCGTCAAGGTGATCGGGACCGATCTGGTCGAGATCGACAGACTTGCCAAGCAGATCGAGCAGGTGCTGAAAGCTGTTCCCGGCACTTCGTCAGCCTACGCGGAGCGCGGGATCGGCGGCTACTATCTCGACGTGACGCCGGATCGCGCGGCGCTGGCGCGTTACGGCATCATGATCCAGGACGTCCAGGACGTCATTGGCACGGCCCTCGGCGGTCAGACGGTGACCACGACAGTGGAAGGCCGGCAGCGCTTCAGCGTCAACATGCGCTATCCCCGGGATATGAGGGACAATCCGCAGGCCATCGCCAGCGACATCCTTGTCCCGATGCCGGCCGGCGGGGCCGTGCAGCTCGGGGAGGTCGCCAGGATCGAGCCGGCCCGGGGACCGACATCGATCCGGACCGAGAACGGTCAATTGGCCACCTACGTCTACGTCGACATCCGCGATCGCGACCTCGGCGGCTACGTCGCGGACGCCAAGCAGGCGGTGCAGGCCAGCATTCAGTTTCCTCCCGGCTACTACGTCATGTGGAGCGGTCAATACGAATATCTGGAGCGCGCGACAGCGCGTCTGAAGATCGTTGTTCCGGTGACGTTGTTGCTCATCTTCCTGCTGCTCTATCTCAACTTCCGCTCCGTTGCCGACGCCATGATCGTGATGCTGTCTCTGCCCTTCGCCCTGGTCGGAGGCATTTGGCTGATGTGGTGGCTCGGCTTCAACCTGTCGGTGGCGGTGGTAGTCGGCTTCATCGCGCTCGCAGGCGTCGCCGCCGAGACCGGCGTGGTGATGCTGATCTATCTCAATCATGCCTTGGAGGAGGCCACGGCGCGATGCGGGGCCGAAGCCAGAAACCTGACGCGGCGCGACCTCTATGAAGCGATCATGGTGGGAGCCGTCGAACGGGTGCGTCCGAAGATGATGACGGTCGTCGCTATCATGGCCGGCCTGCTGCCGATCATGTGGAGCACCGGCACCGGTTCGGAGATCATGCAGCGGATCGCGGTGCCGATGATAGGTGGGATGATCTCATCGACCCTGCTGACGTTGATTGTGATTCCGGCAATTTATGGATTGGTGAAGGAAGCGAAACTCGTCTCCGACGACAGGATCGTGCCCGTGCAGGCAGAGCCGGAGCCGAAGTAGCGGGTGGCTCCATGTCATTGCGCGGCGCCGGGTTCGCGTCGGTCACGGAGATTGCCGACCTCAAGGGCATCGCCGATCCCCCCTGCGGGAGACCGGCAGCGGTCCGCGGTTTGCCCGGATCAGGATCGCCCCGGGCAATGCGGACGGTACCTTCATCGAGAGCCGGATGCGGCAGCAGCTCGGTTTCGCGGTAACCTGATCAGGCAGCTGCATAGCGCCCCTGCGCCATGCCACTTCCAATCGACGGGCATTGCCGTCTAGAAGTCTCCTAATTATCCGCGTTATCCGGTTTTCAAAGGACAGCCCATGCCCGCTTATCGTTCCCGAACCACCACCCATGGCCGCAACATGGCGGGCGCCCGCGGCCTGTGGCGCGCCACCGGCATGAAGAACGAGGATTTCGGCAAGCCGATCATCGCGGTGGTCAATTCCTTCACCCAGTTCGTGCCCGGTCACGTCCACCTCAAGGACCTCGGCCAGCTGGTGGCGCGGGAGATCGAGAAGGCTGGCGGCGTCGCCAAGGAATTCAACACCATCGCGGTGGACGATGGCATCGCCATGGGCCATGACGGCATGCTGTACAGCCTTCCGTCGCGCGAAATTATCGCCGACAGCGTCGAATACATGGTCAATGCCCATTGCGCCGACGCCATGGTGTGCATCTCCAATTGCGACAAGATCACCCCGGGCATGCTGATGGCGGCGCTGCGCATCAACATCCCCGTGGTGTTCGTCTCCGGCGGCCCGATGGAATCCGGCAAGGTCACTGTCGGCGGCAAGAAGCGCTCGATCGATCTGATTGACGCCATGGTGGCGGCGGCCGACGAGCGGGTCAGTGACGCCGAGGTCGAGACGATCGAGCGCTCGGCGTGTCCGACCTGCGGCTCGTGCTCCGGCATGTTCACCGCCAATTCCATGAACTGCCTGACCGAGGCACTCGGCCTGGCGCTGCCCGGCAACGGCTCGGTGCTGGCGACCCATGCCGATCGCAAGGGGCTGTTCGTCGAGGCCGGCCATCTGATCGTCGACCTCGCCCGCCGCTATTACGAGCAGGATGACGACAGCGCGCTGCCGCGCAATATCGCCAGCTTCAAGGCGTTCGAGAACGCCATGACCCTGGACATCGCCATGGGCGGCTCGACCAACACCGTGCTGCATCTGCTGGCGGCGGCCCATGAAGGCGAGATCCCGTTCACCATGCAGGACATCGACCGGCTGTCGCGCCGCGTGCCGGTGCTGTGCAAGGTGGCGCCTTCGGTACCCGACGTGCATCTCGAAGACGTGCATCGCGCTGGCGGTGTGATGGCGATCCTCGGCGAACTCGACCGCGCCGGGCTGCTCAGCAGCGAGTTGCCGATGGTGCACAGCAAGTCGCTGGCGGACGCGCTGGAGCGCTGGGACATCCGGCGCACCAAGAGCGAAAGCGTGCGCACCTTCTTCAAGGCGGCGCCGGGCAATGTGCCGACCCAGGTCGCGTTCAGCCAGGAAAAGCGCTTCGAGGACGTCGATACCGACCGCAGCACCGGCTGCATCCGCGACGCCGCCCATGCCTTCTCGAAGGACGGCGGCCTCGCAGTGCTGTCCGGCAATCTGGCGCTGGATGGCTGCATCGTGAAGACCGCGGGCGTCGACGACAGCATCCTGAAATTCGAGGGGCCGGCGCGGATCTTCGAAAGCCAGGACGCCGCAGTCGAAGGCATCCTCGGCGGCAAGATCGTGGCCGGCGACGTCGTCGTCATCCGCTACGAGGGGCCGCGCGGCGGGCCGGGCATGCAGGAGATGCTGTACCCAACCAGCTACATCAAGTCGAAGGGGCTCGGCAAAGCCTGCGCCTTGATCACCGACGGCCGCTTCTCCGGCGGTACTTCCGGCCTGTCGATCGGACACATCTCGCCGGAAGCGGCGGAAGGCGGGTTGATCGGCCTGGTGCAAGACGGCGACCGCATCGCGATCGACATCCCCGCACGCTCGATCAGCCTGCTGGTGGACGAGACCGTGTTGAGCCAGCGCCGCGATGCCATGCTGGCGCGCAAGGCCGAGGCCTGGAAGCCGGCAAAGAAGCGCAGCCGCAAGATCACCATGGCGCTGCGGGCCTATGCGGCGATGACCACCAGCGCGGCGCGCGGCGCGGTGCGCGTGGTCAGGGACTGATAAGCCAACGGCAGCAAGCGCGGCGAACCTTCGCAGCGCTTGCTGCCGGAACTGTCAGCTCTGGAACCATCGAGGTGACGGAGCGTTTTGCCTCATCGATTTGATTGAGCTATTTCCGATGATGGGGGAGACGATGATGATCCGCATGGCAGCGATAATTCTCGCGGGGACGCTGATCGCTGGCCCCGCGGTCGCGCAAACCACGACGCCGTCGAGCGAGAAGCCGGAGACCAGCTGCACGACGTCGTCGGCTGCGACCTCGGGAAGCGGCGCCGAAAAGACGTCGAATTCCATGGCCGTGGAAAAGAGCGCGATCCTGCCGGAAGCCGGTGGTTCGAATTCTGCTGCGCCCACGGTGCAGAGCGGCGGCAAGCCGCTGGTCGTCGGCTCGGATTGCCCGCCGGATTCCAAGCCCAAATAGCCGCCTTCAGCTTCGCGAGAGCGGGCTTACTCGATGACGATGCGGGGGGCCGGGCGGCCCGCGATGCCCGATGCGACCGTCGTCCAGATGGCGCGAGCGATATCGGTGTAGTGCCGCGCATGCACGCTGTCGGGCTCGGTGGCGACGATCGGACGTCCGTCGTCGGAGGTCTGGCGGATCTGCATGTCGAGCGGGATCTCGCCGAGATACGGAATTCCGCGCGCCTCGGCCTCGTGCCTTGCGCCGCCGTGACCGAAGATCGGCGAGATGTGATGGCAGGTCGGGCAGCAGAAGCTCGACATGTTTTCGATCAGGCCGAGCAGCGGAATGTTCAGCTTCTGGAACATGGCGATGCCGCGCCGCGCATCGATCAGGGCGATGTCCTGCGGCGTCGAGACGATGACCGCGCCGGCGAGCGGCGTCTGCTGCGCCATGGTGAGCTGGGCGTCGCCGGTGCCGGGCGGCAGGTCGACCACCAGGATGTCGAGATCGCCCCAGGCCATCTCGCGCATCATCTGCGTGATGGCCGAGATCACCATCGGCCCGCGCCAGATCATCGCAAGGTCTTCCTCGACCAGGAAGCCGATCGACATCACCTTGACGCCGAAGCGCTCCATCGGCTCGATCATGCGCGGCCCGACCTGGCGCGGTCGGCCGCGCAGGCCGAACAGTTTGGGCTGCGACGGGCCATAGATGTCGGCATCGAGGATGCCGGTCTTCAGGCCGAGCGCGGCGAAGCCGAGCGCGAGATTGCACGAGGTGGTGGACTTGCCGACGCCGCCTTTGCCGGAGGCGACTGCGATGACGTATTTGACCCCGGGAATGCCGGGGGCGCCGGTGGTCGCGCGTGCGGTCGGGGCTGGATGGGTCGCGGACACGGTGGGCTCCTCACGATCCGAACGGATCGCCTTTCTTGGCGTCGCGCGCGCGCAGATAGTCCTCGGTCGACATCACCGGCGGCCGCTGCGGCGCGCCATGCGGGTCGAAGCCCTCGTTGACCACCGCCTCGACGCGGCAGTCGGCGCACATCTTGATCACGTCGATCCGCTTCGCATTGGCGCCCTGGAACATCCAGTGCTTCTCGCCGAGCTTGGCGAGCACGCGGTCGATCGAACTCTTGGTGCCGAACGGCTTGCCGCAGGCGATGCAGGCGAACGGCTCCTCTTCCTTCAGCACGCGCAGCGGCGCATTCCAGGCCTGGAAATCCAGCCGCGGCTCGAGGGTGATGACCTTCTCGGGGCAGGTCGCCTCGCACAGCCCGCATTGCACGCACAGGCTTTCGGTGAAGCGCAGCATGGCGCGGTCCGGATTGTCGGACAGCGCGCCGGTCGGGCAGGCGGTGACGCAGGCATGGCACAGCGTGCAGCCGGCGACATTGACATTCACGCCGCCGAACGGCGCGCCTGCCGCCAGCGGGACGACATCGACCGGCGCGGGTGCTGCGAGATGCAACTCGCGAATCGTGGTCTCGAGCACGCCGCGCTTGGCGCCGCGCGGCACGAAGCCGGCGGGTTGTTGCGAGGCGATGCCGGAGGGCAATGCATCGAGCAGGACGCGCAACTGATCCGGATCGTCGGTCTCGAGGATGCCCACCAGGCCGGTGCCGAAACCGAGCGCCGAGACGATGCTGTCCGACATCTCTACGGCGCGGCGCAGGCCGGCAAGATCGTGCCGCGGTCTGGCGCGCGCCAGGATCGCGGCGCCGCTGCCGCCATAGGCAAAGACGGCAGCGAGCAGCTCAGGTCCAAGCTGGGTGATTTCGTTGACGCGCAAGGGCAGCACCTGCGCCGGCAGTCCGGCGCCGAAGCGGGCCAGCGCGTCGATCAATGCGTCGCCATGGTCGCCGTCATGCAGCAGCACGATGGCATCGCTGCCGCCCGCGTTGCGATAGGTCTGCAGCAGCGTGCGCAGCCGCCGCATCAGCGCATCCGCAGCCGGCAGCGCGTAGGACGCCGCACCGGTCGGACACACCGAGGCGCAGGCGCCGCAGCCGGCGCAGACATTGGCGTCGATGGCGACGAAGTTGCCGTTCGGCGTGATCGCGCCGGTCGGGCACAGATCGAGGCAGCGGGTGCATCCGGTGATGCCGGAGCGCGAATGCGCGCACAGCGATTCCTTGAAGTCGATGAAGCGCGGCTTGTCGAAGGTGCCGACCAAGCCGCCGGCATCGGCAATTGCGCGTTCGACGGCGGCGCGGTCGCGCGGATCGGCGCGCAGATAGCCCGGCCGCAGCTCATGCGCCGGAAACAGCGGCGCGCCGCCGCTGAGATCGAGGATCAGGTCGCAGGTCGAGGTCGCCCCATCGCGCGACGATCCGAACACCAGTCTTGCGCGCGAGGAAGGTTGCGGCAATGCGTAGTCGTCGATGCCCAGTTCGAACGCGCCGAGATGACCGCGGGCGTTGCGGATCGTGCCCTTGAGCACCGGAAACTCGTTGGTCCGGCGCGGCGTCACGTCGCCGGGCCGGGTCAGCAGCACGGTGATGTCGAGGCGGTCCGCGAGCCGCTGCGCGGCTTCAATGGCGATGTCGTCGCGGCCGTAGATCAGCGCCACGCCGCTGCTCTCCAGCGTCACCAGAGAGATCGGCGGCATGTCTTCCTGCGCCGCGGCGATCAGCGCGGCGGCTTTCGGACCGGCTGCTGCAGCGTCGTTCGACCAGCCGCCGGTTTCACGGATATTGACGAAGGTCAGCCGGGCCTGCGGAAACTCTTCCGCGACCTCCCGGAACAGCGGCGCCTCCTGGGTACACGCCACCGTGATGGGCGCGCCATCGGCAAGGACATCCTTGAAGCGGTCGAGCTCGCGACCGCAGAGCTGGTCTGCCCGGGCAATCATCCCCGCGCAGCCGCGACCGATCGCCTGCGCATCGAGCGGCAT
The DNA here is from genome assembly GCA_036561845.1 of Tardiphaga sp. Taxonomy (GTDB): domain Bacteria; phylum Pseudomonadota; class Alphaproteobacteria; order Rhizobiales; family Xanthobacteraceae; genus Tardiphaga. The sequence goes on along the minus strand of DATCUS010000239.1, from coordinate 5,110 downwards.
CGTCTTCTCGCAGCTGCAGATCAGAAGATGAGAAGAGGCCGCACTCATGAATGAATACCTTGGACCGGCGCGCCGGTCGGACGGTTGCTGGGGTACGGGTTCCACGTCACCTGCTGCGATTGCCGATCTGCAGGCCCGACCCCGCTCGCGTTGCGAGCTTGAGGGGGATAGCATAGACCGGCGCATTGCAAAGCAATTAAGGATGAGACTTTCGATGATGTCGCCGCGCGCGGAGGCGGAACAGACGCTCGATCTGCCCCCCGGCTATGCCCTGGTCGCGCTGCGCGAGCTGGGCGATGCCTTCGCCCATGGCTGCCAGATCGCCGCGAAGTCGGGTGCCGGAACGCTGGTCTGGGTGCGGCGCTACGATCTGGTGGAGTTCGCCGTGGTTCTGGAGCCCGCCGAACCGCTGGTCTCTGCCCGTCGTGCTCTGTTTGCCGGCATGAACGCCGTGGCGGATGCCATTGCCGCCCATTGCCCGCCGGAGCGCGAGGTCAGTTTCGACTGGCCCGACACGGTGAGGTTCGACGCCGGGCTGCTGGGAGGCGCGCGGCTCGGCTGGCCGAACGATTGCGCCGAAGACGAGGTGCCGGCGTGGCTGGTGTTCTCCATCATCCTGCGCGCCGCGGACATGGCACATGTCGAGGAAGTTCAGGCAGCGGCCGGCGTATCGCTGATGAGCGAAGGCTTCGAGATGATCGACGCCGATGCGATCATCGGCAGCTTCGCCCGCCACCTGATGTCGGCATTCGACCGCTGGAACGAGCACGGCTTCGACGCCATCGCCAAGGATTATCTGGCGCGTCTTCCCACCCGCAAGGCCGGTGAGCAGCGCGCCATCGATCTCAACGGCGATCTCCTGGTCAAGCTTGCGAACAGCAGCGGCCCGCCCGACCGGACAAGTCTCGTGGACGCGCTGGCGCGTGCCGCCTGGTACGATCCGCAGGCGCGCGGTCCGAAGTTCGGATGAGGCCGGCATGCTGAAACTTCCGCGCACCATCAGGCTCGACCCGTCGGACACCTTCGTGTTCGAGCGGGCAGCGGAGCCCGGCGAATGGGCTGTCTCCGGCGCCTTCGTGTTCTGGGATCGGGACCTGGCCACGCTCGGCCAGAAGCGGCGCGTGGCGCTGCGTTCGGGCTTTCTTGGCATCGACAGTCTCGGCTGGTCGACACTTGCCATAGTCACCGAGGCGACAGAGACGGATCGGAAAGCCATGGTCGACCGTCTGGCGGTCCAGTTGCTGGAGAAATTCGGCGCCCCCGATGCGGCGGCCGCGCATCGCGCCGCCGAAGAGGAAGTCGGCTTCGCGGCGTCGCTCTGCGACCATCCGCCTCAGACCTTGCTTGCCGTGCAGCGCAGCATCGAGGATGGCGAGATCCGTGAGCGTTTTCGCACCCTGAAACCGCGTCAGGCGACGACGGATGGCGACCTGTTGCATGCCCATGCCCGCGCCTTTACCTATCACGAGGTCGAAGGCGACATGGCTCCCGATATGCGCCCCGATGAGGAGGTTGACCTTCTCGGCCTGATCAGGACCGATCGCATGACCACGGATCGCACATGAGAGAATTCTGGGTCGCCTCGGGTCACCACCTTACGCGCCGCGCCGACCATGGCGGGCTGGTCGCGACGCCTGAACTGATCATGGCCTATCTGGCGCGGCCTGAATTGATGCCGCCGGCCGATGCCTGTGCAGCCGAGCTCGACCTTCATGCGCGCCTGCTGGCCGATCCCCTGCGTCCGGTCTCGGCGGCGGATATCGCCGCGCTCGCTGACGCCGATGCGCGCGAGAACTGGACCTTCATGATGGCATTCCGCGACCGGCTGGTCGCAGCACCCTCGCTCGAGGCGGTGTATGTCAACCTGGCGCGCCATGGCGCCGGCGATCTGCCGCCGATCTTCGTCTCGCAGCTGTGCCACCTGATCCTGCGCAACGCGCTGGAAGGCTGCGACGACCCCTACATGCTGCGCGCGGCCGAGCTGTTCTATCGCAGCCAGCAGGCGACGGTGCACGACGGCACGCTGCTGCTGGCCGATGCCGAAGTCGTCGAGTCGCAGCAACTGGCGCAGCAGGAGATGCATGCTTCGCCGCTGACGGCCATGCTGGCGCCGAAGGCGTTCGGCGAGATGGATGTCATGGACGACGACAACGCCTGGACCTACTGGTCGCGTTCCGACGCCCATGCGATGGCCATGAATATTGGCGGCAATGCGAAGGCGCGCGCCGGGCTTTGCCGGGTCATCGAGCGCTGGGTGGCGCATCTGCTGGGCGTCGCCGTCACGGTCGAGACGGTGCCGTCGATCGAGGATCGCGACTGGCGCTGGTTCGTCGGCCTCGACAGCGAGGGCACAAGGATCGGCAACGCGCTGTGGAACGGCGCGGCGCTGGACGTCTCCGCCGCCGACCGCATCGTTGCGTTGATGCGGCTGACCATCGCCGACGTCAGGCTGGTGGATGAACGCGTCGGCACCAGGCCGGTCTATCTCATCCTGGCCATGGGCACCGACAAGGTGGTGCGGCTGAAGCCGCAAAACCTGGTCGTTGGGCTGCCTCTTGCAACAACGGCGCAGCTGGCATGAACGGCCGTCCGAGGGAGGATCGACCATGGCGATGACCGAGGCATCCCGCGACGTCGGCGTGATCATGCGCCGCCGCGCCATCGACAATCCCTGGATCGATCACATGTGGTCGCCGGCGATGGTTCTCGACCACGTTCCGGACACCCCGCCGTGGACCGTGCTGTCCACCGAGCCCGATGCGACGCTGTATTACGCGGGTGCCGCCAACATCGGCCTGTTCAGTTCGGACACCGCGAATTATCGCGACAACCTCGCCGATGGCGAACCGCGCATCTGGGTGGTGCTGCGGCGCCAGGACGGCGCCTCCGAACTGGAACTGACCAAGGTCACGGCCGATCCCACCGAAGGCGAGGCGATGTTCGAGAGCGGCTGCGACGTCATCGGCACCGTTCCGATGCCGCCCGCGATCGCGTCCTGGATCGCCGCCTTCGTCGATGAATTCCACGTCGAGCAGGTGTTCCACAAGCGCAAGCGCGATCGCGCCAGCGGCGATCGGCCGCGCGGGCCCCGCAGCTTCCGGGATGAAGGAACAGGGCGCACATGAGCGGGCCGGATCAGGACAAGAGCTTCCTGGCGCGATGGGCGCAGCGCAAGAGCGAGGCCAGGCAGCCCGCGCCGGACGCGGCTGTCGCTGACACGGTTGCGGATGTTCCGGCCGCGGCTGACGCCGAACCGGAGTTCGATCCCGCCAGCCTGCCCAACCTCGAGGAGATGACGTCGGCCACCGACATCACCGGCTTTCTGCGCAAGGGCGTCCCCGAACAGTTGCGCAATGCGGCGTTGCGCAAGTCCTGGGCGCTGGATCCCGCGATCCGCAATTACGTCAGTCCCGCGCTCGAATATGCCTATGACTGGAATACGCCCGGCGGTGTGCCCGGCAACGGCGACATTGCTGTCGGAACGGACATTGCCAAGATGGTTCTGCAGATCATGGGCAGTGGCGAGACGACCGCCGAAGCTGCTCCGCCGCCGGATATTCCGGATGAAGGTGTGCCCGCGTCGGCTGATGTCGCGGACCAGCAATCCGCCGGCGATTTCGTTGCCGAAGCGGTGCGGTTGTCCGATGCCGAAGATGCGCCGCAGGGCATTGCGAATCGCAGCGAGCCTGCGGGCACCGAGGTCGATCAGCCGATGCAGCCGGAAAATTCTATTGCGCCGCAACAGGCCGTGCGACGTCATGGCAGCGCCAAACCGCTTGTTTAGACAAAAGTTTTTGAGACATAGGCAGAACCTATGCTAGAGATCTGCGTCTAGAACTGTTCTATTCCCATTGACGGACGCGCAATCATTCAAATCACCAAGACCAGCGCGGGATCGTCGGGGGCGTGGGTCGCAACATGAGAGACGCCGGTCTCGAGCAGGCCATCAGAGCCGCAGGCGGTGTTGCATCGCTGGCGCGATCGATAGGAATTGCTCAACCCTCGGTTTCCGCGTGGTCGCGCGTTCCGGCCGAGCGCGTGCTGGCGGTTGAAGCGCTGACGCGTGTGCCGCGCGCCGTTCTTCGCCCGGACCTTCACGGATCGACCGAGGGTCAGGTGGCATCAAGTCCCGATATCAACGAGATCGATGAACTGCGCGCTGCCGAATACGGGCTGCTGTCCCTGCTGCTTGGCCGGGCGCCGAACGCCGATACGCTGTCGCGCGTGGCGCGATTGAAGGGCGACGCATCCGATCTCGGCATGGCGCATCTCGAACTCGCCGCCGCTGCCGCCGAGACGGATGCCGGCACCGTCAGCAAGGAATTCTTCAATCTGTTTGTCGGGCTCGGCCGCGGTGAACTGCTGCCCTATGCGTCGTATTATCTGACCGGCTTCCTGCACGAACGGCCGCTGGCGCGCGTTCGCGAGGATTTCGGCAGGCTCGGAATCGAGCGCGCCGGACCTGGCCGCGAGCCGGAAGATCACATCGCGACGCTGTGCGAAGTGATGGCCGGTCTGGCACGCGGTGATTTCGAGGCGGACTTTTCCGAGCAGGCCAAATTCTTCGAGCGTCACCTCAAGCCGTGGGCCGCGCGGATGTTTGCCGATCTCGAAATGTCGCCATCCGCGAAATTCTATCGTGCCGTGGGTCGCGTTGGCCGCGTCTTTATCGAGCTGGAAGCCGAGGCTTTCACGCTGCCGGACTAGCGCCGGCGAACGGAAATTGACTTGGAGGAGTTGGCAATGAGCAAGACATCCGACGACAAGGCGCCGGTCCGCGATGGCAAGTCGCGGCCTGCCGCCGGTGTGGACCGCCGCCGCTTCTTCCTGATGGGCGGATCGGCGGTTGTGACCGCAGCAGCGGTGGTGCCGCTGGCAACCGAGGCGGAGGCGGACGAGTCGCAGGCCGAGCGCGTCAAGGCGCGTTACAAGGAAACCGCGCACGTCAAGAATTTCTATCGCGTCAACCGCTACTGATGGGATCACGCACATGTTGATGAAGCGAACAGGCGGAACCGCGAGCCGGGCGCGTTTGCAGGGGATCGCCGCCGGCCTGGCTTCCGGCGTGCTCGATCGCCGCACGTTCCTGCGCCGCTCCGGCCTGGCCGCC
>DATCUS010000238.1:0-43303 GCA_036561845.1 Tardiphaga sp. | reverse complement strand
ACCATACTTGGTCAATCAAATCGTGAGATTTGATCAACCTGCCGTCCGCGCTTCACAGCGCAAACAACGATGGTGTAACCTTTGTATCAAAACGTGTACCGCCGAAGTCTTTCGTCCGGCCCCGATCCAAAATCACCAGCTTGCGCCGAATGCTTCCAAACCGAGACCCGCAAGGACTCCGCCGTCCACGTTTCTCTTTCTTCATCTAAACTTGTCAAACAACCCGATGCAAAAAGCATCGTCCTCCTCTAAGGGAGAAAATCACACTGATCTTCCAAATTGAAAGCCATCAGGCAGCGCCCGTAAGACGCCTGCACCCCGAAGGGAGCGAACCTTTAGACCTCCGCTTGGAAGGAAGCAACCCTCTTCTTGAAGAAAATTCGAAGGCCTTTCTTTCGAAACACCAGCGAACCCTCGACTGAGGAGGCCCGTCCTGCCCCTTTAAAGAAGAAGGACACCCCGACCCGACGACAAACCACCAACCGAGTCTGATCGGTCGCTGATGCACTCTTCAAGCTGAGGAGCTTATGAAACACGAACCAACTGCCTGGACCCGTGGGCCCCGGCGCCGCCGCGCTCAGTGGCCGGGTTATAGGCGCCAGCCATCGAAGCTGTCAACGTCGAATCGTCACAAAATTGCATGACGAATCGCAACAACACGCCGCGGCCTCAGAAGCCCTTGAAAATAAGGCTCTGCAGACAAAAGCGCTGACAATTTGCGCACACGCCAACCCATGGATGGATCTTCAAATGCGCAACATGCTTGCCGCTAGACAGCGGCACACCGACTTCTCTTCATAACAACCTGGGGAGCCGCGCTTCGTTCCCGTCTGGGTGGCTCCTTGCGCTGCAGAAACCTGGTTCGCTCCGCGCAAAAGTCCTGCTGTGGCGCCCCCGCCCGATACCGTGGGCGGTCCGAGCAGCGCGCAAGTATACCTGCGGCAAGGCATCGCAGGCGTCCGGGCAAGCTGCGCCGCGATGCGGCGAGCCCAGCGCAGCGGCAAATTTGAGCAATTTGGCCCGGGAAACTGCAGAGGGCGCCAAGCCTTCCCCTACGCGCTTAACCATTTCAATTTTTCGGAAAACACCCGCGATTAACTATTTCGCCCGATGTTGTGGAGGGCTTGAGATGCGGGACTCCGGAGTGAACATGCGTAAACAGACCATTATTGTTGCGGTCGGCTGCCTGGCCGCCGTGGGCGCGGTCGCCGTCACCGCCCGGCACTTCATCATCGGCCACACCCCGGCGCAGACCGAGGCGGACGCCAGGGGCGCCAGAACGGAACTGACCACCGGCGCGATCGACGCGCGATGGCCGAAGCCCGGTGCAGAACCGGCGGCCACGCCGGCACCGGCGGTGCAACCCGTCGCAACCACGCCGCCGGCGGTCGAGAAGCGCACCGTCGTTGCAAAGCCGGCCTGCAACAATCCGAACGCGCTCGGCGTCTCGCGCACCATCCAGCTGGATACGACCGGTGGCCCCGGCCTTGGCATGTCCCAATACCGCGACTACGACTTCCTGCAACCGGGCGAAGTGGTCCTGACCTTCGATGACGGCCCGTGGCCGGTGAGCACGCCCGCCGTGCTCGCCGCCTTGAGCGCGCAGTGCGTCCAGGCCGTGTTCTTCCCGATCGGCAAGCATTCCACCTGGCACCCCGACATCCTCAAGCAGGTGATCGCGGCAGGCCACAGTGTCGGCTCGCATACCTGGTCGCACCAGAACCTGGCCACCAAGACCCCGCAGGAAGCCCGCGACGAGATCGAGAAGGGCATCAGCGCCGTGTCGATGATGGCCGGAACGCCGATCGCGCCGTTCTTCCGCTTTCCGCAATTGCGCCAGACCGCGGATCTGAAGGCCTATCTTGCCGAACGCAACATCACCGCGTTCTCCATCGACATCGATTCCGAGGATTTCCGCATCCACAAGCCGGATGTCCTGGTGACCTCCGTGATGACCAAGCTGAAGAAGGCCGGCAAGGGCATCATCCTGATGCACGACCTGCACAAGTGGAGTGCCGCCGCGCTGCCCGAGATCCTCGCCCAGCTCAAGGCCGGCGGCTACAAGGTGGTGTTCATCAAGCCCAAGGAGATGCTGACGACGATGCCGCAATACGACGCCATGGTCACCGCCGCGCAGCCGCAAAAGACCAGCAGCAACGCCAAGCCGATCGCCAGCATCATGCAGAACGTGGACTGACCGGTACATGTCCCGGACGCAGTGCATTGCGCCGCCTTTTGGCGGCGGAGTGCACTGCAGATCCGGGACCGCCACAGACTCCGACCCCGGTACGGTCCCGGATCTGCGGAGCACTACGCCTCCTGCGGAGGCGCACTGCACCGCGTCCGGGAGACCGGTCCTCTGTCGTTACACCGCCGCGAACTTGTGCAGATCTTCCACCAGCCGCCGGGCAAACTGTTCGGCGGGCGGGCTCAGTTCCCTTTGCGCCGACACCATCAATCCGATCCGAAGCGTGTTGATGCCCGGCGAATTCAGCGGCCGCCAGGCGATGTCGCCCTGCTCGATCTCATGCAGAAAGCCCAACCGGGTGAACAGCGACACGCCCATGTTGAGCATCACGGCCAGCTTCAGCATCTGAATCGAGTTGGACAGGATGGTCGGCTTGAGCTGGCTTTTGAACGTGGCAAAGGCGGCATCCATGTCGGCGCCCTTGGGCAGCGGGCCGGACTGCGCAAGTATCGGGTAGCGGCTGACTTCGTCGAAATCCACCGCGAGCTTGTTCGCCAGAGGATGGTCGGCCCGCATCACCACGCCGATCGGCGCCGAGATCTCGGCCATGAAGCGCACCGAATGGGGGATTTGCCCGACGAAGGTGAAGCCCATGTCGATGTCCCCCGCCGCCACCATGGCCGGCACTTCGGGTGGCTGTGCCGCCATCACCGAATAAGTGACCGCCGGAAAATCGATACGGAAGCGATCGATGGCGCGCGGCAGGAAATCCACCAGCAGCGAGTCCAGCGCCGCGAGCGCCACATGGCCGGAGCGGGCCGCCTTCAGGTCATCGATAGTGACGCGCACGCGGTCGAAATCATGCAGCGTGTCGACCACGTGGCGCAGCAGCAGTTCGCCGGCGACGGTCAGCCGCATGCCGCCGGGCAGCCGGTCGAACAGCGGCGTCCCCAGCTGGTTCTCGAGATTGATGATCTGCCGGTTGAGCGCACTGGCCGCAACATTCAGTATTGCCGCCGCCTTGCGGATCGAGCTGACCCGGGCAACCTCGCGAAAATAGTACAATGCAGCAGCGTGGAGCATCGGTCGTCACGTCCTTGCGGCGCGGACCACCGGGCTGTCCGCCGTCTCAGCGACCCTTCCAGTTCGGCTTACGCTTTTCAACGAAAGCCTTCACGCCCTCCAGCGAATCTTCCGAGACCAACGCCTCGACCAGCGCCGGCAGCCGCGTGGCCTGCGCCTCGGATGCGCTGAGATGCGGCGTCAGCCGCACCACCTGCTTGATGGCGCGCACCGACAGCGGCGCGCAGGCGAGCACGTCCCTGAGCCAGCGCTCGACCGCCTCGTCCAGTCCCGTTCGCGGCACCACCTCGTTGACGATGCCGAGCTCCAGCGCCTCGCGCGCCGGCACGCGCCGCCCGGTCAGCATAATGCCCATGGCGGCGCGAAATGGAATCTGCCGCTGCAGCAGGGTCATGCCGCCGTCGAGCGGCAGCCGGCCGACCCGCGCCTCCGGCAGGCTGAAGGTCGCCTCCTCCGCCGCGACGATGATGTCGCAACCGAGCACCATCTCGAATCCGCCGCCGGCGGCATGGCCGTTGACCCGCGCGATCACCGGCACGTCCAGCGTTCGGCGCAGCGCTATACCGCCGAATCCGTTGGGCCGGGCCGTCGCCCAGTATTCCAGGCCGGACGAGCCGCTGCCGCCCTTCATGTCGGCGCCGGTACAGAAGGCGCGCTCGCCGCCGCCGGTCAGCACCACCGCGCGGACCTCGCGATTGCTTTCGATGGATTGCCAGATCGCCTCGAGCTCGCGTTCGGTGGCGGCGTCGACGGCGTTCAGCACCTCCGGCCGATCGATGGTGACGCGGGCGACCTGGTCGATGACGTCGAAATGGACCGGCATTACTCGGCCGCCTGGCTGGCCATGCCCAGTTCCGCCAACACGGCCTCGGTGTACTGGCCGAGATGGGCGGGCGGAATCCGGATCGACACAGGTGCGGCCTCCATGTGGATCGGCGAGCCGATCACCTTGACGCGCTCGAACTCGCCGTCGGCCTCCATGATCATGCCGTTGACCGCGGTCTGCTCGTCCTGCAGCGCCTCGGCCAGCGTATGCACCGGCGCGCACAGCAGGTCCTGCTCCTCGAGCCGCGCCAGCCAGTAGGCGGTGGTGTTACTGGCGAAGCGCGCGCGAAAGATGTCGTGCAGCGCCGGCTTGTTCTCCACCTGCACCGCATGGGCGGAAAAGCGCGCATCCGGCGACAGGTCGTCGATTTCCAAGGCCGTGCAGATGTCGCGCAGCGGCTGCGCCTTGAAGGCGCCGACCAGCGCGATGGCGCCGTCGCTGGTTTCGAACACGCCGGACAGCGGCATGGCGCCCCAGTTCACTTCGCGGCCGCGCATCAATTGCGCCGCGCCCTCCTGGGTCTGCGCCGCCAGCATGGAATCATATAGCGAGACGCTGATGCGCTGGCCACGGCCGGTCTTGGCGCGCTGCAGCAGCGCCAGCAGGATGCCCTGCACCATGTGCATGCCGGCGGAATAGTCGGCAAAGGTGGTCGGATAGATCGACAGCGGCAGATGCGGATCGGAGCGGCGATGCATGGTGCCGGACAGCGCCTGCGCCAGCACGTCCTGGCCACCCTTGTGGGAATACGGGCCGGTGAGGCCGAAGCCGGTGCCGACCGCGTAGATCAGCTTCGGATTGATCTTCGACAACTCCTCGTAACCGAAACCGAGTCGCTCCATCACGCCAGCGCGGAAATTGTTGACGACGACGTCGGCAGTCTCGATCAGCTTGAGCACCACCGACTTGCCCTGCGGACTGCGGGTGTCCAGCACGATGGAGCGCTTGTTGCGGTTCAGCGAGCAGTAGACCGGCCCGAGCAAGCCGGCCGGATCGTCGGGGAACGAGGTCCGCGACAGGTCGCCGGTGCCGGGCTTTTCGATCTTGATGACGTCGGCACCGTAATCGGCGAGCATCTGCGTTGCCACCGGCCCCATCATCACCTGGGTGAAGTCGATCACCCGGATGCCGCCGAGCGGCATATTGCTGAGTTCGGTCACGCGGCAGTCTCCATCACACGGGCATTGGCAGAGGGAATGTCGCCAGGGTCGCCGCCCTGGGCGCGGACCCTGGCGCAGATCGCGGCGGGATCGACCTGCTTCAGCGGAATGTTCGACGACAGCGACAAAGCCGCGGCGACGCCGGCGGACTGGCCCATGGACATGCACGGCGGAATTTCGCGCGACAGCTTTTGCGCCGACTCCGTCGCCGAGTAATGCCGACCGGCGACCAGCAGGCCCTCGACCTCCTTCGGCAGCATGGCACGGTACGGCGTGTAGTAATCGCGGCCGCGCGCCACCGTGTCGGCAAAGTGCACCCGGTTGTTCACATCGTCCTTGGTGACGACGTATTCGCCTTCCAGCAGCCGGGTCTGGCGCACGCCGAGCTGTGGCGCGACGTCGATCACAAAACACTTCTCGAAGCCGGGCATGTTGGCCCGGACGAAATCGACCAGCGCATAGATGCGCTTGCGGCCCTCGAAATCGGCGCGCGTCTGGTCCTCGACCTTCATGGCGTCGTAGCCGGTCATGTGCGGGCAATTGCACCAGACGACGCCCGGCAGCGGCGTGCTCAGCCACCAGCGGTCCCATGAGCCGCCGACGGTGCGTTTTGCCAGTTTGTCGACCTTGGCAAATTCTTCGGGTTGTTCGTAACGGAAGCGCTCGGCGGCTTCCGTATCGACCCCGCCGAGACGGAACACCGTAGTGATCATGTAGGCGCCGTCAGTGAATTTGGCGCCGGCTGCTGCGGCGACGTCGAGATCGCCGGATGTGTCGATGATGACATCGCCCATGATCGCCTGGCGGCCCGCCTTGGTATCGCAGATCACGCCGGTGATGCGGCCGTCGCGGACAATCGCCTTGGAGAACCACGAATGCAGCCGGACATCGACGCCCACCTCGGCGATCAGGTCGTTAGAGGTGCGCTTCCAGGCATCGGGGTCGAAGGCCGCGGCCATGACAATGCCGGCCGGCTTGCCGTTGGAGCGGAAATCGAACAGCCCCCAATGCGCCCAGCGCTTGTAGACCTCCCAGTCCTGGCGGCGATCTTCCACAGGCGGATAGACCGCGCCACCGATCTTCGCCATCCGCTCGATCATTTCCATGCACACGCCGGTGACGGTGACTTCCTGGCCGTTGTTCATGTCGTCCAGCACCAGCACCATGCCGCCGGAAGCCAGACCGCCGAGATAAGGATAGCGCTCGATCAGCGTCACCGAGCACCCCTCACGCCGCGCCGCAATGGCCGCGGCGAAACCGGCCGGACCGCCGCCGACCACGACCACGTCTGACCGCGTGACGACCGGCACCGCCCCCGCGGATTCAGGGATGAATTCGGAATGCGACATGGCATGTCTCCGTTCAGATGGGCGCAATCGGCTGCCAACGAATGACGAGCCGTTCGATGAGGGTTATGGTCAGGAAGAACGTCACCGAGAATGCCGAGCCGACGATGACTGTGGCGTACAGCATGGCGCTGTCGAAATTGTAGGTGGACTGGATGATCAGCGCACCGATACCCGTGGTCGAACCGATCCATTCGCCGACGATGGCGCCGATTACCGCCGTCGAGGCGGCGATCTTCAGCGCCGAAAACAGGTAAGGCACCGAGTTCAACAGCCGCAGCTTGAAGAAGATCTCGGTCTTCGACGCCGACAGCACCTTCATCAGTTCGAGCGACTGCGGATTCACCGATTCCAGCCCGCGCACCATGTTCACCAGCGTGGGGAAGAAGCAGACCAGCGCGGCGATGGCGATCTTCGGCTCCATGCCGTTGCCGAGCAACAGCACGAGGATCGGCGCCTTGGCGACAACGGGGATCGAGTTGACCAGCACCACCACCGGAAAGAACGCCTGCTCCATCGACTTCTTGTGCACGAACACCGTGGCGATGATAATCGCCGAGAGGTTGCCGAGCAGGAAGCCGGACAGCGCCTCGACGGCGGTCGGCCACAGGTTGGCCATCAGGATGCTGAACTTGCTGACCAGCGTCGCGGCGACGAGCTGCGGCGACGGCGCCACGAAGGTCGGCACCTTGAGGATGTAAACAACGGCCGCCCAGGCGCCGATCAGCGCCAGGATTCCCGCGACCGGCAGCAGCCGGCGCCGCAGCCGGGCGCGGCGCTGCTGTGTGCGGTAGATATCCTCCGCGGCCTTGATGCTGACCTCGCGCGACGTCAGCAGGGTGTCGTTGCTGGAGATGGCAGTCAATGCACACTCCCCAGATGGGCGCGCAGCCGCGCGGCGATGGTCACGAATTCGGCGGTGTCGCGGATGCTGAGATCGCGGTCGCGCGGCAGGTCGATACGCTCCCAGGCGGCGACGCGGCCGGGATTGGCCGACAGCACCAGCACGTGTTCGGCGAGGAATACCGCCTCGTAGACCGAGTGGGTCACGAACAGGATCGTCGTGCCAGTCTCCGCCCAGATGCGCCGCAGTTCGCCGTTGAGCCGGTCGCGGGTGATTTCGTCGAGCGCGCCGAACGGCTCATCCATCAGCAGCAATTTTGGGCCGCCGAGCAACGCGCGTGCAATCGATACGCGCTGCCGCATGCCGCCGGACAATTCATGCGGAAAACTGTTTTCCCAACCGGCGAGGCCGACCAGCGCCATCAACTCGCGCGGCGTGGCAGCGCCGGGTGCCAGCGCGCGGTGTCCGCCGACCTCGAGCGGCAGTTCGACATTCTGCAAAGCCGTGCGCCATGGCAACAGCGCCGCATCCTGAAACACGAAGCCGAAGGCGCGCGCGCGGCGGGCGTCTTCCGGCGTCGATCCGAGCACCGACGTTTGTCCCTCCGACGGAGCGACCAGATCCGCAACCACCCGCAGCAGCGTGGACTTGCCGCAGCCCGATGGACCGAGCAGGCTGGTAAAGCCACCGGGCAGCACCGAGAACGACACGTCCTCCAGGGCAGTGACGGTGCGGCGCTCGGTCATGAAGCGGACCGAAACGCCGCGGCAGTCGATGGCGGGAGCGGTCATGGGCATGTCCCTGTCAACCGAGCTTGGCGCGGCTGTCGGCGGTCATCTTCAGAATGTCGAGAGTCATCACCTCATCGAGCTTCGGCACGCGCTTGGTGAACTGGCCGAGCTCGGCATAGAGCGCGATCTGCTCCTGCCACACCGCCGGATCCATGGCGCCCCATCCCCCGGTCTTGGTGGTGTCGGAGAAGGCGTATTGCAGCATGACTTTCGCGGCATCGATCTCGTCGGCACGGTCCAGGTTGGGGAATTCCTTGACCAGCAGATCCACCGCCTTGTCCGGCTCGCTGCGCGCGAATGCCCAGCCCTTCGACGTCGCCCGCAGGAACTTGGCCAGCATCTCCGGCTTTTTCGTCAGGGTGTCGACAGTGGCGTAATAGGGCAGCGCATAAAGCCTGACGCCAGTGTCCCACAGCCGCATGTCGACGCGCTGGTCGCCTATCACCTTCAGGGTCGTGGTGTTTGTCAGCCAGCCGGTAACCACCTCGACCTGGCCGGTGAGCAGCGGCGACATGTCGGCGCCGATCGGGATGATGGTGACATCCTTTTCCGCGATCTTGTTCTTGGCCAGCAGCGCCCGCAGCAGGATCACGCCGGTGGACTGGATGCCGACCTTCTTGCCGATCAGATCCTTCGGCTCGCGCACGGGATTCTTCTTCAGCGAAAAGAACGTATAGGGATGGATCTGCGCGCCGCTGGCGAAGCACTTGATCGGAATATCCTGCGACACAGCCAGCATCAGCGACGGGCTCGAAGAAACCTGGCCGGCCTCATAACGGCCGGCGGCGACGACGGCGACGCCGTCGATGTTCGGTCCGCCCGGCTGCAGCTTGAGCTCGATGCCTTCCGCCTCGTAATAGCCCAGCGCCTTGGCGCAGACCTCGCCGAGCTGGTTGCCCGACGACAGCCAGCCCAGTTGCAGATTGAGCACCGATTTGGTCTGCGACGAGCTTTCCACGCTCAGGAGCGGTCCGAGGCCCAGCGCCGTTGCGGCGGTCAGCGCACCCTTGACGACATCGCGACGGTTGAAGGACGACATGCTGTGGACCCCTCGACTTGCGGGCTGCGCCGCCGGTTAAAGCCAACTTCAGAAAATTAACCACGCAATTCCCTGTGCGCGCCAGCGCTATATTTCGCGATATTCGTGCGAATTTTTCGCACAGCTCCATTATTTGCGCAGTTGATCATCTCTGTTGCAGCGGCCCCGCGATCGTGGCCTTGGTTGGGGAGGTATTTCCCCACGCAGATGGACTGTGACGATGCAATCAACAGAGGCCGGTCTGAACATCGACGCGCTCCTCGGCCTGGCCGCGGCCGCGGCCGCGCACAGTCCCAACCGCATCCGGCAGGTCGGCGCCATCATCCTGACCTGCGACGGTGGCGAACCGATTGCGGCCTGCAACACTTTCCCCAAAGGCGTCACCGATCTTGCCTGGCGTCATGAAGGCGACGGGCGTTTCGTCTGGATGGAGCACGCCGAACGCAACGCGATCTTCGCCGCTGCGCGGCAAGGCCGGCCGCTGCAGGGCGCCACCATCGCCAGCACATTCTTTCCGTGCATCGACTGCGCGCGGGCGATTGTTCAAACCGGCATTACGCGGCTGGTCTCTCCCGTACCGGCGCTCGATGATGCGGTATGGGGCGAGTCGTTTCTGCGCTCGCGCATCATTCTTGAAGAAGGCGGCGTCGAACTGGTCCTGCTGGACGAGCCGTAGGCAAGGAACAGATTCGCGCTTTTCACCGCGTCGCGGAAAGCGTCAGCCATTCCTCGCAGCCCGGCGCCAGCTGCACTGCGCCGCCCACGGCCTCGACTCGCACCTGACCGTATGGCGGCCGGTAAGCACCGGAGCTGACCGCAGACAGAAGTGACGGGCCTCCGGCATCGGTGCGCAACGTGACGGCAAGATGTCTCGCCGCGCCGCTGCGCCACAGCGGCGTCACGCCGTCATCATCATAAAGTTCGGCGCCGGAAATGCCGGCCTGGCGCGGCGCATAGACGCGCAACCGGCGGACCGTGTCGTGCTGCGGATCAATGCCGTCGATCTTGTCCGACAGCGCGATCATGCTGCCGCCGGCGGCGAACAGCGGAATGCGCCCGAGCGGCGCATCCGCGACGATCTCCTGACCGCCGCCGAACCATTCGCCGGAGTGAAAGTCGTACCAGCCGTGCGGGTGCTGCGGCAGATAGACGGTGCGCGTCGTCGCCCCCTGGTCGAGCACCGGCGCCACCAGCAGGCCGTCACCGAGCAGGAAGCAATCGGCCTCGCGCTGGGCTCTGCTGTCGCCGGGGAAATCCATGCCCAGGGGACGCACCGGCGGCAGATGGTCCACCGCGCCCTTATGCATGGCAGCGTAGATGTGCGGCATCAGCCGGTAGCGCAGCGCATAGGCGTCGCGGATCTGCGGCAGCAGTTCGGGATACATCCATGGCAACGTGACCACGCCGTCGGGCTTCCACGAATTCATCACGAAGCGCGGCCACAGCGCGCAGAATTCGACGAAGCGGCACAGCAGCTCCGGCTCCGGACTGGGGCCATGGAAGCCGCCGACGTCGTGGCCGATGTTGAACAGCCCGGACAGGCTCATGGCGAGGCCTTGCCGCAGATTGCCGCGCAGGGTTTTCCAGGCGGTGGTGTTATCGCCCGACCAGGTCTGCGCGTAGCGGCCGATGCCCGGCCCGCCGGCGCGGCTGATGGCGTAGGGCCGCTCGTGCGGCCGCTGCGCAGCCTGGGTTTCGCTCGACAGCTTGCTCATCAGCTGCGCCTGGATCGGGCGCGCCAGCGCCTGCGGAAACGGTCGCCCGAAGCCGTCGCAGACGGCATCCTCGTCCCAGATCTCGAATTCGTTGTTGTCGTTCCAGGCGGTGACGACGCCGAGGTCGAGCAGCGTCGTGGTCAGACCATGACGCCACCAGGCGAGTCCGGCAGGATTGGTGAAGTCGAGATGAAAGCCGAGGCCATCCCAGAACTGCGCAATCGCCGGCTTTCCGGTCTCGCCATCCTTCACCAGCACGCCCTTGGCGATGGCGTCGGCAAGTTTGGGATGATCGTCGAGCAGGCATGGCTTGAGGTTGGCGACCGGGCGCATGCCGGCTTTGGTCAGGCGCGCCATGGTGGCGGCGGGATCGGGGAACTTGTCGTAATTCCAGTTGAAGCAGTAGCGCCGCGCGCCGATGGAGGAATAGCCGGAGCCGAAGTGGAAGCTGTCGCAGGGGATCTGGTGGTCGCGGCACGCGGCAATGAACGCGGTGACACGGGCGTCGGCATCGGGGGCATCGGCAATGCTCATGGAGGTGATGCCGAATCCCAGCGACCACAGCGGCGGGAAATGCGCACCGCCGGTCAGGCCGGTGTAGCGCGCCACCACCTCGCGCATGGTCGGCCCGGCGACGAAGTAGTAGTCGAGATCGCCGTCGGAGGCCTGGTAGCTGCGGAACAGGCCGTGATAGTTGTCCAAGGTGGCGCCGAAATCGACCTCGCCCACCGCCAGGTTGTCGTAGAACAGGCCGTAGCTCGGGCCGCCGTCGCGATCGACGATGTAGAACGGGATGATCTTGTAGAGCGGGTCGCTGGTCTCGGCGTCGAAGCCGCAGGGATCGACGGCATCCAGCTTGAAGCGATGGCCGGTGCGATCATAGGGCCCGGCCTTGTCGCCGAGCCCGTGGTGGCGCTCTTCGAGCGCGCGCGCCATGAAGTGCGCGATCTTGCCGGTCTGGCGGGAGATCAGATAGGCCTGCGTCGGCCGGTCCTGCGCGAACGGCGCCGATGCGCCGGTCTCGTGCCAATCGATACCGAACGGCGCCAGACGAACCACCGCCGTCAAAGCATCCGTCTCGATGATGATCCGCCCGTCCATGTCCTGCACGGAAAAGTCCGGGCAGGAAAAGCCGCTGAGATCGTCCCGCGAGCGCCCTTCGAACGGCGGTTCGTCACCGCCGGGCGCCAGCGACCATGTGCGGTCGAGCTTCCAGCCCCCCTCGCGCAGCATGGTGACGCGGATGATCGCCGGCTCCAGCACGGTCAGGGTGATGCGCGTCCCGTAGTCGCCGGTGAACTGAACGCGCGGGCCGTCGCGGCCTTCAAAGTGCGCGGTGGTGACAGCTTTCATGGGAGCTCCGGATGATAATCTGGACCGAAAGGATGCATCAGGACGCGATGGCCGCGGCAGCGCCGTGCGCCAGCGCCTGCCCGTTGGCGTCGAACAGGTGAAGGTGATCGCGGCGAAACCGCAGTTTCAACGTGTCGCCGCGCGCGCGCAGCAATTGACCGGATTCCTGCACCGTGAGCTCTGCGATGCCCGGCGCGGAACAGTAGAAAAACGTCTCGCCGCCGAGCTGCTCGGCAAGGTCGATCCGGACCGCGAGGTCCACCGCGCCGGTATCGACCACATCGCAATGTTCAGGCCGGATACCGATGGTCACGGCATCGCCGGCCGCCAGTCTGCCGCCGGGATTGCCCAGCAACAGGGTCTGGCCTTCCGCGAACGCAAGCGCCGCGTCGCCGCCATCGATGGCGACCACCTGCGCGGAGATTGCATTCATCCGCGGCGAGCCGATGAAAGTGGCGACAAACAAATTGTCCGGCCTGTTGTACAGATCGAGCGGCGCGCCAACCTGTTCGATGCGGCCGGCCCGCAGTACCACGATGCGGCTTGCCAGGGTCATGGCCTCGACCTGGTCATGGGTCACGTAGATGATGGTGCCGCTGATGGCGGCATGCAGGGACGCGATTTCCTTGCGCATGGCGACCCGCAATTCGGCGTCGAGATTGGACAGCGGCTCGTCGAACAGAAAGATTTTTGGATCGCGCACGATGGCGCGCCCGATGGCGACGCGCTGGCGCTGACCGCCGGACAGCGCCTTGGGCTTGCGGTCGAGATAGTCGGTCAGCCGCAGCGTGGCCGCCGCGCGGGTCACGCGCAGCTCCACCTCGGCGCGCGGCAGGCCCATGTTCTCCAGCCCGAACGCCATGTTCTTGTAGACGCTCATATGCGGATACAGCGCGTAGGACTGGAACACCATGGCGAGGCCGCGGTCGGAGGCCGGCACGCGCGTCACGTCCTGCCCGTCGATCACGATCTGGCCGGAGCTCGGCTGCTCCAGGCCGGCGATCAGCCGCAGCAGCGTCGACTTTCCGCAACCGGACGGGCCAACGAAGACCACGAACTCGCCATCGCGCACGTCGAGGTCGATGCCGTGGATCACCTGCAGGGGACCGAACGTCTTGGTGACCGCCTTGAGAGCAAGCTGCGCCATGGGATCAAGGCCTGTCTATTTCACGCCGGTATTGGCAATGCCGGCGACGATGAAGCGCTGCAGGAACACGAAGACCAGCGTGATCGGAAGCATGGTCACGACCGTCATCGCCAGCAGGTAATTCCACTGCGTCTGCAACTCGCCCTGGAACGCGTTGAGCCCGATCTGCAGGGTATAGCTCTGGCTCTTCGAGAGCACCGCCAACGGCCAGAGAAATTCGTTCCAGCGCCACATCACCGAAAAGATCGCCAGTACTGCCAGCGCCGGCAACGTCAGCGGCAGCACAATGCGCGCGTAGATCTGCCATTCCGAGGCCTTGTCCATGCGCGCCGCCTCGATCAGGTCGCGCGGCAGGGTCAGCATGTATTGCCGCAGCAGGAACACCCCGGTCGGCGTCGCCGCGCCCGGCAGGATCACCGCCCACAGGCTGTTGACCAGGCCGAACCAGGTGATCACCAGATAGACAGGCACGAGAATGATCGTGATCGGAATCATCAGGGTGCTGATGATGCCGACCATCGCTACGTTGCGGCCGGGAAACTGGTAGATCGACAATGCATAGGCGGCCATGGAATTGATCAGCAGCGTGATCAGTGTCGCCACAATGGTGACGAACAACGAATTCTTGAGATAGAGCAGGAAATCGAACTGCCGCAACGGTTCGGTGTAGTTGGAAAAGGCAAATGCCGTCTCGCGCAGCGGCGTGCGCTTGTCGAGCGCCACCCGAATGGTCTTGCCGGGATCGGCGGGATCGACCATCTGCGCCTGCAGCCCGACGCGGCGGACCTGCGCCAGTACGCGCGTCGAACCGTCGTCCATGGTGACGCTGAACAGCGGCAGCGGCGTGTCGAAGCCGGGCACGCTGACCTGCTTCTGACTGGTCGGCAGCAGGCTCGGCGGAAATTCCAGCAAGGCCGCCTGGGTCTTGAACGACGACAGGCCGAGCCACAGCACCGGGCCGAACATCAGCACGACGCCGAGCGCGAGAT
Source organism: Tardiphaga sp. (assembly GCA_036561845.1). Taxonomy (GTDB): domain Bacteria; phylum Pseudomonadota; class Alphaproteobacteria; order Rhizobiales; family Xanthobacteraceae; genus Tardiphaga. Next base: position 28,822 of record DATCUS010000238.1, on the reverse strand, counting down.
AGGCGTAGGACGCCACGTCGGTCCAGTGCAGGCGATGCCCGCCGCGGCGCAGGGTGAGCGCGGAACGCAGGCTCATGTGGCGTCTCGCTTGCGGTTGAAGGCCAGTTGCGCCAGCGTCAGGACAAACAGCACGACGCCGAGCACGATGGAGGCCGCTGATGCCAGGCCGAAATTCTGCGACTGGTTGGCGAAGGCGGTCTCGTAGATATATTGCACGATCATCAGGGTCGCGGTGCCCGGACCGCCGCCGGTCAGCACGAACACCTCGTCGAAGGTCTGCACGCCGCGGATCAAAGCGAGCACGATCACAACGATCATGTTCGGCCACAGCAGCGGCAGGGTGATGCGCAGCAGCGCGCGCAGCGGCCGGGTACCGTCCATCTCCGCGGCCTCATAGAGATCGCCCGGAATCGCCTGCAAACCCGCCAGCAGGATCAGCGTATAAAAACCCATATGCGCCCAGATCGAAACGAAGATCGCCCAGAACATGGCCCAGCTCGGGTCGATGAAGAAGATGATCTTCTGCCCGCCAAGCGTGGTGATGGCGGCGTTGAGCAGGCCGTCGCGCTGCAGGATCCATTTCCAGATCAGCGCGACCACCACAGGCGAGAGCAGCACCGGGAAGAAATAGACCGCGCGAAAAAATGCGCGGCCGCGGATCGGCCGGTTCAGCACCAGCGCCGTGACCAGCGAGAACAGCACCATCAGGGTGACCTGAACCACCACGAAGAACGCGGTGTTGTGAACGCCGCGCCAGAAATGGTCCTCACGGCACGAGGACGGATCGAGCACGCTGCCGCAGTCGAACAGATAGCCGTATTGCTGCAGACCCACATAGGGGCGCTGCGAGGGGAACAGCGCGGAGCCGCCGGTGAAGGAGAACCAGAAGCTGATGCCGAGCGGCACAAACACGAACAGCGCAAAGAACACGACGTTCGGCAGCAGAAAAACATACGGCATGCGGCGCTCGCCGATCAGCCGCTGGACGGCGCGCATCGGCAGGTCGAGCAGCCGCACGGCTGCCGCCCATGGATCGGGCCGGGTCGTGCGCCGCGCCGCATCTGACTGTCGCATCTGAAAGGCCGCCGTATCCGGCTATTTCTTGCGTTCGGCGATTTGCTGCGAAATATCGTCGTCGATCCGCTTGTAGGCCTGATCGAGCGGGATTTCGCCGGAGATGGCCTGTCCGAGCCGGCTGATGACCACGTTGAACATGATGCGGCTGTGCGGATAGCCCTGCAGCCGGTAGGCCAGCGGCTCCACGGACGTCACGCCCTTGCTGTAGACGCCAAGAGCCTCCTTGGCGAGCGGGCTGGCGGTCGGATAATCCACGCCCTTCGCCGACAGGCCGAGATGGCCGGGCACGAACAGCGATCGGCCGTAGAACTCCCGCAGCACGTCCTCGCTGGCGAGATATTCCATCACCCGCGCAACGGCCTTCGGCTCCTTGGTGGACTTGATGGCAACGAGGCCAGCGCCGCCGGGCATACCGCTGCAACCGCCGGGGCCGCAGGGATTGGGCACCGCGACCCAGTCGAAGGCATCGCCGATGGTCTTGTCGAACTGCGCAATTTGCCAGGAGCCTGACATATAAAGAACGACCTGGCCGTTCTTGAATTCGTCATTGGCGCCGCGATAGGTGGCGCCGGACACCGAGCCCCACAGCTCCTTGCCCATCACGCCGCTCTTGTGCCAGTCGTAGAGCTTCTGGGCCATCGCCTTGAAGCCATCGTCGGTGACGGCAGGCTCGCCCTTGGCATCGAACACCTTGCCGCCTTGCGAGATCACCGGCCCGAAGACCCGATGCCCGGAGCGATCGAACGCGATCGGGAATGGCGCGCCGACCTTGTCGGCAACGGCCTTCGTCGCCTTGGCCCAATCATCCCAGGTCGCCTTCGGCCCGGGCATGGCAATGCCGGCCTGTTCGAACAAGGTCTTGTTGACGAACGGGCCGGTGACGGTGAGCTGGGTCATGAAGCCCGGGATCGACCTGGTATCGCCATCGACGCGCATCCATTCGAGGAACGGACCGAAATTGGTTTCCCAGTAGGCCGGATCCTTCAGATAGGGACGCAGATCCAGCGCATAGCGCGCCAGACCACCGAGGTCGGTGACGCGCGCGATGTCCGGGCCCTGACCGGACGCCACCTGCACCGGCAATGTTTCGCTGATCGCCTTGAACGGCATCTGGTCGACGACGACCTTGATATCCGCGTTGCTGGCCTGAAAGCGTTTCAGCAGGTCGAGCAGAACCTCGCCCTCGTTGCCGTCAGAATACCAGGCAATATGCACGGTGCTTTCGGCCAGCGCCGGAACGGCAAACACCGTCGTGCAACAAATCGAGGCGATCGCGAGCGCGCGTCTCCAGGACATTTGGCTTCCTCCCGCTTTTTCTTTGCGGGCAATCTGTCACAGGCGAAATGCTTTGCCTACCCTTGCGGGCGGGACCCCATTGAGGCGAGCGACCGGGACGCGCAGACCGTGCCCTGCTCCGTCAGGTGTTGCCGATGTTCCGGGGCGTCCGCATGGAGCTTCCAACTCAGCCGAAGGAGCCGGACCAGGGCGGCAGCCATTGCATTCGGTTTCCAGGGCCGGTTCAGAAAAGTCCGGGGCTGAGATCGATGCCGTAAGTCAGCAAGAGGACGGCGACAAAAACTACCGCGGCGCAGATGATGCCAAGGTCCACAAACACCGACTGTTTCTTCTCGGCTTTGGCAAGACTGATGGTGGGCTTCGGAACGACAACCATGGCAACCTCCAAAGGCATCGAATACCGATTGGTCTGAGCGGGCGCGCGGATTGTTCAACGACAAGCCAGAAGCGCACGTCGTAAGCGGCGGGTCAGAAGCGCTGCGCGGCTTTGGCTGGGGCCCAGGCGAGCAAGCAGGACGGCGACCCTGCGTCCTTTCTTCTCAAAATGCCCGCCGCAGCCACGGCGCAGCCGGCACGCGCATTGCGCGCGCACCCGATCGGGTGCGAACCTGTGACCGCCGCCTGTCGAGGGCAAGCCCTCTCCGAGGGAGCCATTTTGTTCCAAACCGGCCATGCCGGGCGTTGCCGACGCCCGGGCAATCGGCTAAATGGACCGTGTGCACCCGTAGCTCAGCTGGATAGAGCGTTGCCCTCCGAAGGCAAAGGTCATAGGTTCGACTCCTATCGGGTGCGCCATTTTCACACCATTCAGAACAACCTGCGAACGTCTTGCTCAGAAGCTGAGCGAGCTGCGGGTTCTGGTCGTCAGATGCCGTCCGAGCGATTCGCGCGAGTTTGCGGACTAGGTCGAGACCGGCCCCGGACTGCGGGGGGACCGACTTCGGAGATGGGCCGCAAGCTGACTCGGCCGCGGGTCCTCATTGATCGGATTGATAGGTCGATTCCAGCCCCGGACGGGTCGTAACGATCGAGCTTCCGCTCTCGGATTCGCCGGCGTCAGACTCTCGTCTGCGCCTGACGACGAAGCAGCTTCCCAAGCCAGCACGACAGATCGTCCATGACCGTGTAGAAAGCCGGAACGTAAACCAGGCTCAGGATCGTCGAACCGAGCAGGCCGCCAATCACGGCGATGGCCATCGGGGCGCGCCGTTCGGCATCAGCTCCCATGCCAAACGCGATCGGCAGCATTCCGGCGCTCATGGCGATCGTCGTCATCACGATCGGCCGCGCCCGCTTGCGGGCTGCGTCCAGAAGCGCCTGGACGCGATCCAGGCTATTGCGTTGCGCGACGATGGCGTATTCGACCAGAAGAATTGAGTTCTTCGCAGCGATTCCCATCAGCATCAGCAGTCCAATCAGCACCGGTAGCGAAATGGAGGTTCGCGTCAACAGCAGCAGGCCAAGCGCGCCGCCGAGGGACAGCGGGAGTGCGGTGAGGATCGTGACGGGTTGCACGAAGCTGTTGAACAACAGTGCGAGGACGACGAACAACAGAACGATCGCTGAACTCACAGCAAGTTTGAAGCCATCGAACAACTCCCGCATCCGCTCGGAATCACCCTCGGGCTTGTACACGATCCCGGCCGGCAACCGTCTGATCAAGGGAAGGTTCGCGACGACGCTCTCGGCTTCACCGACTGTGAGCCCGCCCAGCGCCGCTTCGACGGTTTCGCTGCGGGTCCGATCGGTCCGCTCGATCTGGACCGGGCCGGAACCGAAGCTGATGTCGGCCACCGACGCCAGGGGCACCGGGCGTTCGAAGGCCGGGACCTGGAGGAAGGACAGGCGCGACAAGTCGCTGCGCGCGGCCTCGTTCAGCAGCACGCGGATCGGGATCTGTCGCGTATCCAGGCTGAACTTCGACAGGTTCTGCTCGATGTCGCCGACGGTGGCGATATTCACGGTTTTTGCGATTGCGGCAGTGGACACGCCGAGCAGGGCCGCCTTGTCCTCCTTGGGCACAATGTGGAGCTCGGGCCTCGCAGAGCTGCTCGCCACGCGCGTGCGATGGAATCCCGGCAGCGTCCGCATCTCCTGCGCCAATCGCCGGGCTGTGTCGGCGAGCGCCGCGGGGTCGTCGCCGAGCAACGAGACCTGAATCTTCGCGCCGGATGATCCGTCCTCGCCAAGCTGTATCCGCACGCCGGCAATGGACGAGAGTTGCCGCCCCACCGAAACCTCGAACGCCTGTTGGGACAGCGCGCGTTCGGCTCTCGGCACGAGGTTGATCGTGATGGTGGCGCGTCGCACATCGCCCACCGACGTCGACAGATCGCCGGGGCCGGACATCGTGGAGGTTTCGGTTCCGAGCGCCGCATAGACGGAGGCCACTTCAGGCCGGGCCATCAGCGCGCGTACGGCGCGTTGTGTCGCGACGTCGGTCTCCGGCAGCGTTGTGCCCGGCGCCAGTTCGAGGGTCACAACCGAACGGCCTCGGTCGGCCGCGGGCATAAAGTCTGCGGGAAGTGACGGCACCAGCGCAAGTGACGCGACGAAGAACACGATACCTGCGCAGATCGTGATCCACCGATGGCGCAGGGTCCAGGCCAATATCGACGTGTAGTGCCGAACCCACGCCGGCTCGCGATGCTCCCCGACGTCGGCCTTCAGCAGAAACGCCGCCATCAAAGGCGTCAGCAGGCGCGCGACGACCAGCGAGAAGAATACCGATGTACAGACGGCGATCGAGAACGCCTTGAAGAACTGACCGGGAATGCCGGGCATCAACCCGACGGGCGCGAACACCACGATGATCGCGAATGTCGTCGCCACGACCGCGAGACCGATTTCGTCGGCCGCATCGATGGCAGCGTCGTAGACGCGTTTCCCGGATTGTCGAACGTGTCGAACGATGTTCTCAATTTCCACGATCGCGTCGTCGACGAGGATACCGACGACCAGGGCGATCGCGAGCAGCGTGATGTTGTTCAGCGACTGGTTCAACGCCACCATCACCGCGAATGTCGGGATCAGCGACAACGGAAGCGCCGCGCTGGAAATCAGTGTCGCGCGGATGTCGCGCAGGAACAGCCAGACGACGAGAATCGCCAGCAACGCGCCCAGCCACAGTGCCTCGATCGCGGCGTCATAGCCCTCGACCACGGCGGCGGTCGACGAGGTCACCTCGAGGAGGCGGACGCCGGGATGATCTGCGGCGAATTCCATCATCCGCTTGCGAACGTCGCGGGTCACCGCGAACTCGCCCGAGCCGACTGCGCGGTAGACATTGAAGCCGACAACCTCGCGATTGTTGAGCCGGGCCCTTTGGCGAGGCTCCGCCCAGGATTGCTCGACGCTTCCAAGCTCGGAAAGCCTGACGCTGCGTCCGTCACTGAAGGCGATGCGCAGGTCCTTGAGCCGTTCCACGTCCGCGACGCTTCCGAGCGCGCGGATCGCCTGCTCCGTTCCGCCGAGCGTCGCGCGGCCGCCCGGCTGGGTGATGTTCTGGGCCCTGACCTGGTCGGAGACCTCGACGACCGTCAGGCCGAGCGCCATCAGCCGGTCGGGATCGAGCTTGATCGTGACCTCGGCTTCGACGCCGCCGGATCGCGAAATCCTCGCTACGCCCGGCACGGCGAGTGCGGCCTTGGCGACGTCATTGTCGATCAGCCAGCTCAGTTCGTCGGGAGCCATCCCCGGCGCGTCGACGACGAAGGTGAGGATGGCCTGTCCGGTGGCGTCGACACGCCGGATCATCGGATCGAGCGCCGCCTGCGGCAGCTTCGATCGAATCGACACGACGGCATCGCGAACGTCATTGGTGGCACGGTCGATGTCGGTGCCGATCGCAAACTCGACCCTCGTCATTGACTGGCCTTCGTTGACGGTCGAGCGAACGTGGTCGACGGCGCCCAGTCCCGCAATGCTGTCCTCGATGAACCGCGTGACCTGGGTTTCGATCTCCGTCGGCGCGGCGCCGGCCCAGGGAACGGTGACGGTGACGGTGGGAATGTCCATGTCCGGCATGTTGTTGAGGCGGAGCTTGGAAAACGCGACCAGGCCGGACAACGTCAACAGCACGAACAGGATCGTGGTCGGCACCGGGTGACGGATCGCCCATCTGGAGATGTTGTTCATCGGACCGAACCGCGCTTTGCCGCTGCGGTCTGAATGTTCACGACGTCACCGTCGTTGAGAAGCCCGGCGCCCAATGTGACGATGCGGTCTCCCTCGGCGAGACCGCCCAGCACTTCGACATCGTCGGCCACCCCGCGGCTGACGCGGACTTCGGTGAGCGACACCAGATTGTCGCGGCCGACCTTGAAGACGTGCGCCTTCGCTTCGCGCCAGACCAGCGCCTTCAGCGGAATGGTCAGCACGAGTTTGCTCTCGACCTCGATGGCGACGCGCGCGAACATGCCGGGCTTGAGCGGCGTGTCGCCGGGGAGCGCTATGCGCACCGTCCCCAGACGCGTCTTCGGATCGACGATCGGCGAGACCGCTCGGACGAAGCCCGGCTCCGACCTGCCGCTCGGCCCGATAACCGTCGCGGGTTGGCTGGCGGCGGCAGCGACCAGATCCTGCTCCAGCACGCGCGCATCGACCTCCATGCGGTTGTCTTGAATGAGCCGGAACATCTCGACGCCGGTCTGAACCACCTGGCCGATCGCAACGGACCTCGATGCGATCGTCCCGGCGGCCGGCGCGACGATGACCGTCTGGCGCTGCCGCGCTTCGGCGTCGTCGAGCTGCGCCTGCGCTGCCTGCAGCTTCGCCTCGGCCGTCTTGACGAGGGTCTCACGCTGCTCGATCACCTGCGCGCTGATCACGCCGGACGAGACGGCGCGGGCGCGCCCGGCGTCTGATCGGGCAATTGCAAGGCTCGCCTGCAATTCGCCGACCGCGGCCTTTTGCTTCGCCAGCGCAGCCATCGTCAGATCATGATTGAGGCGCGCCAGCACCTGGCCCTTCGCGACGACATCTCCCTCGTCGACCGCAATCTCCGCCACGGCAAGGCCGCCGACCTCCGAACTGACCGGAATCTCGCGCCATGCGACCACGTTGCCCGTCGCGGTAATGCTGCCGGTGATCTCGGATCTTTCCACCGGCCTTGCGACCACCGTCATCGCAGCCGAGGAATCCTGCCCGTGAGCCGCGGATTGGACGCCCAGGAGAATCGCGATGGAAGCAGCCCATATGCGGCTGCGTTCTGGAATCGTTGTCATTCTGCATCCTGCTCCCGCTCGTCGAACAGCCGGGTGTTGTCGTACCGCTTCGGGGTAACCCGGCTGATATCGGGATAGGGTGCGAGGTTTGCCTGAGTTGGACTGTTCGTGTCGGTGTGTCTCTGCATCCGACGCTTTATGTCGAAACATTGCTGGATCGACACGGGACCGAGTTCGTTACGAATGTCGGCTTCCCTCGACCGCACTTCGCGGTAAAACGGCGCCATCGAAATTGGTCAACGCAGGTACATGAGCAAACAGACGCCGCAGATCCTGGTGGTCGACGACGATCCGGAGATCCGAAAGCTGCTCGCGCGCTATGTCGAAGGACAGGCTTTTCGCGTATTGCTGGCGGCAAGTTGCGGCGAGCTGCGCGAGCGCATCGCAACCGAGCAGATCGATCTCGTGGTGCTGGACGTCATGTTGCCGGATGGCTCGGGCCTTGATGCATGCCGGGATCTCAGAGCGAAGCGCAACCCGATCCCCATCATCCTGCTCACCGCCCTCAAGGAGGACGTCGACCGCATCCTGGGCCTTGAGATGGGAGCCGACGACTATCTTTCCAAGCCATTCAACCCGCGCGAGCTGGTCGCGCGAATCCGTGCGGTATTGCGCCGCCGCTCGGAGACGCCCGCCCAGGCGGGCGCGTCGAGGGCGTATCGGTTCGAGGGGTTCGTCGCCGACCCGCAAGTGCGCAGCGTGGTCGACGCGGCGGGCAACGCGATCGAACTGACCGGCGCCGAGTTCGACTTGCTGCAAGTCTTCCTGGATCGGCCGGGGCGTGTCCTCTCGCGGGATCAGTTGCTCGATCTTACGCGTGGCCGCGGCGACGTATTCGACCGATCGATCGACGTTCTCATCAGCCGCGTGAGACACAAGCTGGATCCGTCGGGAGCGACGCGCCTGCTGAAGACGGTTCGGAACGGCGGCTATCAGTTCGTCGTGAAGGTCGAGGCCGTGGACATGCGATCGTGAACACGCTGCGCGCCAAGCTCGCGGTCTTGATCGTGGTGGTGATCGTTGCGGCGGTGAGCATCTCGACTGCGGCCCTGATCTATCTGTTCAAGCCGCCGAATGAACGCCAGGCGATCGGCGCCCTTGCCGACCAGGTCGAACTGCTGGCTCGGGCCGCGCGCGTCGCGCCGAGCCTGGTGACCGTCCAGCAGGAGCCCGGCGGGGGCCGGGTCGAGGCCAACCTCACCGCCTGGCTGCGCCAGGCCCTCGCCGAACGCGGCATGCCGCGCGACGTCGTGGTGTCCCGGAACGACGACCATCTGCCGCTGCTGTCGATTCCGGTCGATCGCGGCTGGATTGTCACCGAGATCCCCGACCTACCCCCGGAAGGCGGCATCCTGAACCGGGTGTTGAAGTGGCTCGCCTTCGTCACCTTCGGGGTGTTGCCGGTGGCACTGTTTTTCGCCAATCGCATGGTCAAGCCTCTGGTGGTGATCGAGCGGGCGATCGCGAACGTCGGTCCGGACGGCCTGCTGCCCGAACTGCCGATTGCGGGGCCGGCCGAAGTGCGCATTGCCGCCAAGGCGCTCAACTCGCTGTCCTCGCGCCTGAAGGTGGCGATGGACAGCCGGATGCGCGTGGTCGCCGCCGCCGGCCATGATCTGCGAACGCCGATCACGCGGATGCGGCTGCGCGCGGAATTCGTCGAGGACGACGACGACCGCACGATGTGGCTGAAGGACATCGATGAACTCGAACGCATTGCCGACAGCGCGATCCAACTGGTGCGGGAGGAATCCGGCAAGACGACGCCCGAATCCCTCGGGCTCGACCTCCTGATCGCCGAAACGGTCGAGGAGTTGCGGGCGCTGTCTTACGACGTCAACCTCACCCGCAGTGCGGCGGGCTGCGTGCTCGCCGACCGGACCAGCCTCAAGCGCGGGTTTCGCAATCTGATCATCAACGCCGCCACCCATGGCAGGCGCGCGCGGGTCGCGATCGAGAGCACGCCGTCGGAAGTGAGTGTCATCATCGAAGACGACGGCCCGGGAATTCCCTCCGACATGCTCGGGCGGGTCTTCGAACCCTTCTTCAGTGCCAATCGGGCGCGCACCAAGCAATTCGGGGGGGCAGGGCTCGGCCTCACGATCGCACATGAAATCGTGCAGCGCGCCGGAGGTACGATCAAGATCGAGAACGGTCGCCTGCGCGGGTTGCTGCAGACCGTGCGGCTGCCGGCTCAGCAATCTTCGTGATCGACTTTGCATCGGCGCGCGGCCATCGGATGATCGAGGTGGCGCCTATCCGTCGAGCCCGCGCGCCTCGTTTGAGGGACACTGGTCTTCAGTTCGCCGTCGACATCGCCGCGTCATGACTCTTCGAGAGAGGAGGAGCTAGCAATGTCTCATTTGCCAGACCGGGCGGGGCCTTCTTCCAGCGATAGCCTTGCACACCGGCGCGATAACCCTCGTCATAGAGGGCCTGCATGTAAGATGGATCGAACGATTTGGTCCATTTCACGCCGAACTCGGACGGGATCGCCGCAAGGTTGAAATCAATGCCGTCGGCTTGGGCCCTGGCGTAGATCCGGTGGAGATCTCCGATGCCCTGGTTCTTGATCAGGGTCGAGACGGAGCGGCGGGAAATCGAGAACACCCCGGCTTCGATAGCCTCCCACTCGGGGCTGATCTTCCCGTTGCGGATGACGAACATCCGCCGTGCCGATCGCCCCGCTGTGACGTCGGGGTCATTGGCTCCCCTGGGCAAGGACGGCACGAAGACCTGCTGGGTCACGCCGCCATCGACGTGCAGTTCGTCGTAATCCCGGCCGTGCGCACGAACCTTGATAAGAACGGGAGGAAAGACGCCGGGGATCGACGCCGAGGCCAGCAGAATCTTGCGAAACAGGCTGAGAGCCTGCGGATGACCGCTCATCGCGATGCGTCCCATGTCCCACAGGACCGGCCGCTGCGCGTCCAGGTTCGTGGTGCCAATCAGCAGGATTCGCCCCTTGCTGCGCTCAGCGGCGACGTCGCGCAGGAAACGGGCGTCGACGTAGCTCGCGATCAGGCGTTCGAGCGGTGAACTATCGACCAGGCTGGAGCCCCCCAGCAGCGGCATGATGCCGGGATCGTAGATCTCGCTGCGGGTGTATCCGGTGAATACCTTCTTCAGGTCCGCATCGCGACTTCGCCCCAGATAGACGAAGGGAGCGGTGAGTGCGCCCGCGCTGACGCCGGTCACGACATCGAAATCGGGCCTGGTCCCGCCGTCCCCCCAGCCGACCAGGAGGCCGGCTCCGAAGGCGCCGTCCTCGCCACCTCCGGAGATTGCGAGAATGTTGAACGGCGGTTGCTGTCCCTCTGCGCGTCGCGCGCGGGACAGCGCGCGCGACGTTGGCGAGTGCTGCAGGGACATCATCAGCGGGGCGACCGAGGCGTCTCCCCAGATGCGGATATTGGGCATGCCAGCAAGTTCGGCCTCGTCGGCAAGCCGCTCGGGCACGACATCGCGCACGTTGATGGTCGCGCATCCGGCGCAGGACAATGCGACGAGGAACACGAACGCAGGACGAAGCACTCGCATCGACCTGGAGCCGGCACCGGCGTTCGCGCGGTCACACGACCTGGGCCGCCGGGCGGACCTCGCCAATTCAAACATCCTCGCTCCATGGTGACGCGATCCGCCATGGCGGCCGGCGCGATCCATCTGGTGTTCCACCTGCATCCGACGATGCACCGCGCCTCGGCACGGCATGCAGCCGCCGCGGCGAGGACGCCTGACCCGCCGCCCGCTGCGCTTCTGGTCGTCAGCGGGTTGCAACGCTCTTCGCGCCGTCATCGGTCCATTCGGGCGGAAAGCCGAGCTTGCCTCCGACAAGGCCGGCGACACCAGGCGAGCGTCCGTAGCTCTCACACGCGGCGAACTTCGGAGCGAGCCCCGCGTTCGAGCTGATCTTCTGCCAGGACGGGATGTTGATGCCGACACCTCCGAACGGGCTCTCACCCTTGTTGAGCAGCGTGGCGAAATCTTCGCCGAAAGATCCCGCAAGCTCGTAAGCGTCACCCGCTTTCGACACCCGCGGCGAGCTGAAGAACGCGTTTGCACCTCTGCCCCAGACGATGGCCGCCTGCTGCCGACCGGCGCGGTCGACCGCTTCAGCTTCGATCGACAACTCGCCCAGCCCGATCGGAATGCGCGGGATCGGGATCGGGACGCTGCCCATATCGACGAACTTCGTCCCGATGGAGGCCGCAACCGAGACGCCCGCGGCAGCCTCGTTGGTCTCTGTGGCATGGGTGACCGCAGCGCGGACGGTCAGGTCCGCCGGCACGCCCGGCGTAACCACTTCGAAGCGATCGCTGAGGCTGATGCACAGCGCGCGGTTCACGGCGTTGGCGACCAGCGCGCGCTGCGCGTTCGATAGCGTTGGCGCAACGTTGGGCGGGAACTGGGTAGGCGCAATACTGATCGTCCTGGCCGCCGCGACCTGCTCCTTCTTGACGTGAAGCCGCGACTTGGTGATCTTTCCGTCCGACTGCTGCAGTCCGTCATAGGACGACAGGCCCGAGCCCTGGACGAGCGGCGCAGTGGCGCAGCCTGGCAACAAGGTGACCGTCGCCAGCATGGTCAGCAACAACGGCGAAGGCCGGCCTCGTGCCAACTCCCGCCAACGCGCTCCCGTCCTTGCGACCGACTTCGATGGCCGCACGACGAACAGGAGCTGCGCCAGCACGACGCTCAGACCGCCGCCAGCAAAAGGCGCCACGCGCACCGCTGTGACCATCATCAGGGCTATCATCGCACCTGACAGCGCCCGGCGATCTGCGGCCCGCCATAGCCGGCGGAAGCCAAACGTCTTATAGATACTGGACAAATCCAGATTGGCCGGAGCGCGCATTCAAACCCCCTGATGGTGAACTCTGCGCTCTTGATAGACGGCTCACATGGCTGGGAATTTGGCCCGACATGACCGAAAGTTGCTGCTTCAGCACCGTTTGTGACGAAAGATGTCCAGGCATTTCGGAGGAGAGCCTTCGTTACAAATATTTCTTCTTCCCCCTACTCCAATGTGGCCAAATTGACCCATGCACGTACCTCAAATTCTGATCGTCGACGACGATCTCGAGATTCGGAAGCTTTTGGCTCGCTACATCAAGGAGCAGGGATTTCGTGTGCAACTTGCCTCGCGATGCGCCGACGTCCGCGAACGAATTGCGACCAGCCAGATCGATCTCATCGTTCTCGATGTCATGTTACCCGACGGGTCGGGGCTCGATCTTTGCCGCGATTTGCGGTCCGAGCGATCGAACATTCCGGTCATTCTGCTGACGGCGCTGAAAGAGGAGATCGATCGGATCATTGGGCTTGAGATCGGCGCCGACGACTATCTCGGTAAGCCCTTCAATCCGCGGGAACTTGTCGCGCGCATCCGCGCGGTCCTTCGTCGCGGTCAGGACGAGCGCTCGGCTCACGCCGGCAGGAAACGCTATTCTTTCGAAGGCTTCGTCGTCGATCCGTTTGCCCGGTCCGTGGTCGATCCCCAGGGCCGCAATATTGAACTGACAGGTGCTGAGTTCGATCTGCTCCGGACCTTTCTCGATCGTCCGGGCCGCGTGCTCTCGCGCGATCAATTGCTCGATCTGACGCGCGGACGCGAGGGAGATGCAACGGACCGGTCTATCGATGTCCTGGTCAGCCGCCTGCGACGAAAGCTGTCCAGCTGCGGCTTACCGCACGTATTCAAGACGGTTCGAAACGGCGGCTATCAAATCATTGCCAAGGTTCATGATTTGGACGACTAACAGGCAATGGCCCCTGTTGTTTGGGTTATCTTGCGTCCTGACCCGCCCGGTCACCCAACCCGCTGAGAGATCGAACGTGCTTCCCTGGATCCTGATCGATACGGCCGATGTGCCAGGCGGCGGCGAACAGCTGCGGCTGATGCGGCGCGGCACCGAGCTCACCATCAAGCTCGGCCAGAACGAGCTGATGAGCAGCCGGCTCAGCGGATCCGAGGAAGCGCTGGCGACGCTGGCCTGCTTCCGCATCAAGGCGCTGGAGCGGCCGCGTATCCTGATCGGCGGCCTCGGCATGGGATTCACGCTGCGCGCGGCACTCGCGGTCAGCGGTCCGCAGGCCCGCATTACCGTGGTCGAGCTGGTGCCGGCGATCATCACCTGGGCGCGCGGGCCGATGGCCGAGCTGTTCGGCGACTGCCTGGCCGATCCGCGCGTCGCGTTGCTGGAGGCCGATGTGAGCCAGTCGATTGCCGCGGCGCGCTCCGCGTTCGACGCCATCCTGCTCGATGTCGACAACGGTCCGGAAGGGCTGACGCGGCAGAGCAACGACGCGCTGTACAATCTGCCCGGCCTGCGCGCGGCCTTTGCCGCACTCAGCCCCGGCGGCGTGCTGGCCGTGTGGTCGTCGGGTCCGAACGCGAAATTCACCGAGCGCTTGAAGACGGCGGGATTTCAGGCGGAGGAAATCAACGTCCGTGCCACCGGGAAACGCGGCGGCGCGCGGCACGTGATCTGGATCGCGACCCGGCCGGCGACGTCCTGACAGTTCGGCAAGACGCGGCCGCCAACCGCCGGCAAGACCCGATGCGGTTGCTGCCGTCCGGCCAATATTCGCCATGCCTAAAATAGGTGCGGCCGTGCCCAATCCGTAACGCCGCCCGATCCAACTATTCGTGCGGCCTGAGACAAGCGCATGGCGGGCGACTGACCCTAGGCTTCCTTCGGAATTGATCCATGGCGCTGCCATGGCAACCTCGAAGGAGAAGCCAATGCAAAAGCGTGTTTCCACCGGAGCGACAACGCGGCCGCGCCTCGCGGCGATGGCGCTCGGCGCCGTGCTGATCGCCGGCGCCGGCGCCCCGATCTCTGCCCATGCGGCCGTGCCCGCCGCCTGCGCCGCGCTGCAGAGCAAATACCCGGACTGGAAGGGCAAGACCCTGGTCAATGCCATCAACCCGCATACGCCGGGCTATGAGGCGATCGATCCCAAGGATCCCAGCAAGTATGTCGGCTTCGACATCGATCTCGGCGAGCAGATCGGCGAGTGCCTGGGCTTCAAGCTGACCTACAAGGCCGTGACTTTCGCGGCGCTGTTGACCACGTTGCAGAGCGGCCAGGCCGACATCGTGATCTCCGACATCTACGCCACCGAAGAACGCGCCAAGGCCGGCGACTTCATCACCTATTCCAAGGTGTTCGACGGCGTGCTGGTGGCGAAGGGAAATCCGAAGAAAATCACCGGCATCAACACCTCGCTGTGCGGCACGGCCGCGGCGGAAAATACCGGCTATGTCGAAGTGCCGCTGATCCAGGCGCTGGCCCCGGAATGCAAGAAGGAAGGCAAGGCCGAGCCGACCATCCAGCTTTACGACAACAACGCCAACTGCATCCAGGCGATCCTGGCCGGTCGCGCCGACACCTACATCAATGACGTCAATACCGTCGACAACGCCGTCAAGGCCTATCCGGACAAGCTCGAGAAGGCCGTCGCCGTCACCATCCCCTACCAGGTCGGCATTGCCGTGCCGAAGGACAAGCCCAAGTTCCGCGAGGCGGTGCACGCCGCCATGATGGAAATCTACAAGTCGGGCAACCAGCTGGCCTTGCTGAAGAAGTGGAATCTCGATCCGGAGAACCTGATGGAGCCCGGCCTGTTGATCGTCAAGTAAAGGGCGGCTGGTCGAAGGAGCCGTAGGGTGGGCAAAGGCGCTATTGCGCGTGCCCACCGCCTTCGCTGAACGCCGACGGTGGGCACGCTTCGCTCTGCCCACCCTACGATCGACTGCTCATCCAAGGACTGCCGGACGCCATGGAGCTGTTCCTTCACTATCTCAGCATGCCTTACATGATGCAGGGCATCCAGGTGACTCTCCAGGTCACCGCCCTGGGTCTGGCTGGCGGGCTGGTGCTCGGCGTGATCCTCGCGGGGATGCAGCTCAGCAGCTTCAGGCTGCTGGCATCCTTCGCCAGGGTCTACGCCGTGATCTTCCGCGGCACGCCGCTGATTCTGCAGATGGTGTTCGCGTATAACGCGTTGCCGCAGATCGGCATCAAGCTTCCCGCCATTCTCGCCGCCGGTCTGGCGCTGGCCTGCAATGAGGCGCCGTTTATTGCCGAGATGCTGCGCGCCGGCGTGCTCGGTGTGGACCGCGGCCAAGTGACGGCCGGACAGGCACTGGGCATGACGCCCGGCATCCTGATGCGCCGGATCATCGCGCCACAGGCGATCCGCTCCATGATCCCCGGCTTGGGCAACGAGGCCGTCAGCGCGCTGAAGAATTCGTCGCTCGCTTCGGTGATCGCCGTGCAGGAGCTAACCCTGCGTTCAACGCAACTGGCGTCCTCGACCTTCGATTTCTTCTCGATCTTTTTCGCCTCCGGTCTGATCTATCTGCTGCTGACGGCGGCGATCGCCGTGATCCAGCTTCTTCTGGAGTGGAAGTTCGATCTCGATCGCATGAAAAAGCCAACGGAACTGATGCAGCTCCTGCCGTGGTATCGCGCGCCGCTGGTGCCGGCGGCTGCGGCAACCGCCGCGCCGGCAGATGAAGCTACTGAACCTGCCCCGATGACCGTGATGGACGCCAGGCCGACGCGCGTCGATCGCACCTCGCGTTCGGCCACGCTGGCCGGCAATGACGTGCTGGTCGAGGTCACCGATCTCTACAAGGCCTATACCGCGCCGGTGCTGGCCGGCGTCAGCCTGACGGTGCGGACCGGCGAGGTCGTGGCTTTGCTGGGCCCCAGCGGATCGGGCAAGAGCACCCTGCTGCGCTGTATCAACCATCTCGAAGGCTGGGACGCCGGCATTGTGAGAATTGGCGGCCGCCGCATGGGGTTCAGCGGCGACGGCAAGGCGCTGTCGCCGCGCGCCATTGCCGAAGAGCGCGCCAGCGTCGGCGTCGGCATGGTGTTCCAGCAGTTCAACCTGTTCAGCCATCTCACCGCGCTGGAGAACGTCGCCGGCCCGTTGCGCTGGGTTCATGGCATGTCGCGGCCGGACGCCGAGCGCCGCGCCCGCGAACTGCTCGAACGCGTCGGCCTCAGCCATCGCGCCGATGCATTGCCGCGGCATCTGTCCGGCGGACAGCAACAGCGCGTCGCCATCGCGCGGGCCCTGGCCCCGAACCCGAAGGTGCTGCTGCTCGACGAACCGACCTCGGCCCTCGATCCGGAACTGGTCAACGAGGTGCTGGAAGTGATTCGCCGGCTCGCGGTCGAGGACGGGCTGACCATGATCATTTCCACCCATCAACTGCGCTTCGCCGACGAAGTGGCAGACCGCGTGGTGTTTCTCAGCGGCGGCTCGATCATCGAGGAAGGGCCGGCGCACGAGATGCTGACCCGTCCGCGCAATCCGATCACCCAGCGTTTCCTCCGCGTGATGGAGGCGGACAAGCCGCCCGCGGCACTGCCATGACGGCGGTCGCCTCATCGCGCCTGAACACGCCAACGCCAGTCGAGGCCTTCGCATGAAACATCATCTGCTTCCCGTATCGCCCGCCAATGTCCACTGGGGGTATTTCAGCAAGGTGGTTGCACCCGCCCTCACGCTGAAGTCGGGCGACCGCGCCACCATCGAGACGCTGACCCATCACGCCAATGACGACTACGAGCGGATGATCGCCGACGATCCCGGCGCCGAAAGCGTGTTCAAGTGGACCCGGGAGCACAAGGCCATCGTCCGCCGCGGCGCCGGCCCGACCGAAGGTCCGTTCATCCGCGGCTCCGGCGAAGGCGTCGGCGTGCACCTGCTGACCGGCCCCGTCGTCATCGAAGGCGCGGAGCCCGGCGACGTGCTGGAAGTGCGCATCCTCGACGTGCGGCCGCGGCCCGCCTGCAAGGCTTGCCATGCCGGCAAATGCTTCGGCTCCAACGCCTCGGCCAATTGGGGGTTTCACTATCACGACCTGATCGAGGAGCCGAAGCCGCGCGAGGTCATCACCATCTTCGAACTCGACACCGCCGGCGAGCCGTTCGCCAAGGCGGTCTACAACTATATCTGGACGCCGCAGACCGATCCCGACGGCATCGTGCATTCGACCATCGACTATCCCGGCGTGCGCGTCGATCACTCGACGATCACCAAGCGCGACAACATCCTGCAGAATGTCCGCGTCCCCGCGCGGCTGCATTTCGGCACCATGGGCCTCGCGCCGTCGGAGTCCGATTTCGTCAGTTCGATTCCGCCGAGCTATACCGGCGGCAACATCGACGATTGGCGCGTCGGCAAGGGCGCCAAGATGTTCTATCCCGTCGCAGTGCCCGGCGCGTTCTTCTCGGTGGGCGACCCTCACGCCGCCCAGGGCGACAGCGAACTCGGCGGCACCGCCATCGAGACCTCGTTGACCGGCGACTTCGAATTCATCCTGCACAAGCAGGCCGACCTCGGCGGCACCGTTCTGGAAGGACTGACGCATCCGATGCTGGAGACCGACAACGCGTGGTCGGTCTATGGCTTCACCTATCCCAACTACCTCGCCGAACTGGGGCCGGATGCGCAGATCGAGATCGCCAACCATTCCAGCCTCGACCGCGCCATGCGCGATGCCTTCCGAAAACTGCGTCGCTTCCTGATGACGGTGCACCATCTGAGCGAGGACGAAGCGATCTCGCTGCTGTCGGTGGGCGCCGACTTCGGCGTGACACAGGTGGTCGATGCCAATTGGGGCGTGCACGGCACGATCCGCAAGAACATCTTCCGTTGCGACTGATTTCAGCGAGGTGCTATTTTTCGGAATGGAAACTTGTCCCGGACGTAGTGCAATGCGCCGCCCTTGCGGCGTAGTGCACTGCAAAGCCGGGACCGTCGCGAATACCGTCGTTTGGCACGGTCCCGGCTCTGCGGAGCGGCATGAAGAATGCCGCACCGCGTCCGGGACAAGGGTGCTTTGGCACGGCAGTTGCTTGGATTGGTCCGATTGGGGTCGATCCATGAGCTTTCGCCCGTTCACCAGCGAATCCTATTCAGAAGGCGACCGTCCGGAGGCCTGGCGCGACGTGTTGCGCGCTGTCGGCCTTCAGCCCTCGGCAAGCACCACGGTTCCCAGTGGATACGCCACGGCGTCGCGACGACGCAGCGACGGCGTGGCGCTGGCGAAATTGTCCGCGGGATCGCAGGCCGTGTCGCCGCTGCAGGACCTCGCCGACGACATGCCTATCGTGTTGCTGCCGTCCGAGGACGGCGTCACGCTGCGGACCCCGGCCGGACACCAGATCATTTCCGCCGGACAATTGCTGTTGTTGCCGCGCAATGGCGACTGGAGCGTCGCGTTCCCGCGCGACATGCGAGCGATCATCCTCTCGGTAACATCCGAGGCCTTTCACGGCCGCAAGATCGGACAGCCGGGGCTCGCCGGCGTGCGCATCATGCCGCCCGGCGGCTTTACCGACATCTTCTCGCGCACGCTCGATTCGGCGGCGGGCACGCTGGAGACGCTGACCGACATCGAATGGGCTGCGGTCGCGCAAAGCCTCGCGGACTTGCTGCCGACCTTCATGCGCCAGCTCGGCGTGCCCGCAAAATCCGCCAGCACGGCGACGCAGAGCGCCATCCTGCACCGGATCTGCCAGACGATCGAGCGCCGGCTGGGCGACCCCGATCTTGCGCCGGCACGCGTGGCGCAGGCCGAGGGCATTTCCGAGCGCTACCTGCAGAAGCTGTTCGAGGGCACCGGCGGCTTCACGCATTACCTGCGCGAGCGACGCCTGCAGCGGACCTGGGCCGACCTGTCGAATCCGGCGGAGGCGCATCATTCGATCTCGGAAATCGCCTACCGCAGCGGCTTCAACGACTCCGCGCATTTCAGCCGGACGTTCCGCCATCGCTTCGGACTGTCGCCGCGCGAATTTCGCCAGCAGGAAAGCGAACGCGGCGCCGCTTCCGCCGTCGCGGCGGGACAACGCGGCTGGCCGCAGGATGCGCTGGCGCAGTTGCGCAATCATCATCCGCTGCCGCCTGCCCGCATAGCTACGGCGCCCTCCGATCCAAGATCCGGACAGACCAACATTGTCAGCGATCACACCCACCATCATCTCGCAGTCGACGCCGCGCGGGTGCATTGGGGCTATTTCAGCCGCGCCCTGCCGCCGCAGGCGGAGGTCAATTCCGGCGATACCATCACCATTGAAACGCTAACCCAGCACGCCTCCGACGACCCGGAGCGGATGATCGTCGGCGACCCCGGCGCCGAAAGCGTGTTCCGCTGGACCAAGGAGGGAAAGAACGTCGACCGCCGCGGCGCCGGCCCAATGGACGCTTCGGTCTACGGACGCGGCGCCGGCGAAGGTTTCGGCGTCCATATCTGCACCGGGCCGGTCCACGTCCGTGATGCGCAGCCCGGCGACGTGCTCGAGGTGCGCATTCTCGACATCGTGCCGCGACCGAGCCGCAGCGACGCGTTCAAAGGCAGGGTCTTTGGCAGCAGCGTCGCCGCGTGGTGGGGCTACCACTACAACGAATTCCTGGCCGAATCGCCGCCGCGCGAGGTGGTGACCATCTACGAGATTTTCTCCGATGACGACGCCGCGCATGCGCGGGCGCTCTATTCCTATCGGTGGGCGCCGCAGACCGATCCGTTCGGCGTGCTGCACAGCACCTACGACTATCCCGGCGTGCTGGTCGGCCCCGCATCGGTGAAGCGGCGACACAATGTGCTCGACGGCATCAAAATTCCGCTGCGGCCGCATTTCGGCGTCATCGCGGTGGCGCCGCGCGAGACCGATCTCGTCGATTCGGTGCCGCCGTCATACTTTGGCGGCAACCTGGATAACTGGCGGCTCGGCAAGGGATCGACTGTGTATCTCCCGGTCTCGGTGCCGGGCGCGCTGCTGTCGGTCGGCGATCCCCACGCCACCCAGGGCGACGGCGAACTGGCTGGCACCGCCATCGAATGTTCGATGACCGGAACGTTCCAGCTGATCCTGCACAAGAAAGCCGACCTCGCCGGACGTGCGTTCGCCGACCTCACCTATCCGCTGATCGAAACCGGAACCGACTGGGTGCTAACCGGCTTCAGCCATCCGAACTACCTGGCAGAATTCGGCGCCAACGGGCAGAGCGAGGTCTATGCCAACTCCTCGCTCGATCTCGCCATGAAGGACGCGTTCCGGAAGATGCGCCGCTTCCTGATGAACATCAAAGGCCTCAGCGAGGACGAAGCCATCGCGCTGATGTCCGCCGCGGTGGACTTCGGCGTGACCCAGGTGGTGGATGGCAACTGGGGCGTTCACGCCATCCTCAGCAAGCGTCTGTTCGACGACGTCCCGCAATCATAGCCCCAAGGATACTCGCATTGAAGTTTCACATGATCGCAGGCGGACCGACGCCGGTCGCGCCCTTCAGCCATGCCGTGGAGACCGACGGTCTTGTTTTCGTCACCGGACAGATGCCGGATACGCCCGACGCGCCGGGCCAGCTTCCGGAGACGATCGAGGCGCAGACCCATGCCGTCATGGCAAATCTCAAACTGGTGCTGGCCGGCGTCGGGCTGGGCTTCGAACACGTGGTGATGAGCCGGATCTACCTCACGCGGTTCAAACAGGACTACGCGGCGATGAACGACACCTATCGCGGCTATTTTGCGGAGGGCCGACTGCCGGCGCGCACCTGCGTCGGCGTCACCGGACTGGCCTATGATGCGCTGATCGAAATCGATCTGGTCTGCCGGCGCCCGCCTGGATAGCGCGCGCCGGATCGATCGTTGGAAGGGTCCGGTGCCGCGCTCGCGGCACGCAGCATTTTCCCGCGCTACTCGACCTTGAGGTTTGCGGCCTTGACGACCTTTTCCCACTTCTCGGTCTCGGCGGCGACCATCTTGCCGAAGGCCTCCGGCGGCCCGATCAGCGGAGCTCCGCCGAGATCGATCAGCTTCGCCTTGACCGCCGGATCGGCCAGCACCGCATTCACGTCGGCATTGAGCTTGGCAATGATCTCCGGCGGAGTCTTCTTCGGCGCGCCCACACCGAACAATGCGCTGGCCTCATAGCCCGGCACGGTCTCGGCGACGGTCGGCACGTCCGGCAAAAGCGCGGAGCGCTCGGCGGTCGTCACCGCCAGCGCGCGCAGGCTGCCCGCACGGATGTGCTGGATGATCGAGGGCATGTTGTCGAAGATCACCTGCACCTGCCCACCGAGCATGTCGGTGATCGCCGGCGCGGCACCGCGATAGGGAATATGCTGCATCTTGGCGCCCGTCATCATCATGAACATCTCGCCGGAGAGATGCACGGACGTGCCATTGCCGGACGAGGCCATATTGATCTTGCCGGGGTTGGCTTTGACGTCGGCAATGAACTCGGCGACATTTTTCGCCGTCACGTCCTTGCTGACGGTCATCACATTGGCGGTGCGATGAAACGCCGCCACGGGCGCGATATCGCGCAGGAAGTTGAAGCTCAATTTTCCGTACAGGCTGGCGTTGATATAGTTCGCCGGATTGACCAGCAGGATGGTGTAGCCATCGGGCTCCGCATTGACGACCGATTCGGTACCAATATTGTTGCCGGCACCCGGCTTGTTCTCGACAACGAACTGCTGGCCGGTCCGCTCGGAGAGCTTCTGGCCGATCAGCCGCGCCAGAATGTCGGTGGCGCCGCCGGCTGGATAGCCCACAACGAACCGGACCGGACGCGTCGGGTAATCCAGCGCGAAAGCGCTGCCGATCGAGGTGCAAGCAGAAAAGCCCAGCGCGATCAAACCGATCGCCGCGCGACGTGAAATCATAAGTTCCTCCCGGCTGCCGCGGCTTGAGACGCGATCAGCATGTGTTGACGTGTCCTGAATTGACAACACCGCAGCGTAGCAAACAATGCAACTATCGGCCAGTGCGACCGCGACGCACCGCTGCCCGCAGTGAGGAACCGCCATGTCCGTGACCGTCACCGCGCTCGATCACCTCGTTCTCAACGTGACCGACGTCAAACTTTCCGCCGCCTGGTATGCAAAAGTCCTGGGCATGGAAATCAAGGTGTTTGATCCCGGCCCCGGCAAGCTGCCGCGCACCTCGGTGAGCTTTGGCCAGCAGAAAATCAACCTGCGGCCGATCGGCGCCGACAAGGTCGAATGGTTTACCGCCGACGTCGAGGCCGCCGGCAGCGGCGACCTGTGCTTCCTCACCATGGCCGAGCCCGACGAGGTGATCGCGCATCTCAACGCCTGCGGCGTCGCCATCGCCGAAGGCCCGGTCGCCAGACAGGGCGCCCGCGGCACGCTGCGCTCGGTTTATTGCCGGGATCCCGACGGCAGTCTGATCGAAATTTCGTCCTACGAAAAATAACGAAGGTCCCGGCGCCCCCGCCATCATCCAGAGAAATCTTCAAGGCGCCGTTGCGTGAGGAAGAAGGACTCGATGCATGCGCCGCTCCCGCGACAGCCTCACCAGCGGTAGGCCAGCTTGCCCAGCACCGTGCGCGACGATCCGTAATTGCAGGCGTTCACGGTGAAGCACGCCGGCACGTAGTATTTGTCGAACAGATTGGTGACGTTGACGCTCGCCGTAAATCCCTTCAGCTCTGCAAATCGCTTGCCGAGGTCATAGCGAAATGCCAGGTCGACGAGCGTGAACTCCGGCACCCTGAACGTATTGGCGTCGTCGCCCCAGGTTTCTCCGATGTAACGCACGCCGCCGCCGAGGCCCACGCCGGCGAGGACGCTCGTCTGGAATTCGTAGTTCACCCAGAGTGAGGCCGTATTGTCGGGAACCCGGTAAGGCGTGTTGCCGACCTGGCCGGCTGTGTTCGTCCTGGTGATCTCTGCGTTGTTGTAGGTGTAGGCGGCCGTGAGGTTAAGGCCCGGCTGCAGGCTGGCGACGGCCTCGATTTCAAGGCCCTTGACCCGCACCTCACCCGTTTGAACGTAGTAATTGGTGTTGACCGGATCGGCTGTCTGCACGTTCTGCCTGCGCAGGTCGAAAACGCTCAGCGTCACGAAGCTGTTGATGCCGGCTGGCTGATATTTCACGCCGACTTCGTATTGCTGACCGGTCTCCGGCACGAAGGCCTTCAGAAGGCGGTCGGTCCCGACCAACGGCGTGAAAGATTCGGCGTAGCTGACATACGGAGAAAGACCGACCTCCGAGAGATACATCAACCCGGCGCGCTTGGTCAGATCCTGATCATCCTGCGCACTGCTGGTATTGGCTATCAAATTGTCAGTGGTACGCGACGCCCAGTCCTGCCGTAACCCCAGCGTCAGCAGCCATTTGTCGAGCTTCAACTGATCCTGCACATAGAGCCCGACCTGGGAAGCCGTGATGTCCTGGAGCGATTTGCTGGTATAGGCGCCGGTATTGACCGCAGCGCCATAGACCGGGTTGAAGATGTCGATCGGTGTTGCCGTCCCGCTCTGTTCAAGCCAGTTGGACCTGCCCCACAAGTAATCCAGCCCGACGATGGCCTTGTGCTCGATCGGCCCGGTCCCGAAATCGAGCCGCACGCGGTTGTCCAGTGCGATGCCGTCATTGTCGATATTGCGAAGCGTGTAGCGACGATTGAGGGTCCGCTCGTTTGCCAGGGCTCCGTTCGCCTGCAAGTACTGCCGGTGGTTGGTCATGTGCGTATAGCGAAAGTTTTGCTCGAACTTCACGGCCTCGTTGAAGCGGTGCTCGAACTCGTAGCCAAGCGCGGTGCGCTCCGATGTCTCGCCTTCCCAGTTCGGCTCGCCCAGAAAGCGGCTGAACGGAATATGGCCGTAGCGGTTCGTTGTCAGGACGGCCGCGGCCGGAACCTGCGCGTAAAAATCGCCTTCGTTGCGCTGGTAGGAGGCAAGCACCGTGACCTTGGTGTCCGTGGAGGGAGCCCAGGTAACGCTTGGCGCGAAGTACAGCCGATCGTTCTTGACGTAGTCGACTTGCGTATCGGCGTCGCGGCCAAGCCCGACGAAACGATACATGATGGACTTGTCGGCATTGGTTCCGCCGAGGTCAAAGCCGGTCTGCAGATAGTTGAAGCTGCCGAAGGTCTGCTCGATTTCGTTGATGGGATTGGCGGATGGACGTTTGGACACCATGTTGATGAGGCCGCCGGGCGCCTGCTGTCCGTACAGGACGGATGCCGGTCCTTTCAGCACTTCGACGCGCTCCAGACCGTAGGGCTCGGGGGCGAAGAAGCCGAAATATCCGGGCGTGACGCTGCGCAGCCCGTCCAGAAAGGTGTCGGAATTGCTTTGGCTGAAGCCGCGGAGATAGAGCGGATTGTCCAACGCCTGCGCGCCGCTGACCTCGGTGCGCACGCCCGCGGTATAACGCAGCGCCTCGTTGATGCTCTGGGCGCCCTGATCCCTGATCTGATCGGACGTCACCACCGAAATCGACTGCGGGGTTCGCATGATCGGAACGTCGCCTTTCATCCCGGTCGATGCGTTCTGGGCGACGTAGCCGTCCACGTGCCGGAAGGCCGATTGTGTCTGTCCGGAAACACCGGGAACGACAACATCCGTCTGCCGCGCCGTCCGCGCTGCGCGTGGCTTTGCAGCGCTGCGGGTCGCACGCGACGCGCGGGCAGCTGTGCTCGCTGCACGTCGCGGCCGGTTCGGCTCGTTGACGACCACCGGTGGCAGACTCTGCGCGCCGCTCGGTGTGGTGGAGGATTGCGCCGCTGCGCGCTCACCGGCCAGAACGCTCAGCGCGCAAACCGATGACAGCAGCGCGAGCCGCAGCGAGTACAGCGAATTCAAAATAGTCCCCTCTCTCACCCGTCGTAACCAACATGGCGATGGGTGACCGCTATTGATGCGAAACGGATAAGGGGCGCAGCTCCAGTCGACTACTAGAATCCCTATAAGGATACCGCTGCCTTGTGCATGAAACCGCCTGCGGACGTCCGCGGCATGAACAGCGGCTCTGTGCTCCGGGTCACCTTGTGAAGCAGCCGCACGCCATGCCGCATGGACGCAACCGACAGCACTTGCGCCACGGCGCCATTTGCGCCCGCCTCCATCCAATGCAACAAAGACCACAGGAAACGGAAGCCGCCGCCGCACAACAGCGGGCCTTTGAGGCGGATTTCCACCGGGAGGAATGATGTTGAATTCAGTGCCGGCGCCAGGCGTGGTCGGTCCGTTCGCAGGCATGGATGTGCCGTGGCTGCTGAAGATGCAGGCCGAGACCCGCCGCGATCACCCGTTCCTGATCTGGGCGCCGTTCGATGCGCCAGCGCGGCACTGGACCTATGGCGAATTCCACGACCGCGTCGGCGCGCTCGCGGCCGGCCTCGTCCGGTGCGGCATCAAGCCTGGCGACTTCATCCTGGTGCATCTCGACAACTGCATCGAGGCGATGCTGATCTGGTTCGCCTGCGCCGAACTCGGCGCCATCGCCGTCACCACCAACACCCGCTCGGCGGCGGCGGAGCTCGAATACTTCGCCGGTCATTGCGGCGCGGTGGCCGCCATCACCCAGCCCGCTTACGCCGATCTGGTCGCTGCGAACTGCAAAAGCCTGCGCTGGATCGCGGTGATCTCGCACGATGCTGGTACCGCGCCCGCGACAGGCCATTCCGTGGCGCAGGCCGACCGCTTCGAAGCGCTGTTCGCCGATTCCGCCGACCGGCCGCGGCGGCCGACCGATCCGTTCGCCGCCTGCAGCGTGCAGTACACTTCGGGCACCACGTCGCGACCGAAGGCGGTGCTGTGGACTCATGCCAATGCGCTGTGGGGCGGCAAGGTCAATGCCGCGCATCAGGACCTGCACGCCGCCGACGTGCACCTGGCCTATCTGCCGCTGTTCCACACCAATGCGCTGGCCTATTCGGTGCTTGCTACCTTGTGGGTCGGCGCCAGTTGCGTGATCCAGCCGCGGTTCTCGGCGCGGCGGTTCTGGAACGTCGCCGCCGAGCATCGCTGCACCTGGAATTCGACCATCGGCTTCTGCCTGAAGGCGCTGCTCGACCACGAGATTCCGAAGCGCCATACGTTCCGGCTGTGGGGCACCGCGTTCTGCGAGCCGCCGGCCTTCGCCGGCTTCGGCATCAAGATCATCGGCTGGTGGGGCATGACCGAGACCATCAGCCACGGCATCATCGGCGAGGTCGACCAGCCCAACACGCCGATGGCCATCGGCCGCGCCGCCACCGAATACAGCATCCGCATCACCGACGACGACGGCACGCCGACGCCGGCCGGCGGCACCGGCAATCTGTCGATCCTCGGCGTGCCCGGCCTGTCGCTGTTCAAGGAATACCTGCACAATGAGAAGGCGACGCAAGAGAGTTTTGACGAGTACGGCTACTTCGTCACCGGCGACCGCGTCACGCTGCTCGACAACGGCTTCATCAGGTTTGGCGACCGCGCCAAGGACATGCTGAAGGTCGGCGGCGAGAATGTCGCGGCCTCCGAGATCGAGCAGGTCGTCATGTGCGTGCCCGGCGTGCGCGAAGCCGCGGTGGTCGGCATGAAGCACGCGATGCTCGATGAGGTTCCGGTGGTGTTCATCATCCCGCATGCCGGCGTCGAGAAGATGCCGCCGCCGCTGCATGACGATGTGATGGCCGCGTGCCGCAATGCCCTGGCCGACTTCAAGGTGCCGCGCGAGATCCGCTTCGTCGACGAGATGCCGCGCTCGACGCTGGAGAAGGTGGCCAAGGCGGAGCTGCGGAAGCTGCTGGCTTGAGGAAGCGCCGGACCTAATACGATCCCAGCGCCACCGGCCGGAACACCTGCAGCAGCTGCTGGTCGAGTTTGTCGCCCATCTCTTCCATCATGGAAAAGGCCTTGATGTGGGTGAACGGCAGCCGGTACGGCCGGTTCTCGATCAGCGCGGAATAGATGTCGACGATGGTCATCAGCCGCACGATGTCGCTGATCTGGTCGTTGCGCAGCCCATCGGGATAGCCCGACCCGTCGAGCAGTTCATGATGGTGCAGCACCACGTCGAGCATCTCGCGTGGAAAACTGCCCTGCGCCGCCAGCGCCTCGAAGCCGAGCCGCGGATGCTTGCGCATCTCGGCCATCTCGTCGGCGTTCAGCGAACCCGGCTTGTCGAGAATGGCCACCGGGATGAAGGCCTTGCCGACGTCGTGGATCAGCGCGGCGCGGGTCAGCCGGCGCTGGTCTTCCTCGCGCATGCCGAGATGCTGGGCGAAGGCGACGGCGAAGCCGGTGACGAACAGGCAATGCCGATAGGTGTGGGTGTGATGGCGCCCGACTGCCGCCAGCCACTGGCGCAGC
Source organism: Tardiphaga sp. (assembly GCA_036561845.1). Lineage (GTDB taxonomy): Bacteria > Pseudomonadota > Alphaproteobacteria > Rhizobiales > Xanthobacteraceae > Tardiphaga. The sequence continues at coordinate 1,085 of DATCUS010000238.1, read as the reverse complement.
GACGAGCGCTTGATCGCGCGCATGATCTGGCTTTCCGCCTTCATCACGTCGCTGAAGGTCAGCGGGATGCCGGCCGGCAGCTTCTCGAAGATCTTGACCATCACCGCATGGGCGGCCTCGACGCCGCGGCTCAGCGCCTTGCCGCTCGCGGTGGCGGTCGCGTCCTGGTCGTGCGGGTCCGGAAAGGCGGCGCGCACACGCTGCAGCACGCCGCGCGCATCGAAAGGCCGCGCGATGGTGTCGGTCGCGCCCAGCGCCCAGGCCTGCATCGAGCCGTGATGCAGCGCATCGGCCAGCACAAACAGCCGCGGCACTTGTTGATAGGCTTTGCCCTGCAGCTTGTTGCGGATGCGCTGCACGCTTTCCGCGGAGCGAAGATTGATGTCGACAACAATTCCGGACAGATGCGCGGCCGGTGCGTCGGGGATTTCCGATGTCGAGATCGTCTCGACGTCCCCGACCTTCATCAGCAGGTCGGCCAGTTCGCAGCTGCGATCGCTGCGGTCCGATGCCAGAAGCAGCCGGCGACGAACCGCGCTTTGCGTTCCTGAAACTGTCATGTGTCCTCGACCGATCGCGACAAACCTGACCGGAATTCCTACTCGAAAACAGGTTCCCGAACGTTAAGCTGCATTGCTAAAATTGCGTTTCGCTTCCCGGTTGCCGTTCATGGCAAGCCGCACCTGACCGGAATCAAGCGCATTTGAAGCAATCTTGACGAACACGGCCGCGGCAGGCGGCGCGCGTCGTGGGCAAACTCCCGATTCGAATGTCAAACAGCCAAGCTCTCATGTTCTCGCGGCGCCCATGGCGTCCGAGGTGTGAGCAGATCTCCCCTCCAGGCATGAGGGGAGCGGCGCGCCGGCAGGCGCGGGATGGTGGTTGGGACGCGATCCATCTCGCGATGAATCGCGGCGCCTGCGGGCGCGCCACCGCGGGATTTAGGGCCAGGGGACCGTTCTTCCGGGACAGTTTCCGGCGGGCTTTCCCCGCCTTGTCACTGTCCCGTCCAGCCGGCACAGAGCGGCAGAGCCCCGTAGTGGGCCCGGACGGTGACCTCCAGCCTCCCGGGGTGTGCGTGCGAG
>DATCUS010000237.1:0-2532 GCA_036561845.1 Tardiphaga sp. | reverse complement strand
GCCTTCGCCCGCCATGTGGCGACGCTGCGGGAGATCATTGCGGGGGCGGGGGGATAGCGCCACGCCGTCTGCAGGGCGCGCGCCGCTGGCGCTGGGTGCGCCCCGGAATGACGGCTTGGGCCACTCGCACGCCTTGTTGCGGCCCCCGCCGTCCACGGCTAAACCCTGCGCTTCCTCGCGCAAACCAGTCTGGCTGCTCTTATGAACATTCTCCTTCTCGGTTCCGGCGGGCGCGAACATGCGCTGGCATGGAAGATCGCGGCGTCGCCGCTGCTGACCAAACTGTGGTGCGCGCCGGGCAATGCCGGGATCGCCAAAGAGGCGGAATGTGTGCCGTTGGACATCACAGATCATGCGGCGGTGATCGCCTTCGCCAGGGCTCATGCGGTGGATTTCGTGGTGGTCGGGCCGGATGCGCCGATCGCCGCGGGGATCGTCGACGATCTCAATGCCGCCGGTCTCAAGGCCTTCGGCCCGACCAAAGCCGCCGGCCAGCTTGAGAGCTCGAAAAGCTTTACCAAGGCGCTGTGCCGGGACAACAACATCCCGACCGCGGCCTATGGCCATTTCCACAGTGCCGATGAAGCAAAGGCCTATATCCGCGCCCAGGGCGCGCCGATCGTGGTCAAGGCCGATGGACTGGCCGCCGGCAAGGGCGTCGTGGTGGCGATGACCGAGGCCGAGGCGCTGGATGCCGTCGACATGATGTTCGGTGGTGGATTTGGCGACGCCGGCGCCGAGGTGGTGGTCGAGGAATTCATGCAGGGCGAGGAGGCCTCGTTCTTTGCGCTGTGCGACGGCGAGCACGCGCTGGAGCTGGCGACTGCCCAGGACCACAAGCGCGCCTTCGACGGCGACAAGGGACCCAATACCGGCGGGATGGGCGCCTACTCGCCGGCGCCTGTCATGACCGAGGCGCTGCGCGCGCAGGTGATGGACGAGATGATCAAGCCGACCCTGCGCGCGCTCAGCGCCATGAGCACGCCCTACAAGGGCGTGCTCTATGCCGGCGTGATGGTCACCGCGCAGGGCCCGAAGCTGGTGGAATACAACGCCCGCTTCGGCGATCCGGAGTGCCAGGTGCTGATGCTCCGGATGATGTCGGACATCCTGCCGGCGCTGATCGCCTGCGCCGACGGGCAGCTGAAGAATTTCAGCCTGCGCTGGTTCGACGATGTGGCGCTGACGGTGATCATGGCGACGAAGGGCTATCCCGGCGACTACGGCCGCGGCTCGGAGATCAGGGGTCTCGATGCGGCTGGCGCCATCGATGGTGTCGAGATCTTCCACGCCGGCACCAGGGCTGAAGGCGACAAAATTCTCGCCAATGGCGGCCGCGTACTGAACATCTGCGCGAGCGGCAAGACCGTGCAGGAAGCACAGCAGCGCGCCTACGCGGCAGTGGATCTGATCGACTGGCCCGAAGGCTTTTGCCGCCGCGATATCGGCTGGCAGGCGGTGGCGCGGGAAGCGAAGCCGAACGGCCGAGACTGAGCTTCGTCGTCGCCACATATACCGCTGTCATCCCCGCGCATGCGGGGATCCAGTAAACACAGGCGCCGGTGATTACTGGATCGCCCGGTCCTGGCGCGCAGTTGCGCGCCGGCCGGGCGATGACAGTCGAGCGCGGGCGGCCGCGCCGAACACCACTACCTTCACTACCTTCGCGCCTTGAAAAAATCCCGCAGCAGCGTGGCCGACTCACTTTCGCCCACCGCCGAATAGACTTCTGGCGCATGGTGGCAGGTGGGGGACGCGAAGAACCGCACGCCGGATTCGACGCCGCCGCCCTTGGGATCGGGAGCGCCGAAATACAGCCGCCGGATCCGCGCGAAGGAGATCGCCGCGGCGCACATGGTGCACGGCTCCAGCGTCACATAGAGATCGCAGTCGGTCAGCCGCTCGGTGCCGAGCTGCCGCGCGGCCTCGCGGATGACCAGGATTTCGGCGTGGGCGGTGGGGTCGCGGTCGGTCAGGGTACGGTTGCCGGCCGAGGCGATCACGGCATTGTCGCGGACGATCACGGCGCCGATCGGCACTTCGCCGGCTTTTGCGGCGTTTTCGGCCGCTTTCAGCGCCAAATCCATGAAAGAGGGTGCGTTCATGCCTCGTATCACATCGAAAACTCTGCTAGGGAGTGCATTCAGCAAAGTGGATACCGGTTTTGCGTGACAATGCGCCCCAAGGTTGAGCGCGCAATGTCGAGTGCGAATCCATCTGCACCGCTCAACCCCATTCAGCCTCAGCTGCAGTGAGACCCTTCATGCCCCGCGACAACGACAGAAGCAACGGCCCCTCGCGCGGCCGACCGCCCGGCGGCAAGGGCGGAGGCAGCGGACCGAGCAAGGGCCGCTCCGGCGCCGCCCGCGGCCCCGACAAGAAATTCGCCAAGCGCGACGGCACCTATGCGCCCAAGCCCCACGATGCCGGCGGCGGCGAGCGCAAGACCTATGGCGCCAAGCCCTATTCCGGTCCGGGCAAGCCCTATGCCGGCAAGCGCGAAGGCGCGCCGCCGCGTCGCGATGACGACCG
>DATCUS010000236.1:0-4580 GCA_036561845.1 Tardiphaga sp. | reverse complement strand
GCCCGCAGCAGCTCGCGCAGTTGCGCCGCGGCACCCGGATCGAACCTGCACCACGCGCCGCCGGTGAGCCGCGCCACCTCGCGGAACGCCTGTTCGGCGGCGCCGTCGTGGCCCTCCTGGAACATGAACACCGGCACCTTGAGCAGGCCCAGCTCGCCGGCCCGGGCGCAGAGCTCGTCGAGAGATTCCTCCATGGCGTCGCCGACGAACACCAGCGCACGCACGCCGGAGGCCACCGCCTCCCGGCGGGTCTCGCCGAGCACCTTGCCGATCTGGGTCTGGCCGCCCTGGACCTGGATCTTGCCCATCAGCCGCGCCAACTGAGCGGAGTCGGAGATCCAGCCGCTGGCCCGGCATTCGCTCATGCCGCGATAGTAGACCAGCCGGATATCCAGACTGCCGATCGCCGCCGCTTCGCGAAACATATCGACCTGCAGCGCGCAGGCCATGTCCCAGGTCGGCTGGCGGCTCATGGTGGCGTCGAGTGCGAATACCAGCCTGCCGCGCCCGCCGGCCGCCAGAGGCGACATCGCCCTGGCCTTGGCGACGAAGGCCGCGATATCCGCCGAGGCGGACGGCCTTGCTTCAGGCAGCGTACCACTGGCGGGCGCTGACTGCTGCGTCCCCGAGCTTGCTGTGGGGGGCGGCCTAAAAACGTTGGGATTATCGGACATGGCCTCGCTCGCTTGGGCGAAGCCTTATGTGGCGTGCGGGCCCGTCGCGGTCAATCCGCTGATCAGTTGACGACCGGGGTGAACTGGGCGATCGGGCCGGGCGGAACCTCGGGAATCTTTACCCTGGTCTTGACCGGCGCCAGTCTGCTGTCGTCGTCAAGAAACTTGTCGAGTTGGCCCTGGATACGGGTCTTCACGTCATCCGGACCGCGGTCGCTCATATCCGTGTGCTGCGCGCCGGTGTTGACCACGGTGATGCCGGCCTTCTCGCAGATGTCATCATCAGGAACCACGCCGGGATCCGGCTTGAACACCGCGTCGTGCGAGCGGAACGACAGGATCTTGAACTTGCCGTCCGTCATGAAGGGAACGCGCAGGTTGTCCAGCGTAACCACCTTCCTGACCTGATCCGGATGCACCTTGGCGAAGTACATGGAGATGTCGCCACCGTTGGAATGGCCGACCATGGTGAGATGATCGTAGTCGGAATTGGGCTGAATCGCCTTCAGCTTCTCAAGGGCGAACTGGATGTTGGCGACGCCGCGCTCATAGACCGGCAAGCGCCCGACATAGAGCTCGCCGACCTTGGTCACCAGCGGCGCATCGCCGGCAAGGTCGTGCTGGATGCTCACAGCCATATAGCCGCGCGCCGCGAACACGTTAGCGAGGAAGGAATATTCGGTGAACTTGACGGTATTGCCGTGATTGAGCACTGCCACCGGCAGCGTAATCATGCCGGCATTGGCCTGCATTTCCTTGTCGCGTCGCACGGCCACGTCAACTTCGACGGTGCGGCCACGGGCATCGTCATAGAACGTCAATGTCTCATGACGGATCGCCCACTTGCTCGCGGTGAAGTACGCGACAGCGGTCACTACGCAAACTGAAAGCAGGATCAGAATTCCGCGCTTCATGTTCGTCCCTGGTCGGTCCTTGCCGGTGCGGCCTTTGGAGGTCGAATGCCACCCGCCGCTTGTTCAGCATATATGTCACAACGGCGTGACAGAAAGACCAAAAAGTGTGATTCACCCGCTATAACGTTGTGCGACGCACCCTATTATTGTGCAGGCGCTAAGTTTCGCCTTGATCCAAATCAGCAATTTTAGACATTTTTCGCTACGCGCCGGCACAGGAAACGCCTGTTCTGGCAGTACCAAATCAACTGCCAAGGCCGCCAGCCGTTCCCGGAGAAGCAAATGATACCGAAATACTTGCGAAGTGTAGCAGAAATCGCCTGTCGCCCGCGGACCGCCAGCTAAACCATCCGCGGAGGGGCAGTGAGTCGCCCTGCCGACCGCGCTCAGGCGCCGAGGATATCGTGGACTTCCAGCGGCAGGTCCACTTGCGCGTACCATTCTGCCCGGTTGGAGGCGCGCCGAAGCCCGCGCTCGTCGAGCGGCAGCCTGAGCTGGCGCAGCAGGCCGGTTACTTCCTCGCGCGCTGTCACGTGGCCCATGCTGGGACGCCGTCCGAGGGTGGCCTCATTGAGGTTATCGAGCGCCGTCAGGCCGCGCGGGAAGAACTCGCGATACACCACGCGCTCGGCGAAGCCATCGATCGCACGGAAGCCGAGCCGCAGCGCCAGTTGCTTCAGTCCATCCGATACCAGCTGCTTGTTGTGCGAGCCAAGCATCGACAATCGGTTGCGCACCACAATCCAGTCGGTCCCGGCACCGTCGAGCTGGCGGCGTTTGCGACGCGCATCGCGTACCATCTCGGCATAGTGACTCTCGCCGGTCACCGCGTAGTCCACGGGATCGACAACGCCCAGCACATCGAAGTCGAGGAAACTATCATTGATCGGCGTCACCAGCGTATCCGCCATGGCATGCGCCAGCCGCATCAGATAGCTGTCGGATCCAGGCGTATCGATGACAATGAAATCATAGTCGCGTTCGACGGCGCTGACGGCGGCCATGAACTGCTCGAACTCGGAGGCTTCGTTGTCGGCGATCTGCATGGTCTCGCCGAGCTTGATGCTGCAATGAAGCGGCACTTCGAGCTCGACACCGCTGTGCCGCGCCCAATTGCTGCGGTTGGCGATGTAGCGGGTAAAGCTCTGCTGGCGGCAGTCGAGGTCAATGGTGGCGACGCGCTGCCCAGCCTTCAGCAGCGCAACGGCAATGTGTACAGCGGTTGTCGACTTGCCCGACCCGCCCTTTTCATTGCCCAGCACGACGACATGCGCCGTGCCTTGCGTCTGACTGTTCTCCACCAGCATATCGCAATCCTTCAAACTATCTTCAAATCGCCCACGTCTGTGGTCAAGCGAAATGCGGATGCACGGCGTCGGATCGCCGGCCGTTCGCGCTTAATCATGAATCGCAAGACGCAGCCGAGGGCTGCAGCGGTAACGCCGGCAGGATCGGTTGCTGTCGAGGGCTTGGCGTCGAAGGCTGCGCTTTGATAGGGTGGAAGTCCGGCCGCAAGGTCAGACCTGCCCATGTTTTGACCCACAGATCGAGCCGCAATGTCACGCCCCCCGACCGTCGTCCGCACGCTCCCCGCCCTGCGCCGGGCCCTTGAGGGCCTGCGCGCCCGCAAGGCCACCCTGGCGATGGTGCCGACCATGGGCGCCCTGCACGACGGTCATCTGTCATTGGTGCGGCTGGCGAAGCGGCGCGCCTCGAAGGTGGTCGTCTCGATCTTCGTCAATCCGGCGCAGTTCGCGCCCACCGAGGATTTCGGCGCCTATCCGCGAACCTGGAAAGCCGACATGGCGAAGCTCGCCGCCGAAGGCGTCGACCTGGTGTGGAATCCCGACGTCAAGATCATGTACCCGCCGGGCTTCGCCACCCGGATCATCACCGAAGGCCCGGCCATCGCCGGGCTGGAAGACCGCTTCCGGCCACATTTCTTCGGCGGTGTCGCCACCGTGGTTGCAAAACTGTTCGCGCAATGCCGGCCGGATCTGGCGCTGTTCGGCGAAAAGGATTTCCAGCAGCTCAAGGTGGTGACGCGGATGGCCGCCGATCTCAACCTCGGCGTCAAGGTCACCGGCGTGCCGACCGTGCGCGAACGCGACGGTCTGGCGATGTCGTCGCGCAACGTCTACCTCACGCCTGCCGAGCGCGCCGCAGCACCTGCGCTGTACCGCGCCATGAAGGCCACGGCCAAGCGCCTGAAGGCCGGCGACGACATGGAAGCCGCCATGGCCGGCGGCACCGCCATGATCACGGAGGCCGGCTTTGCGCTCGACTATTTCGAGGCCCGCCACGCCGAAACCCTGGCGCCGGTCGCTTCGATCAAGGACGGGCCGATCCGGCTGCTGGTCGCCGCCAAAATCGGCCGGACGCGACTGATCGACAACGTCGGGGTGTGAACGGCAAGGCGCCGGTTCGAACGCCGCCTACAGCAAGCCGAGCTCGCGCAGTTCGCGGCGCATCGGCTCCGGCATCGCCTCGATGGAGGCGGCAGCCTTGCCGAGGTCGGGCGGAGCGTCGCTGTCCGCCAGATAACGCCAGCCCTGGAACGGCCGCAGCGGCCGCGGCGCCACAGAGAACACCTTGGGCTGCATCACCAGCCGGCAGCGGTTGATGCCGGCTGAATCGCGGAACGGCTCGATGGCCAGCAGCTTCTCGCGCACCGCAATTTCACCGCGGATCACCCAGTAGATCGAGCCGCCGTCGAGCAGTTCGGCATCGCGCTTCGGCACCATGCGGGTGATGTGGATGTGATGCAGCGGCGTACCCTTCTCCCTGGCCACGCGAATGCGGTCCGCCACCCAGCCCTTGAACTCCTTGATGGAGTCGCAGCCGACGGCAAGCTTGATGAGGTGAAGGGGCATGGATCCGGGCGGCTGCAGCGAGGGTTGTGAGACGATCAGTTATCGGGGTCGGCGGCTGCCGGCGCAAGCTGCACCGGTGCGCTCTGCACAGGCGCGCGCTTCGGCGCCGGGGGCTTCTT
>DATCUS010000235.1:0-66115 GCA_036561845.1 Tardiphaga sp. | reverse complement strand
CCGTCGGCTTGGGGGCCGGCGCGGGGGCCGCGTCCTGGGCGAAAGCGGCGGTGGGCAGCAGCAGCGCAGCTGCCAGAACAAGTGATTTCAAGCGAAGTCTCCGTCGAACGAGTCGGGGCGTCAGATGCGCTTCGTTTACGCGCATTTTGTGACTGTGGCATCGGCGAAGTGCGCCATGAACCAGTCGCGTCGCCGGCCCGACCTATGCACAGGACAGCCCGCACCGATCGCGGGCAGCTTGCGTGGCGGGGACGGACTCATGAGACCGACGTGGATCAGGCTGACGATGCTGGGCGCGTTGCTGGCGCTGGCGCAGCCGGCGCTGGCCGACAAGCGGGTGGCGCTGGTCATCGGCAACAACGACTACCGCAGCGTGCCGAAGCTGCAGAAGGCGGTCAATGACGCCCGCACCATGGGCGACGCGCTGCGCCGGCTCGGCTTCCAGGTCATGGTCGCGGAGAACCAGACACGGCAGGGCTTCAGCCAGAGCCTGCAGGCGTTCGATGCGTCGGTGGAGAAGGGCGACACCGCGTTTTTCTTCTTCGCCGGCCACGGTTTCGAGATCGCCGGGCAGAACTACCTGTTGCCCACCGACGTGCCGGCGGCCACCGAGGGCCAGGAAGAACTGGTGCGCGACGCGTCGGTGCTGGCCGACCGCATCGTGCAGCGGCTGCAGAACAAGGGCGCGCGAACCTCGATCCTGGTGTTCGACGCCTGCCGCAACAATCCGTTCGAGCGCACCGGCACCCGCGCGGTGGCCGGGGCCGGCGGGCTGGCGCCGATGACGACGCTGCCGGAAGGCGTGTTCTCGATCTTCTCGGCGGGGCCGCGGCAGACCGCACTCGACCGGCTCTCGGACAGCGACGACAATCCCAATTCGGTGTTCACCCGCACCTTCGTCAAGCAACTGGCGCAGCCTGGCGACAACCTGGTGCAGGTGGCGCAGCGCACAAGGCGCGTCGTCAGCGAGATGGCCGAGACGGTGCGGCACAAGCAGGTGCCGGTGTATTTCGACCAGATGGTGGACGACGTCTTTCTGAGCGGGCCGGCGCCTTCGGCCGATGCGAGACCGACCGAGCCGCGAGAGAAGGTCGCAATGCTGTCGCCGGTGGCGCCGCGCACCGCGCCGACCAATGAGGCTGTCAACGCGCCGATCGCCAGTTTCATGCGCCACAACGGCGGCTGGAGCGTCACCTTCTCGATTGCCGATCCGACGCTGGGGATGTCCTGGCGGCTGAACGACAGCGGCGAGTTTCGCGAGACCGGCTTCCTCGACACGCTGGATCCGCGCACCCGAAAACGGATGCCCAATCCCTCGATCCAGCTCGACGCCGATCAGCCTGCCGCCACCATCCAGCTGCGCTATGTCGATGCGGCCGGCGAGTTGCAGGGTCCGTTCCCGATCCGCTTCGATCCGGAAGCGGCGCTCATCCGCGACCAGCGCAAGACGCTGGACATGACCGCATCGAGCTGGCTGTCGTTCCGCGACTACAACGGCCTGCTGGTGTATTACAGCCACCTGCTGTCGTATCGCTGCGCAATCCGCGAGGCCCGCATCGGCATCGACAGTGCGGTGCCGGACAAGGTGCTCAAGCTGCCGCCCTGCGACATGAAGGACCCCAGCGCGATCCCCTATCAGTCGCAGACCTACATGAAGCTGCCGACCTCGACGAAATCGATATCGGTCGAACTCACCTTCCGCGACGGCAGCGTGTCGGAGATCAAGAGCTTCCGGCGCTGACCTCCCGCTGACCTCCGCGACGGCGGGGCCGGCTGCCTGCGCCTCGGGCAGGCTTCCGCGTTTTGGTATTGGAGTAGGTTTAGTTGTTGCAATCATGCAACCGAGGCAGGAAAAATCGCGACCTGATCCATTTTCGTTTCGCGCAACCCCTGGCGTTCAATGTAGCCTGTTCAGCCATGGACGTTTTGACAGGAGGGTTTGATGCGCCGATCTGTTCGATTGTCTTTTGCGACTCTGCTGGCGAGCGTCAGCCTGGCCGGCGCTGCGTCAGCCGCTGACCTGGCCACGAAGGCCCCGGTCTACAAGGCGCCGCCGGTGGTGTTCACCAACTGGACCGGCCTGTTCATCGGCGTTGAAGGCGGCGGCGGCTGGGGCCGCGACAGCCTGTTCTTCCCGGGTCCGCTGACCGTCACTGGCGGCTTCGACACGTCCGGCGCGGTGGCTGGCGGCGTGATCGGCTACAACTGGCAGACGCCGGGCAGCAGCTGGGTGTTCGGTCTCGAGGGCAATTTCGACTGGGCCGACATCAAGGGCACCACGATCTGCCCGAACCCGGCCTTCGACTGCCGTACCAAGATCGATCAGATCCACACCGTCACCGGCCGCATCGGCTATGCCTGGGACAAGGTGCTGGTCTATGGCAAGGGCGGCTATGCCTGGAGCAACGAGCGGGCCGAGGTGGTGCTGCCGGGAACCGGCGTCATCAATGACGCGACCGGCTGGACCGGCCGCGACGGCTATACGCTGGGTGCTGGCCTCGAATACATGTTCGTGCCGAACTGGAGCGCCAAGGTCGAATATGATTACTACCATTTCGACGGCAAAACCCGGGCGGCCACCAGCCCGGCCGGCGTGTTCGTCGAGAACATCACCATGAGCAGCCGCGACGTCAATGTGGTGAAGGCAGGCATCAACTATCACTTCAACTGGTCGCCATCGCCAGTGCTCGCGAAATACTGAACGCGTCGCGTCGATCGGGCTGGCCCAACGGCATCAACCCCGGACCATCGGTCCGGGGTTTTGCATGCTATCCCATGACCGAGAAGCCGCCGTCCACCGGGATCGCGGCGCCGGTGACGAAGTCCGACGCCGCCGAACTCAGGAACACGGCGATCCCCGCCATGTCGCGCGCCGTGCCCCAGCGCCCCGCCGGGGTGCGGCCGAGGACGCGGTCGTGCAGGCCATCGACCTGCTGGCGGGCGTTCTGGGTCAGTTCGGTGTCGATCCAGCCGGGCAGCACCGCATTGGCCTGGATATTGTCGGCCGCCCAGGCGCAGGCGCAGGAGCGGGTGAACTGCACGATGCCGCCCTTGCTGGCGGCATAGGCCGGCGCATAGGCCGCGCCGAAAATCGACATCATCGAGCCGATATTGATGATCTTGCCGCCACCGTTCGCCTTCATCGCCGGGTGCACCGCCTGAGAACACAGGAAGGCGCTGGTGAGGTTGGTCTTCATCACCGTCTCCCATTCCTGGAGGTTCAGGACATCCGGTGGCTTGCGAATGCTCATGCCGGCATTGTTGATGAGGATATCGATGCGGCCACAGGCGTCCTGGACGCGCGCGATCATCGCGGCGACTGCGGCGGCGTCGGTGACGTCGGCGGCGATCGCGATCGCCTTGCCGCCGTGGACGGTGAGCGCGGCGACGGCTTCGTCGGACTTGGCCTGATTGCGCCCGACGATGACCAGCGTCGCGCCGGCGTCGGCGAGGCCATGGGCCATGCCGAGGCCAATGCCGCCATTGCCGCCGGTGACGATGGCCACTCGGCCGGTGAGGTCGAATGGTCCTTGAGTCATCCTGTCTTCTCCGTTGCGTCAGCCCATGATCGAATAGCCGCCATCGACGGTCAGCGCCGCGCCATTGACGAAATCCGCGGCTGAGCTAGCCAGGAAAACCGCGGCCCCGGCAAGGTCCTGCGGCCGGCCCCAGCGGTTCGCCGGGGTGCGCGCCAGGATCCGCTCGTGTAGCTCGGGCCGGCGCTCGCGCGCCCGCAGCGTGAGCTCGGTGTCGATCCAGCCGGGCAGGATGGCATTGACTTGGATGTTGTCGATGGCCCAGGCGACGGCCAGCGACCGCGTCAGCTGCAGGATGCCGCCCTTGCTGGCGGCGTAGTTGGCGGCGCCGCCGGCGCCGAGCGTCGCCAGCACCGAGGCGATGTTGATGATCTTGCCGCCGCCCACGTCCTTCATCGCCGGATACACCGCCTGCGCGCACAGGAACGGCGCAGTCATGTTGACGTCGATGACCTTCTGCCATTCCGCCAGCGTCATGGTCTCCGCGGGGGCGGCGATGCTGATGCCGGCATTGTTGACGAGGATGTCGATGCGGCCGAATTGGTCGAGCGTCGCCGCGACCATGGCGGCGACCGAGGCGGGGACGGTGACGTCGGTCGTCAGCGCCAGCACCGGCCGGCCGGAGGTTTCCAGCGCGGCCTTTGCCTGTTCGGAGTTTGCGCTGTTGAGGTCGGCGATGACAATCGATGCGCCGGCCTCGGCCAGGCCGCGCGCCATGGCCAGACCGATGCCGGTATTGCCGCCGGTGACGATGGCGACGCGGCCGCTGAGATCGAACAATGGATTGGTCATGCGTGTCGCCCCGGTCGATCGATCGTCCGGATTTCGTCCTGCGAATCCGGTTGGCGCGATCATGACGGCCCGGGCGACCGGAAGGAAGAGGCCGCCGCGTCTACCGACGGCTCAGCGCCATCAGGCCGAGCCCGACTGCCGCCAGCGCGGCGCCGTACCAGGCCCACTGGGTCTGCCGGATCATGAAGCTGGACTGCGGCCAGTTCACGTAACCGGCGCCCTGACCGATCCATAAGAGGCCAATGAGAAAAGCGAGAAGTCCGAGGGTCAGGAAGGGGATGCGCATGAGGGAGATACGAGAGGAGGGCGGGAATGGTTTCAGGCGTTCGACATCGTGCGAGCCGCGTGATCGGCGGGCGCAACGGCGCCTTTGCCCACCCTACGATTTCTCGCGACCAACGCTCCGTCGCTGGCGATAATCCTTGAATTGCTGGTCGGCCAGCACACCGATCAGGATCACCGCGCCCATGACAGCGAAATTCAGCGAACTGGGGATGCCCAGCAGGTTGACGAGGTTTTGCAGGATCTGCAGCAGGATGGCGCCGAGCACGATGCCGACGATGGAGCCTTCGCCGCCGCGCAGCGAGCAGCCGCCGAGCACCGCCGCGGCGATGCCGTAGAGCTCGTAGAAATTGCCGTGCGACGCCGGCGAGATGGAGCGGGTGTACATGGTCAGAAAAATCGAGGCGAGGCCGGCAAGCAAGCCGCAGATGACGTAGGCCGCGAGCACCACGCGGCCGGTCCGGATACCGGAATAGCGGGCCGCTTCCTCGTTGCGGCCGACGGCGAACAGATAGCGGCCGAACACCGAGCGATGCAGCAACACGGCCATGGCCAGCGCGATGACGACAAAGGCGATGAAGGTGTGCGGCACGCCGTAGCTGCGCCCGGTGGTCAGCCATTCCAGCGTCGGAAAGCTCTGCCCGAAGGCAAATCCCGCGGTGCCGTCATTGGTGTAGTATCGGGCGATGCCGCGATACAGCAACAACCCGCACAACGTCACCACGAAGGGCTGCAGGCGCATTCGCGTGATCAGGAAGCCGTTGATCAGCCCGATCAATGTTCCGGCCACCAGAATGATCAGGACCGCCAGCGGCCAGGGCAGGTCGTAGGTCACCAGCAGATCGACGAAGATCACGCCGAGCAGGGCGAACACCGATCCGATCGACAGGTCGATGCCGGCGGTGATGATCACCAGGCCTTCGCCGAGCGAGAACAGCCCGAACAGGCCGATCAGATTGGCGGTGTTGGCCAGGTTGATGGGAGACAGGAAACGCGGATTGATGATCGCGACAATGGTGCCGACCACCAGAATGAGAACCAGGAGCCCGAGATCTTTTTTCAGCATGTCGCTTCCGAACTCACTGCCTTGCCCACGGCAAGCTGCATCAGGTTGTGTTCACTGAACCGGTCGCGCTCGAGCTCGCCGCTGATGGCGCCCTCGTGCATGACCAGGATGCGATCGCTCACGCCGATCACTTCCTCCATGTCGCTGGAAATCATCAGCACGGCGATGCCGGCATCGGCGAGGGCGCGGATCAGGCTGTAGATCTCGCTCTTGGCGCCGACGTCGATCCCGCGCGTCGGTTCGTCGAACAGCACCACGCTTGGCGACATGGCGAGCCATTTGGCCAGCACGACCTTCTGCTGGTTGCCGCCCGAGAGGGTGCCGACCACGCTGGCGACCGAGGGCGCCCTGATGTTGAGCGCCTTCGCCTGCAGCCTTGCCGTTGCCTGCTCGCGACTGCGATTGAGAAGACAGGCCTTCGCAAAGTGGTTCAGGTTCGGCAATGATATGTTGCTGGTGACATCGTCCTCGAGGATCAGGCCGGCCTGCTTGCGATCCTCGGGGATGAGGTAGATGCCGTGAGCGATTGCATCGCGCGGCGATGTGACGGTCAATGGCCGGCCGGAGATCTCGATCGTTCCGTCGAGCGGGCGGTCGATGCCGAAAATGGTGCGCGCCAGTTCGGTTCGGCCGGAGCCGACCAGACCGGCCAACCCGACGATCTCGCCGCGCCGCAGGGCAAAATTGACGGCGCGATCGGGGTAGGTCGTGGTGCGCATGTTGCTGACGACAAGCGTTTCGTCGCCCCGGGCCGCCTTCGGCGGTGTGTAGAGGGCCTTCAGGTCGCGGCCGATCATCAGCCGGATCATGCGGTCGCGGTCGATCTCCGCCTTCTGCAGCATGCCGACCACCTTGCCGTCGCGCAGCGCCACGACCCGGTCAGCGCATTGCTCGATCTCGTGCAGGCGATGCGTGATGAAGATGACGCTGACGCCCGCCGATTTCAACTCGCCGACGATCGCCAGCAGGCGGTTGGTTTCGGTCAGGGTCAGGCTGGACGTCGGTTCGTCCATGATGACGATCTCCGCGCCAAGCGACAGCGCCTTGGCGATTTCGACCAGCTGGCGCTGCGCCAGCGAAAGCTCCGACACCGGCGTCTCCGGCCTGAAGTCGGCGCCGAGCCGGTCGAGCAGGGGTCTTGTGCGCGCCACCATCGCTTTGGTATCGACCAGTTGAAGCGGCCCGAACCACAGCGGCTCGCGTCCGAAGAACACGTTGGCGGCGACGTCGAGATTGTCGAACAGGTTGAGTTCCTGGTGAACGAAGGCGATGCCGTTGTCGATCGCCTCGCGCACGGTGAGACGGTCGTATGGCTGGCCGCGCAGCCTGATCTGTCCCGAGCTGGGCTCGGTCACGCCGCCCAGGATCCGCATCAAGGTGCTCTTGCCGGCGCCGTTCTCCCCGATCAGCCCGACCACCTCGCCCGCCGCCACGGAGAGGCTGACCTCGGCCAGGGCCTGCACCCCGGGATAGGATTTGCTGATGTCGATCAGTTCGAGGATGGGTTGCTGCATGCCTCATCGCCTGCGCGTGGCCGCGCCGTATCCGACGTCGTGGGTATGATGTTCTGAAAGAAACATCGCGAATGGCGACCACCGGACAGACCGGCGGTCGCCGGCATCGCGCTATTTGCCCTGACGCTGCTTGAGTTCGGCCCAGAAGGCATCGACGTTCGACGCTTCGATGATCTTGGTCGGAATGATGATCAGCTTGTTGGGCGGGATGAAGGATTTGTCGCCTTCGAGATATTTGGCCATGTCCTTCATGCCCTGATAGCCCCACTCGTAGGGCTGCTGCACCACGGTGCCGGCGATGGTCCCCTCCTTGACGCCGCCCAGGGTGATCGGATCTTCGTCGAAGCCGATGATGGTCACCTGCTTGAGCTTGCCGGCATCCTTGAGCGCTTCGTAGATGCGCGGCGTGTTGTACGAATAGAAGCCGATCATGCAGTTGATGTCGGGATTGGCGGTGAGGGTGTCCTCGACGTTGCGGCGGGCGCGGGTCTGGTCGATGTCATCGCCACGCACGTCGACCAGCGTGACCTTGGATCCCTTGATGGTGTCTTTGACGCCCTGGATGCGCTCCTTGGCGTTGTCGGCGCCGAGCAGCCCGACAAAGCCCATGCACTTGCCGCCATTCGGCAGCGCCTTCAGCACCAGTTGGCCGGCCTGCTTGCCGGCGTCGGTGTTGCTGGAGCCGATGTAGGCGACCCGCTTGGTCTCGGGCGCGTCGCTGTCGGTGGTGAACAAAGCGACCTGTCCGCCAATGCGGTTGAGGGCCTCGCTCGAGGTCTTGGGGTCGGCCGAACTGACCATGATGCCGGCGACACCGGCCGCGACCAGATCGTCCATCAGCCGGATCTGGATCGCCGCCGAGGCCTGCTCGGGATATTTGAACGTCAGGGTGTAGTTCGGCAGTTCGCCCTGGGCCTTCTTGACCCCGGCTTCCGCGGCTTTCCAGAAGTCAGAGGCGCCGTTGACCACGAAGGCCAGCGTCTTCTTGTCCGCGGCCTGTGCTCCGCTGACGCTTGCCAGGGCGAAAATCGCAGCAGTACCAGCCAGTAAGATCCGGTTCATGTCTCGCTCTCCCTTGCCGTTTTTTGACGATTGAGTGGATGCTTGCGACCACTTCGACGTGCAGCTTATCGGGTTTGCATCTGCTGTCCATTGCAATGAGGCGCGTACCTCAATTTTTGCGGTGCGACCAGAGTCTGCAGGGAGGCGTCCTGGATTCAAAGCGGGGCGGGCCAAGGCGCTTTGCGCCATGAAGGCAGCAGCAATTGTTGACCGTGGCTCGCCGACCGGGCGGGCTGGTTGCGCGACGGGCTGGTCAAGAGCCGCCGGCGGTCAGCGAGGCAGGCTCGGCCGTGTGAGCGAGCGAATGATGGGGGCGGGGCAAAGGCGCCTTTGCCTCACCCGAAGAGGCCGTGCTCCACTTATACGTCCAGCAGATCCTCGTCGGCGAATTCCGCCTTGTCCGAGATGAACGCGAACCGGGCGTCCGCCTTGGTGCCCATCAGGCGCTCCACGGAATCCGCGGTGTCCTCGCGGTCGATGTCCGCCAGGTTGACACGGAGCAGGGTCCGCTTCGCCGGGTCCATCGTGGTTTCCTTGAGCTGCGCGGGCATCATCTCGCCGAGGCCTTTGAAGCGGCCGATGTCGACCTTGGCGTTGGCGTTGAATTCACTCTTCAGGAGCGCATCGCGATGCGCCTCGTCGCGGGCGTACACGGTCTTGCTGCCGTGGGTCATGCGATAGAGTGGCGGCACGGCGAGGTAGAGATGACCCTCGTCGATCAGCTTCGGCGTCTGCCGATAAAAGAACGTGATCAGCAATGAGGCGATATGCGCGCCGTCGACGTCGGCGTCGGTCATGATGATCACGCGGGAGTAGCGCAGGTCCTCTTCGCGATAGTTGACGCCTGTGCCGCAGCCGATCGCCTGCAGCAGATCGGAGATCTGCTGGTTGGCGGTGATCTTGTCCTTGGTGGCGGAGGCCACGTTGAGGATCTTGCCGCGCAGCGGCAGGATCGCCTGGGTCTTGCGGTCGCGCGCCTGCTTGGCGCTGCCGCCGGCGGAGTCGCCCTCGACCAAGAACAGTTCGGAGCCTTCGGTGGCGGTGTTGGTGCAGTCGGACAGTTTGCCCGGCAGCCGCAGCTTCTTCACCGCCGTCTTGCGCGAGGTCTCCTTTTCGGCGCGGCGGCGCAGCCGCTCGTCGGCGCGCTCCAGCACGAATTCCAGGAGCTTGTTGGCCTGCACCGGATTGCCGGACAGCCAGTGGTCGAACGGGTCCTTGATCGCCTGTTCGACGATCTTCTGCGCCTCGGCGGTGGCCAGGCGGTCCTTGGTCTGGCCCTGGAATTCCGGCTCGCGCACGAATACCGACAGCATCACGGCGGCGCCGACCATGACGTCTTCCGAGGTGATGGTCGCGGCGCGCTTGCTCTGGCCGGCACGTTCGGCATGGTCCTTGAGGCCGCGCAGCATGGCGCTGCGCATGCCGGCCTCATGGGTGCCGCCGTCGGGGGTCGGTACGGTGTTGCAGTAGGACGACATGAAGCCGTCGGCATCGGCAGTCCAGGCTACCGCCCATTCGCAGGCGCCGTGGGCGCCGTTGCGGCCGGATTTGCCGGAGAAGATTTCCGGATGAACCAGGGTGTCGGCGTGGATTGCCGCAGCCAGATAGTCCTTGAGGCCGCCGGGGAAATGAAACTCGTCCTCGGACGGCACGCCCTCGATGCCCTTCAGCAGTTCGGGATCGCACTTCCAGCGGATTTTGACGCCACCGAACAGGTAGGCCTTCGAGCGCGCCATCTTGAACAGCCGCTGCGGCTTGAACGCCGCCTTGGCGCCAAAGATGTCGGTGTCCGGCTTGAAGCGGATGGTGGTGCCGCGGCGGTTGTGGACCTTGCCGAGGTCGACCAGCTTGCCCTGCGGAATACCGCGGGCAAAGGTCATCTTGTAAAGCTGCTGGTTGCGGGCGACCTCGACCTCGAGCAGGGAGGACAGCGCGTTGACCACGGAGACGCCGACGCCGTGCAGGCCGCCGGAGGTCTCGTAGACCTTGGAGTCGAACTTGCCGCCGGCATGCAGCGTGCACATGATGACTTCGAGCGCCGACTTTTTCGGGAACTTTGGATGCGGATCGACCGGGATGCCGCGGCCATTGTCGGACACCGTGAGGAACCCGTCGGCCGACAGTTCGACCTCGATGAAGGAGGCGTGGCCGGCCAGCGCCTCGTCCATCGAGTTGTCGATCACCTCGGCGAACAGATGGTGCAGGGCTTTCTCGTCGGTGCCGCCGATATACATGCCGGGCCGGCGCCGCACCGGCTCGAGGCCTTCCAGCACCTCGATGTCGGCGGCGGTATAGCCGTCCTCGGCGGTTGCAGCGCGGGACGGTGCCTTGGAAGCGGCGGCAGGCTTTGCCGCGGGAGCACCAAACAGATCGTCTTTTGCCTTCGGTTTCAATGCTTTGGACATGGCTCTTCAGGTGTTGCGCGCAGTGGCGGCGAATCGATTTCCCTGACTATGCCATGGTTACGTTGGCAATGTGATCGGGAGCCGTCGAGAGATGGTTGGCATCCCGCCCGTAGCACGACCAGGGCGGTCGACGCCATCGCCCGCCGCCGCGCCGGCCCGCAGCCATCGCATGGACAATCGATGGCGGCCTGGTTATCGCTCCACCATAATACCTCAGACCGGCAGAGCACTCATGATCCGCACCCGCCTCGCGACTTCAGAAGACCGGCTGGCGGTGCAGGAACTCCTCGGTCAACTCGGCTACGTGTTCAGCGCCGAGGATGTGCAGGCCCGCCTGATCCTGCTTGCCGCCTCGGGCACTGATCCGGTTCTCGTCGCCACCCGGCACGACGAGGTTGTCGGTCTGATCGCACTGCAATTCGCCACCATGCTCCACCTCCGCCAACCCGTGGCACGGATAACTGCGCTGGTGGTGCGTGATGGGGGGCGGGGAGGCGGAATCGGTCGGGCATTGATCGATGCCGGCGATGTCCTGGCACGGCAGGCGGGCTGCGGCGTTCTGGAACTGACCACCGCCGTGACCAGAACCGAGGCTCACGTCTTCTACAGAAAGCTGGGCTTCATAAACTCTTCCCTTCGCTTCAGCCGCGCGATCAAGGAGGCTATCGTCCCGTGAGTTTCTGCCGGTCGATTTGATTATGTCGCGGTGACCCTGGCGATCTGGCCGGTGACGGCCGCGACCCGCTTACGCTCTGCCCGGAACACCACCCCGGCGAACAGCACCATCGCCACCATCGCGATGAGAGCACCGACGATCGCCACCGGCTCCCAGGCGTGGCTGACGCCGAGAACCAGGGCAATGCCGGCCGGGAACAGGATGCCGCCGACCATGTGCAGCCAGCCCTGGACACGGGCGAGGGCGGTGCCACCCACCGCCGGGAACAGCCGGTAATACAGGCCGACCAGGAACAGCAGCACGCCGCCGACCAGGTTGAGATGGGCATGGGCCGGCCCGAGCAGGAAATTCTGCTGAATGCCCATCACGATGCCGGCCAGCATACCGGCCAGCAAGACCACCACGCTCACGCACATCATCAGTGATCCGATCATCACATTCCTCATATCGGTTTATTGGGGGAGGCCGGTGGGGGGGAGCCCGATCGTTCTTCGTGTTGTGACTTGCTGTGATCGGCCCTGCCGGTCTACCTGTCCTTAGGCATGGCTGGGGCAAAAAGGTTCAGCGGTACCGCCGAAGATTCTCGGCGCCGCGGAAGGAACATCACGACATGGACGGCATGGTGCAGGGTCTGATCGAGTTCGTGCGCCTGCACCAGACCTGGGCGGCACCCCTGGTGCTGGTGCTGGCCTTCGGGGAATCGCTGGCATTCATCTCGTTGCTGGTTCCGGCCTGGGGCGCGCTGGTGGCCATCGGCGCGCTGATCGGCGTCAGCGGCATCAGCTTCTGGCCGGTGTGGATCGCCGGCGGCATCGGCGCGGCGCTGGGCGACTGGCTGTCCTATTGGTTCGGCTTCAAATACAAGCACCATGTCGCGCAGATCTGGCCATTGTCGCGCTATCCCGACATCCTGCTGCGCGGCGAGGCCTTCGTGCAGAACTGGGGTGTGCCGAGCATTTTCATCGGCCGCTTCTTCGGCCCGCTGCGCGCCTCGGTGCCGCTGGCCGCCGGCATTTTCGAAATGCCGTACTGGCGTTTCCAGATCGCGAACTTCGTCTCGGCGCTGGTGTGGTCGGCGGTGCTGTTGCTGTTTGGCGACGTCATTTCGCTGATCGTGCAATGGATCTGGCGGACGGTCTGACGGCTGCGACCTTTTGGTCCGGAATAAACCGGGGATGAGGGGGTTGACCGGCGGACGGTGCAGGTGCGCGCTTGACCGCGAGATACCGAACGTCACCAAGACGACCCGCAACGCGCGGGGCGACACCCGAGATCAAATGGAGACTGAACGATGAATCTGTCACGCCGCCAAGCCCACGCCGGAGCCGCCGCTTTGGCCGCAGCGCCGCTGTTCGCCGGGAAGCCCGCACGTGCCGCGGCACCGCTCGCCGACAAGCAGGCGGCCAGCTTTTACCGCTACAACGTCGGCGACGCCCAGGTGAACGCCATCTCCGACGGCGCCAACACCTTCCCGCTGCCCGACACGCTGGTGCTGAACGCCAAGAAGGACGAGGTCAACGCCGCGCTTGAGAAGGCTTTCATGCCGAAGGACAAGATGACCATCCACTTCGCTCCGCTGGCGATCAACACCGGCGGCAAGCTGGTGGTCATCGACACCGGCAACGGACCGGGCGCGTTTGCTTCCAGCAAGGGCAAGGTCGGCCAGTTCGCCAGCAACATGGCCGCCGCGGGGATCGATCCCAAGGCGGTGGACATGGTGGTGATCTCGCATTTCCACGGCGACCACGTGAACGGCCTGCTCGCCGCCGACGGTTCGCTGGCGTTCCCCAACGCGGAAGTGCTGGTGCCGGCGGCCGAATGGAAATACTGGATGGACGACGGCGAGATGAGCAAGGCGTCCAGCGAGCGCATGAAGGGCCTGTTCGCCAGCAACCGCAAGATATTTGTCGACGGGCTGAAAAAGAAGGTGACGCCCTATGAATGGGGCAAGGACGTCGCACCGGGCCTGCTGGCGGTTGAATCGGTCGGCCACACCCCGGGCCACACCTCCTATGTGCTGTCGTCGGGCTCGGACAGACTATTCATCCAGTCTGACGTCACCAACCATCCGTCGCTGTTTGTCACGCATCCCGGCTGGCACCTGATGTTCGACCAGGACCCCGCGCAGGCGGAAACCACGCGGCGCAAGGTCTATGACATGCTGGTAGCCGACAAGATGCGCGTGCAGGGCTTCCATTATCCGTTCCCGGCCAACGGCTTTGTGGAGAAGGACGGCAACGGCTATCGGCTGGTGCCGGCGCCGTGGAGCCCGGTGATCTAACCGTCTTGACGAACTATGGGCGCGGCCTTATGACCGCGCCCATGATCAACGCTGCTACCAGCAACATCGCCCGCCGCCGCCGCATTTCCGCGGCAGGTGCAGGCGTTCGCGTTTAGATCGTCCCACTGCCGCCGGATCCGGTCCGCGGCATCTTGCTTCCAAACAACGCGAACTGATCCGACGGCCCCTTAACCAGCAGGAGCTCGTCATGTACACGCCACCGCCATTCAAGCCCGACCGCGCCGCCGCTTTGGCGTTCGCGGAATCGCGCGGCTTCGGTACTGTCTGCGCGTGGAACGGCCGCAAGCCGGTGGCTTCAGCGCTGCCATTCTGTGTCGACTATGGCGCTGACGGGACGCCGCTGCTGGCGTTCCACATGGCGCGGAACAATCCGCTGCTGAAGCTGGCGGACGGCGCGTCGTCCTGGGTGATGGCAGTCACGGGCGCCGATGCCTATGTCTCCGCCGACTGGTATGCGTCGCCGGACCAGGTGCCGACCTGGCTGTATCAGGCGGCGCATCTGACCGGGCCGGTGCGGGTCATGTCAGACGACGAACTTGGCCCGCACCTTGACGCGCTCAGCGGCAAATTCGAGAACTGGCTGCTGCCGAAGCCGCCCTGGACGTCCGCGAAGATGACGGCCGGGCGGCTGGAGGCCATGAAGAAGGCGATTGTCGGCGTGGTGATGGCGGTGGATGAAGTCGAAGGCAGCTTCAAGCTCAACCAGCACAAGAGCGACGTCGATTACGCGGCGGTGGCCGGCGCGCTGGCTGCGCAGCCGGATGCCGGCGCGAGGGTGCTGGCGGGCAAGATGCGTTCGCTGCGACCGCAACTGTTCGCGGACGGACTGACACAGATGAATGATACGATGACGCCGGAAGGGACCATGTGATGAACAGCACCATGTTGAAGGACGCAACGACCGGCGCCAGCGCCGCGACGACGCCATCGGTCTTCGTGGACGGCGGGTCGGGCACCACCGGGCTCGGCATTCGCGAGCGGCTGGCGGGTCAGAGCGACGTTGCCGTGAAGACCATCGCCGACGACAAGCGCAAGGATCCGACCGCCAAGCGGGCGCTGATGGAGGAGGTCGATCTCGTCATCCTCTGTCTGCCGGATGACGCGGCCAGAGAGACCGTGGCGCTGATCGACAGCATGGGCGCATCCGGTCCGAAAGTGCTCGATGCCTCGACGGCGTATCGCGTGGCACCCGACTGGGCCTATGGCTTTCCCGAATTGTCGCCGGACCAGGCCGACAAGATCCGCGCCGCGCGCAAGGTGTCCAACCCCGGCTGCTATCCCACCGGGGCGATCGCGCTGCTGCGGCCGCTGGTCGATGCCGGCCTGATGCCCGCCGACTATCCGGTCACCATCAATGCGGTGAGCGGCTATTCCGGCGGCGGCAAGTCGATGATCGAGAGTTTCGAAAGCGGCACCGCGCCGGCCTTCGAACTCTACGGCCTCGGCCTGCACCACAAGCACGTGCCGGAGACGCAGCTTTACTCGAAGCTCACGCGACGCCCGATCTTCGTGCCGTCGGTGGGCAACTATCGGCAGGGCATGCTGGTGTCGGTGCCTGTTCATCTCGACACGCTGCCCGGCAAGCCCACCGGTGCCGATCTGCATGCCGCGCTGGCAAAGCGCTATGTCGGCAGCGCCAACGTAGCGGTGATGCCGCAGGACAGCGCGGCCATCAAGGACGGGCGGATCGAACCGGAGGCACTCAACGAGACCAACCGGCTGGAGCTCTATGTGTTTGCCAATGACAGTCTGGGGCAGGCGGTGCTGGTGGCGCGGCTCGACAATCTCGGCAAGGGCGCATCCGGTGCTGCCGTGCAGAACATGCGGCTGATGCTCGGCCTCGACTAAGGCGAACGAGGCCGGGAAACGAGTTGCGCCGTTGCGGCACCAAACAAAACGGCCCGGACTTGCGTCCGGGCCGTTTCGCGTTGAGCTCTTACTTTAGCTTACGCCGCGGCCGACTTCTTGACGGTGGGCACTTCCGCAATCGTCTTCAGGATCTGCGAAGCGATGGCGTAGGGGTCACCCTGGGAGTTCGGACGACGGTCTTCCAGGTAGCCCTTGTAGTCGTTGTTGATGAAGGAGTGCGGAACGCGGATCGACGCGCCGCGGTCGGCAATGCCGTAGCTGAACTTGTTCCACGGCGCCGTTTCGTGCTTGCCGGTCAGGCGCAGATGGTTGTCCGGACCGTACACGGCGATGTGGGCTTCCCAGTTCTTGCCGAACGCCGCCATCAGCGCCTCGAAGTACTCCTTGCCGCCGACCGTACGCATATATTCGGTGGAGAAGTTGGCGTGCATGCCCGAGCCGTTCCAGTCGGTGTCGCCGAGCGGCTTGCAGTGGAATTCGATGTCGATGCCGTATTTCTCGGTGAGACGCAGCATCAGGTAACGGGCGATCCACATTTCGTCGGCAGCCCTCTTGGAGCCCTTGCCGAAGATCTGGAATTCCCACTGGCCCTTGGCCACTTCGGCGTTGATGCCTTCGTGGTTGATGCCGGCGGCGAGGCAGAGGTCGAGATGCTCCTCAACGATCTCGCGCGCGACCGAACCGACATTCTTGTAGCCGACGCCGGTGTAATAGGGGCCCTGCGGCGCCGGATAGCCATCGGCGGGGAAGCCCAGCGGACGGCCGTTCTCGTAGAAGAAATATTCCTGCTCGAAGCCGAACCAGGCGCCGGAATCGTCGAGAATGGTGGCGCGCGTGTTGGTCGAATGCGGGGTGACGCCGTCGGGCATCATGACTTCGCACATCACCAGCGCGCCGTTCTCGCGGGCGCCGTCCGGATAGACCGCAACCGGCTTCAGAACGCAGTCCGAGCTATGGCCTTCGGCCTGCATGGTCGACGAACCGTCGAAGCCCCAAAGCGGCAGCTGTTCCAGGGTCGGGAAATATTCGAATTCCTTGATCTGCGTCTTGCCACGCAGGTTCGGAACCGGCGTGTAACCGTCGAGCCAAATATACTCGAGCTTAAACTTTGTCATGCGGATCTCTCATGAGAGTTGACGATGCGAAGGGTGGAAACCCTGAGAGCTTGCTGGGAACCAGACATACCCGGCCACCAGCGGCCGGTCCTTACCAAGCATTTAATATGCCAATTGACGTCGGTGGTTAGGGAGCGGGAACGCCGCGTTCAGGCGGGCGGTTTTGGCGGCCTTCGCAGCCCCCGAATGCCTTTGGCTTGTGGCGCCGCCACCCGGGTCGGATCGCAGGTCGCGGCCGTGGCGCATTGTCGCGCTTGTTTCTGCCGGATTTACGGGGCTGCAAAAGCGCTTCGCTCCCGCGCTGCGGAAATTTGAGGTTGCCGGCCGGTCGGAGGATGGGACGAGGTCTATCGCCGGGAACTCGCGGTCGCCCAAGCCGTTGGCTCCACATCGCTGCGTCTCAAAGGTGCAAAGTGAAGTTTGAGTATATTGTAGGCATTTCGTGCATTTAATGAGGCAAACCGCGCAATCGGAGTGCAATTCTGCTATAATATATGACTCACCCATGAGATGTATTGAGAGGAAACAAAGATGACTACGGGTTTTTTCACGGGATCTGCCAAGATCTACCAATTCCCCGTCAGGCCGCGCGCGGCTGCGGGTGTCCGCAACGTCGCCGGCCCGGCCCATATCGCGGCACCCAGCATCTGCACGGAAGCGTTCGGCAGCTGGTACCACGAACAGGCGATCCAGGACGAGCGTCGCGAAGCTGAACTGGTGCGTGAGCATTGATGCGCTTCGCTGCTGTCAGTCCACCGTGTCACGTGCGTTCACCAGATGCGATTGAGGGTCGAAACGAATGCGTTTCGGCCCTTTTTCTTGGCCAGGGGCGGCGGCGTCAGATGCCGAAGATCGACCATCCCATCCGGCGGGTCAGCGCTTCCAGCGCGACGCGACCAAGGTGGGAATTGCCGGCCTTGTCGAGGCCGGGCGACCACACTGCGATCGAGGCCTTGCCGGGCGCCACTGCGATGATGCCGCCGCCGACGCCGCTCTTGCCGGGCAGGCCGACCCGATAGGCGAATTCGCCGGAGCCGTCGTAGTGGCCGCAGGTCAGCATCAGCGCATTGATGCGCCGGGCCCGCTCGGGCGACACAACCGAAAGCCCGGTCGAGGGATTGCGACCCGCGTAAGCCAGATAGCGGACGGCCATCGCCAGTTGCCGGCACGACATCGCGATGGCGCAGTGATGAAAATAGACGCCGAGCGTAAAATCGACGGGGTTTTCCAGCACGCCGAACGACTTCATGTAGTTCGCCAGGGCCGTGTTGCGAAAGCCGGT
This sequence comes from Tardiphaga sp., assembly GCA_036561845.1. Classification (GTDB taxonomy): domain Bacteria; phylum Pseudomonadota; class Alphaproteobacteria; order Rhizobiales; family Xanthobacteraceae; genus Tardiphaga. The sequence continues at coordinate 48,214 of DATCUS010000235.1, read as the reverse complement.
GCGCTTCTCCGAGGCGGCGACGGTTTCATCGATGATGATCGACGGGTCGCCGGCGAGAAACTGCATGAAGCGCAGGATTTCCCCGATCGCTTCGCGCGGCTGGTGTCCGGACAGGATGACGTCGGTGACGGCAATGGCGCCGGCGTTGATGAAGGGATTGCGCGGCACGCCGCGCTCGCGCTCGAGCTGGACGATGGAATTGAACGGGTTGCCGGACGGCTCGCGGCCGACATGGCGCCACAGCCGGTCGCCCGCCATGCCCAGCGCCAGCGTCAGCGTAAACACCTTGGAGATGCTCTGGATCGAGAACGCCACGTCGGCGTCCCCGGCAGCCGCAACGTTGCCGGCGGCGTCGATCACCACGAGGCCGAACTGCCTGGCGTCGACGCCGGCCAGTTCCGGAATGTAACTGGCGACCTCGCCGCGGTCAGTCCGCTGCGCCATCTCCTCGGCGATTTCCTGAACGACAGTTTCGAGATGCGGCGGCGGGTGGATCATGTCGGATCGGCTCGTGGTTTCTAACCTCGCCCGCGCGCTTGCGGGGAGAGGTCGGCGCGCGGCGCCGGGTGAGGGGCCTTGCTCGCAGTCAAATACAAGCGATCGGTATCGGTCCGCGTGCGAGGAAGCGCGGTCCGAACGAGCGAGCTTTCGTCGGGCCGCGTGCCTTGCCTCTCACCCGACATTCGCGGTGCGAATGTCGGCCTCTCCCCGCGAAGAGCGCGGAGAGGCAAGATCACGCCAGGCGCAGGATCGCCACGGCCAGCACCGCCTGTGCGGCAAAGCCGACCACGAAGGCGAGGGTGCGGAACACCGGCAGGCCGAGGGCATAGACGATGAGGTGGGCGAGGCGCGCCCAGAAATACACCGCGCAGGCCAGCACGGTGGTCGGGGTCGAGACGTCCGCCGCGTTGAGGATCAGCACCAGCGGTGCGAACACGATCAGGTTTTCGACGGCATTGTCATGGGCGAACAGCAGCCGGTTGGCCCATTCGGCAAGCGGCTTGTCATTGCGCGACGGATTGGCCATGGCGCCACCGACGCCGCGCACCGCGATGCGGTTGAGCACATAGGGCACCCAGAGCAGGCCGGTCAGAATCACCGTCAGCGTCAGCCAGAATAATTCGCGCGTCATCAGCGTCGTCCTTGTTGAGTTCCGCTGAACGCGGATCGCTTTGGATGAATGGGTTGGTGCCGCTCTTGCGGGCGGCTTCTGTCGGACCATAGACGGTTGATGCGACCGCGCCAATGCAGGCCTGTTGACGGCCACGCGACTGTCATTCCGGGATGCGCCAGACGGCGAAGCCGGCTGGCGCATCCCGGAATGACAGCTTGAGTCATGACTGGTTAAACTACGCCCGCACCCGGACATAGCTGCCGGGCGCATCCTCCAGCGGGGGCAGCGCCTCGGTGCCGACCGCACGCGCCGGCACCTGTTCTGGATCGATGGTTTCCAGCCATTCGCGCCAGTCCGGCCACCACGAGCCCTTGTGCTCCTGGGCCCCCTTCAGCCACTCGGCAACCGAGGTGGCGCCGGTCTTGTCGTTGGTCCAGTACTGGTATTTGCCCGACGCCGGCGGATTGACCACGCCGGCGATGTGGCCGGAGCCGGACAGCACGTATTTCACCGGTCCGCCAAAGAATTGCGAGCCGTACAGCACGGATTCCGCCGGTGCGATATGATCCTCGCGGGTAGCCAGATTGTAGACGGGAACCTTGACCTTCGACAGGTCAAGTCGGGTGTTGTCCAGCACCATGCTGCCGGTCGACAGCCGGTTCTCAAGATAGCAGTTGCGCAGATAGAACGAATGGTTGGCCGCCGGCATGCGGGTGGCGTCGGAGTTCCAGTGCAGCAGGTCGAAGGCCGACGGCGGCTTGCCCTTGAGATAGTTGCTGACGACGTAGGACCAGATCAGGTCGTTGGAGCGCAGCATGTTGAAGGCCATCGCCATCTTGCCGCCGTCGAGCACGCCCTGCGCGTGCATCTGCTTTTCCAGCGCCGAGATCTGATCCTCGTCGACGAACACCATGAGGTCGCCGGCATGGGTGAAATCGACCTGCGCGGCCAGGAACGTTGCCGACGTGGCGCGCACGCGGCGCTTCTCCGCCAGCCAGGCGAGCGTCGATGCGAGCAGGGTGCCGCCGACGCAATAGCCCATGGTGTGCACCTTGAGCTCGCCGGTGACCTGCTCGATGACGTCCATCGCGGCCAGCGGACCCTGCTTCATGTAGTCATCGAAGGTCTTGCTGCCGAGGCTCTTGTCGGGATTGACCCATGAGATCACGAACACGGTGATGCCCTGATCGACGCACCACTTGATGAAGGACTTTTCCGGCTTGAGATCGAGAATATAGAACTTGTTGATCCACGGCGGCACGATCAGGAGCGGCGTGCGCAGCACGTTCTCGGTGGCCGGCTGATACTGGATCAGCTGCATGATCTCGTTCTGGAAGATGACCTTGCCGGGCGTGGTGGCCATGTTGACGCCGACGGCCAGATTGGCCGGATCGGACTGCCGGATGCGCAACTGGCCGCCGCCCGCATTGATATCCTCGGCCAGCATCTGCATGCCGCGCGCCAGGTTCTGGCCGTTCGAGGCGACCGTCTCGCGCAGCACTTCCGGATTGGTCAGCACGAAATTCGACGGGGCCAGCGCGTTGCTGATCTGCTGGACGTAGAACTCCGCCTTCCTGCGGGTATGCGGATCGAGGCCTTCGGCGTTGCGGACCAGATCATGCGCCCACTGCGTGGTCAGCAGATAGGCCTGCATGACGAAATCGAAGAACTGGTTGGATTTCCATTCCGGGTCGGCAAAACGCTTGTCACGCTGCGGCGGCTCGGCCGCCGGAGGAGCCTGCTCGCCGGCCAACCGGCGCACCGCCGAGCCCCACAGGTCGAGATAGGCCTTGCCGAGCCTGGCCTGCAGTTCGGCGGAGCGTGTCTGGTCGGACAGCCAGTATTCGGCGACCGTTCCGAAGGTCTTGATGACCTCGGTGACCTCGCTGGGAGGCTTGTCCTTGATCTCGCCGTTTTCGACGGGTTTCAAATAGGCGGCGAGCGCCTGGCCACTGCTTTCCAGCGCCCGCGCCAGATTGAGCGCAAAGGCTTCCGGGTCGAATTTCTTCGCCGTCGGGGTCTCGGTGATCACGTCACTCATGGCCAAGCAACAACTTCATTTCCGGTGACGCCACGTCACCACACAACGGATGATGGCACAGTTCGCCAATTGTCGCAGGATTCGATGTGCTGCAGTGCGACAATGATCTTGGTTCGGTCATACTAACGACCCAGGCTGCGGCTTTGTTCGCGAGACCTTAATCGTTTGGGGCGAATTTGGTTTGAATGGTGCGATGCGGTGCGGATGAACGGCGCCGGATCGGTGGTAACTGTGACGACAGTGGACGGATGTTGATAGCGATGACAGGTGGCAAGGCCAGCAGAGCAGGAGCGCCGGCGGCAATATTGCTGCTCGCGCTTGCGTTGGGCGGCTGCGCCTCGACCATGGCCGACCTGCCGATGGTCGGAACGCCGGCCGGGGCCCCGGCGCGACCGGCGCAGACCGGCGAATACCTGCCGGTGCACGATCTGCCCACCAGCCGCGAGGGCACCGCCATGAGTGCGGCGGACCAGGCCAAGATGCAGGCCGAGCTGATCGCCGCTCGCGACCGGCAGGCCGTCAACCTGCCTGCAAATCCTGCCGCCAAGTGAACGAAAGCCACCTCTGGAGGGTGGTGTCGCGGAGCTTCCGTGATAAAAAGAACCCGATTCAACCGCATGCTGAAGCGAGTTCAGCGAGGTTGGACCGGTTCAGCGCCTGAATTCGTCTCGATCACGGAATCAACGCGGCTTTTCACGCGAACCGGCCTACTTTGATCGTCTCAGACCACCGCGATTCCCGCCTTACCGGTTCCGGAGCCAGGACCATGGAAGAATTCTACCGCATCCGCCGCCTGCCGCCCTACGTGTTTGAACAGGTCAACCGGGCCAAGGCAGCCGCGCGGAACGCCGGCGCGGATATCATCGACCTCGGCATGGGCAATCCGGACCTGCCGACGCCGCCGCATGTGATCGAGAAGCTCAAGGAAACCCTCGGCAAGCCGCGCACCGACCGCTATTCGGCATCCAAGGGCATCACCGGGCTGCGCAAGGCCCAGGCCGGTTATTACGCCCGCCGCTTCGGCGTGAAGCTCAATCCCGACACCCAGATCGTGGCGACGCTGGGCTCCAAGGAGGGCTTTGCCAACGTGGCGCAGGCGATCACCGCGCCGGGCGACGTGGTGCTGTGCCCGAACCCGAGCTACCCCATCCACGCCTTCGGCTTCCTGATGGCCGGCGGCGTGATCCGCTCGGTGCCGTCCGAGCCGGGCCCGGAGTTCTTTCATGCCGTCGAGCGGGCGATCATCCATTCGATCCCCAAGCCGATTGCGATGATCGTCTGCTACCCGTCGAACCCGACGGCGCAGGTGGCCAGCCTCGACTTCTACAAGGATCTGGTGGCCTTCGCGAAGAAGCACGAGATCTACATCCTGTCCGACCTTGCTTACGCCGAGGTCTATTTCGACGAGAACAATCCGCCGCCCTCGGTGCTGCAGGTGCCGGGCGCCATCGACGTCACGGTCGAGTTCACCTCGATGTCGAAGACCTTCTCGATGGCCGGCTGGCGCATGGGCTTTGCGGTCGGCAACGAGCGCATCATCGCGGCGCTGACGCGGGTGAAGTCCTATCTCGATTACGGCGCGTTCACGCCGATCCAGGTCGCCGCCACCGCGGCGCTCAACGGGCCCGACGACTGCATCCGCGAGATGCGCGACATCTATCGCAAGCGCCGCGATGCGCTGGTGGAATCGTTCGGCCGCGCCGGCTGGGAGATTCCGCCGCCGTCCGCCTCGATGTTCGCCTGGGCGCCGCTGCCGCCTGCCTTCCGCGATGTCGGCAGCATGCAGTTCTCGACCCTGCTGGTGGAGAAATCCGGCGTGGTGGTGTCGCCGGGCGTCGCCTTTGGCGAGCACGGCGAGGGCTATGTCCGCATCGCCATGGTGGAAAACGAACAGCGCATCCGCCAGGCTGCGCGCGGCGTCCGCCGCTTCCTTGAAAGCGGCGTCGAAACGTTGCACAACGTGGTTCCTCTCGCCACCCGGCGGTAAGGAACGTCCCTCAAATTGGCATCCGGTCTTCCGACCGGATCGTGCCAAATCCAGTTCTCCGGCAGGCTTTAGACGTTATGGTTGCACCCCTGAAGGTGGGTATCGCAGGACTCGGCACCGTCGGAGCCGAGGTGGTCCGTCTGATCGAACAGCAAGGCAAGGTGCTGTCGGCGCGCTGCGGCCGCGGTGTGCGCGTGACCGCCGTCACCGCGCGATCCAAGACAAAGAAGCGCGGCGTCGATCTGCGCGGCATCGCCTGGGCCAAAAGCCCGCTGGCGCTGGCACAGGATCCCGAGGTCGACTGTTTCGTCGAACTGATGGGTGGCGTCGGGGAACCCGCGCTGTCGGCGATCGAGGCGGCGCTGACCCTGGGCAAGTCCGTGGTCACTGCCAACAAGGCGCTGATCGCCAGGCACGGGCTGAAGCTGGCGGCGCTGGCCGAGAAGCATGGTGGCGCGCTGAACTACGAGGCGGCAGTCGCCGGCGCCATTCCAGTGATCAAGACGCTGCGCGAAGGTCTCGCCGGCACCGACATTCATCGCGTCTATGGCATTCTCAACGGCACCTGCAATTACATCCTGACCCGGATGGAGCAGGAGGGTCTGTCGTTTGCCGAATGCCTCGCCGACGCGCAGCGGCTCGGCTATGCCGAGGCCGATCCGTCATTCGACATCGATGGCCACGACACCGCGCAGAAACTCGCGATCCTGGCCAGCCTGGCGTTCGGCACCAAGGTGGCGCAGAGCGCGGTCTATGTGGAGGGCATCTCGTCCATCGATGCCGCCGATCTCCGCGCGGCCTCCGAACTTGGCTATCGCGTCAAGCTGCTCGGCGTGGCGGTGCGCACCGCCAAGGGCATCGAGCAGCGCGTGCATCCGACCATGGTGCCGCGGACCTCGTCGATCGCGCAGGTGATGGGCGTCACCAATGCCGTGACCATCGATGGCGCCGGCATCGCGCCGATCACGCTGGTCGGTCCGGGGGCAGGCGGTGCCGCGACGGCATCGGCGGTGCTGGCCGATATCGCCGACGTGGCGCGTGGCGTTCGCGCCTTGCCATTCGGCCGTCCGGTCGACAAGCTCGCGGTCACCGCCAAGGCGCCGATGGAGCGCCACGAGGGCGGCTATTACATCCGTCTGATGGCGCGTGATCTCGCCGGCACGGCCGCGACCATCGCGACGCGACTGGCCGAACAGAAGATTTCCATCGAGTCGATCGTGCAGCGGCATCCCGACGGCATGATGGACGCCAATGGCGTTGCGAAGAAGGCGTCGCCGGTCCCGGTGATCCTGATCACCTATGCGACGTCCGAGGATGCGGTCCGCCGCGCCCTCAAGGCCGTACAACAGGACAAGGTCATCAGCGGTCGTCCGCAGGTGATCCGTATCGAAAAGAACTGATAGCGTTCGTTTGAGTTGATCGGGCCGATGGCCCGCCGTGTCCAAGGAGCTAGCCGATGTCGACGATTATTTCCGTGCCGCCGCAGCAATTGCTCGAGCGCATTCTGACGCTCGAAATCGTGCGGGTGACGGAGCGCGCCGCGGTGTCGGCGGCAAGACTGCGCGGCCACGGCCAGGAGAAGGCCGCCGACCAGGCCGCCGTGGATGCCATGCGCCGCGAGCTCAACAAGATGCCGATCGAAGGCACCATCGTGATCGGCGAGGGCGAGCGCGACGAGGCGCCGATGCTGTTCATCGGCGAGAAGGTTGGCATCAACGCCGGCCCGAAAGTCGACATCGCCGTCGATCCGCTGGAAGGCACCACATTGTGCGCCAAGGATATGCCGGGCTCGATCGCCACCATGGCGATGGCCGACGGCGGCACGTTGCTGCACGCCCCCGACGTCTACATGCAGAAGATCGCCATCGGTCCCGGCTACGACAAGAACGTGATCGACATCGACGCCTCGCCTGAAGAGAACATCAGGCGTCTCGCCAAGGCCAAGGGTGTCGCCATGTCGGCGATCACCGCGCTGGTGCTGGACCGTCCGCGCCATGCCGGCATCATCGCCGCGATCCGCGCCACCGGCGCGGCCGTGCGGCTGATCGACGACGGCGACGTCGCCGGCGTGATCCATTGCGCCGATCCCGACAAGTCCGGCATCGACATCTACATCGGTACCGGCGGCGCGCCGGAAGGCGTGCTGGCCGCGGCTGCGCTGCGCTGCATCGGCGGCCAGATGCAGACCCGTCTGATCCTCGACACCGACGAGAAGCGCGAACGCGCGTTGAAGATGGGCATCACCGATCCGAAGTTCATCTACGGCATCGAGGACATGGCCAAGGGCGACTGCCTGTTCGCCGCCACCGGCGTCACCGATGGCTCGCTGCTGTCCGGCGTCAAGTTCCGCGGTGCCGTGATCGAGACCGAGACCATCGTGATGCGCTCGGTCACCGGCACCGTCCGCATCATCAAGGCCGAGCATCGCCAGCTCGAAAAATTCCACCTCGATTGAGTTCAGAGCAATGGCCGATGTTGTGATCCGTCCGGTCGGCGCCGATGAGCGCGCCGCCTGGGAGCCGTTGTGGAACGGCTATCTGACCTTTTACAAGGCGACCCTGCCGCCCGGCGTCAGCGATGTCGCCTGGGCGCGCTTTCACGATCCCGCTGAGCCGATGTTCCTGCTCGGCGCCTATGTCGACGGCAAGCTCACCGGCATCGTGCAGTATCTGTATCATCGCTCGAGCTGGACCGTCGGCAACTATTGCTATCTGCAGGACCTGTTCGTCGCCGACGGCGCACGCGGCCTCGGCCTTGGCCGCAAGCTGATCGAAGCGGTCTATGCGGAGGCGAAGGCCGCCGGCTGCAGCCGCGTGCACTGGCTGACCCAGAACGACAACGCGCAGGCACGCATCCTGTACGATCAGGTGGCCGATAATCCCGGCTTCATGCAGTACCGGAAGATTTTCTAGGCCGTCGTTCCGGGACGCGAGCAGCTTGCTGCGAGCGCATCCGGAACCTCGAAATGTTCAAACATCTCGGGATTCCCCGCCACTCCGATTGGAGTGGCTGAGGCCTGCGCCATCCGGCTTCGCCGTCTGCCGCATCCCGGAATGACAGCGCGGGTCCTATAAACGAAAGACAATCCAGGGAGCGAACCATGAGCGAGATGCCCGACGTCAAGGCCCTGATCTTCGACGTGTTCGGTACCGTCGTGGACTGGCGCGGCAGCCTGATTGCCGACTTCACGGCATGGGGAAAAACCCGCGGGATCACCGCCGACTGGGCCGAACTGGTCGATGCCTGGCGGCAAGGCTATGCGCCATCCATGGACCGGGTGCGCCATCACCCTGAACGCGGTTTCGTCAAGCTCGACACGCTGCACCGGCAGACGCTGGAAATGCTGGTGGCGAAATTTGACATCAAGGGCCTGACCGACGCCGACCTGGACCACATGACGCTGGGCTGGCACCGGCTGCATCCGTGGCCGGACTCGGTCGGCGGCCTGACGCGGCTGAAGACGAAATTCATCATCAGCCCGCTGTCCAACGGCAATGTGGCGCTGCTCACCAACATGGCGAAGTTCGCCAAACTACCGTGGGACCTGATCATGAGCGCGGAGCTGTTCGCGCACTACAAGCCGGATCCGGAATCCTATCTCGGCGCTGCCGCATTGCTCAATCTGAAGCCCGAGCAGGTGATGATGGTGGCGGCTCACAACAACGATCTCGCCGCCGCGCAGGCACTCGGTTTGAAGACTGGCTTCGTGCCGCGGATTACCGAATACGGCCCGCACCAGCATCGCGATTTCAAGGCCGATGGCGCCTGGGACGTGGTGGCTGATGACTTCAACGACATGGCCACGCGGATGGGATGCTGAGTCAGTTCGCGCAGCAAGCTCTACCGTCATCCTGAGGTGCCGTCGCACTTGCGACGGCCTCGAAGGATGGGCCGCAAGCGCGTTGCCGCATCCTTCGAGGCTCGCCCTGCGGGCGAGCGCCTCAGGATGACGATGACTGGGTGGGGAAACGCGCCCAGGCTGCATTTGCCTCGCCGTCGCTTCGTGCTTATGTCCCCGTCATCATGACGCCCCCCATCGCATTGCCCGTCGAATCCCAGCCGGCCTTCCTGAACGTCAACCTGTCGGCGACCGGCAAGACCTGGCGGGACCGGGTCGACCAGCGTGGCGCGGCGCGGGCGCTGGCCATGGTGCAGCGCTATCAATTGCCGGAAATGCTGGCGCGGCTGCTGGCCGGGCGCGGCGTCGAACTCGACGCGGTGGAAGATTTTCTCGATCCCACCATCCGCAAACTGATGCCGGATCCGTTCACCGTGACGCAGATGGAGGCCGCGGCGATCCGCATCGCGGATGCCGCCGCCAACGGCGAGAAGGTGGCGATCTTCGGCGACTACGACGTTGACGGCGCGACCTCGGCGGCCTTGCTGGCCTGGCATCTTCGCCATTGCGGCCTCGACCCGCTGATCCACATTCCCGACCGCATTTTCGAGGGCTACGGCCCCAATGTCGACGCCATCACCATGCTGGCCGGCAAGGGCGCCACGCTGCTGGTGACGGTGGATTGCGGCACCACCAGCATGGAGCCGCTGGCGGAGGCGAAGAAGCTCGGCATGTCCGTGGTGGTGATCGACCACCACCAGTGCGGCGACGAATTGCCCGAGGTCGATGCGCTGGTCAATCCGAACCGGCCCGACGACATCTCCGGCCTCGGGCATCTCGCCGCGGTCGGCCTTGTCTTCGTCACGCTGGTGGCGGTCAACCGCGAACTGCGCCGGCGCGGCTTCTGGACCGCCACCATGCCGGAGCCGGATCTGCTCGGCATGCTGCATCACGTGGCGCTCGGCACCGTCGCCGACGTGGCGTCGCTGACCGGTCTCAACCGCGCTTTCGTTGCGAAGGGGCTGATCGCACTGCGCCGGCGTGACCATGTCGGCCATACCGCGCTGATGGACGTGTCACGCCTGAGTGGCCCGCCCGAGGCCTGGCATCTTGGTTTCATGCTGGGGCCGCGCATCAATGCCGGCGGCCGCATCGGCCGCGCCGACCTCGGCGTGCAACTGTTGCTCGAGGGCGACATTTCCGAGGCCGCGCGCATCGCCGCCGAACTTGACCGTCTCAACACCGAACGCCGGGTGATCGAGCAGATGGCCGAGGCGCAGGCGGAAGCCGAGGCGATGGCCTCGCTGGGCCTCGAGGACAAGGGCACGGTGATCGTCACCGCGGCGGAGGGCTGGCATCCCGGCGTTGTCGGGCTTGTCGCCTCCCGGCTCAAGGAGAAATTCGCGCGGCCGGCCTTCGCCATCGCGCTGGAGCCCGGCGGCATCGGCACCGGGTCGGGCCGTTCGATCTCCGGCGTCGATATCGGCAGAGTGGTCCGGCAGGCGGTCAAGGACGGCATCCTGATCAAGGGCGGCGGCCACGCCATGGCGGCCGGCGTCACCTTGCGCAAGGAACGCCTCGCCGAATTCCGCGGCTACATGGAAGCGGCACTGGCCGGCGACGTCGCCAAATCGCGCAACGAGAAAGAGCTGTTCATCGACGGCGCCGTCACCGCGCGCGGTGTCACCGCCGATCTGGTGAACACGCTCAATCGGGCCGGGCCGTTCGGTGCCGGCAATCCGGAGCCGGTGATCGCGCTGCCGTCGCACCAGCTGGTCTATGCCGACGAAGTCGGCCAGGCGCATCTGCGGCTGCGCTTCAAGTCGTCCGATGGCTCGATCGTCAACGGCATCGCGTTCCGGTCGATCGGCCAGAAGCTCGGCAACGCCCTGCAGGCCAACCGCGGCCAGATGCTGCATGTGGCGGGTTCATTGACCGTCGACCGCTGGCAGGGGGCCGAGCGCGTGCAGATGCGGGTGATCGATGTGGCGGTGCCGGATCCCGGACCGGCAATGATCAGGTAGGCTTGTCGTTCCGGGGCGTGCGCAGGCGCTGCCGCGATCTCCGCCTGTCGTCCCCGCGAAAGCGGGGACCCAGTATACGGCAGCGTTCCGGCTCTATCACCACCACCTGCGTTTACTGGATCGCCCGCTTCCGCGGGCGATGACAGTCGCGCGTTGTGTCGTTACGATCCCTGCCTCAACCTTGCCAGCACCTTCAGCCCGCCATAGCCGTCAGCCGGCAGCAGGCCCATCTTGAGCTGATAGTCCTTCACCGCCTTCATGGTGTCGTTGCCGACGCGGCCGTCGGTGCCGCCGGTATCGAAACCGGCGCGGGTGAGGCGGGTCTGCACTTCCTGCACTTCAGCCAGCGTCAGAATGCGCTCGGAGCCCGGGAACGGCTGGATGAAGGGTGGCGCGCCGAGAATGCGGTCGCCGAGATGGCAGATCGCCAGCGCGTAGTTCATCGACGGATTGTAGCTGCGTACCGCGTAAAAACCCTGGCCGAGCAGGAAGGCGGGCCCGCCTTGCACCGGCAGCCATAATTTGGCGCTGGCGCCCGGTTGCGGGAATGGCTGGCCGTCGGCGCGGGTCACGCCGGCGGCGGACCACGCCGCGAAGGTTCGCCGTGCATCTGACGAGGCGGCGCCGGGGGCTCGGACCTCGTAGCCCCAGTGTTCGCCGCGCGGATACTTGCCGCGGTTGACCAGGAAGCGGGCGCTGGAGCCCAGCGCATCGTCGGGCCGGCCGAACGGCGACACCTTGCCGTCGCGGTCATAGTCGAGGCCGACATTGAGCCAGACCTCCGGCATCCACTGGGTATGACCCATGGCGCCGGCCCAGGAGCCGCGCATTTCTTCCGGCGTGCCCCAGCCCTTGTCGACGATCTTCAGCGCATTGATCAGCTCGGTTTCCCAGTAGCTGCGGCGGCGCGGCTCGTTCCATGCCAGGGCCGCCAGCGAGGGAAATACCGGGCGCATATGGTTCTGCTGCACGATCGGATCGCCATAGGCCGACTCCACGCCCCACAGCGCCAGCAGGGTGCCGCGCTCGACGCCAAAATCCTGCTCGATGCGACCGAACAGAGCCGCGTTCTTCTTCAGCGCCTCCTTGCCGGCGATGATGCGCCAGTCGGAGGCGCGGCGGTTGACGTATTGCCACAGCTCCTCGTGGAATTCCGGCTGCTTTTGCATCGCCTTGAAGACTGACATGTCCGGCTCGATGCGGCCCATCACGCGGCTGTAGGTGGCATCCGACACCCCCTTGGCCAGCGCGCGGGCGCGAAAACCGTCGCGCCAGGCGTCAAAGCCAGCCGGGGCGGCGATCGCCGAGGCCGGCAGGGTGAGCAGGGCGCCTGCGCCGAGGCCGGCCTGCAGCAAGGAACGGCGTGAGAGCGGATGACGGGAATCGATCTGGGTCATGACTGGAGTCTAGCCCCGGGAAGGCCGCCGCGGCAGAGGCATTGCGTCGCTGGAACCGGTCACGGAGCCATGTCCGCCGCCACGGCGGCCAGCCAGCGCCGCACCGTCACTTCGCTGCGTGCGGACAGGCTCGCCGCCAGTCGCCGCTCCAGCGCCCTGACATGGCGACGGCATTGATCGAGCTGCGTGGCGCCCTTGCGGGTAAGCGTCCATTGCAGCACGCGGCCATGCACTGGGTGCGGCGTTTTGCGGATCGCGCCGGCGCGCTCAAGGTTGCGGATGATCTGGCCGACGGTCTGCGGCGTCAGCAGCGCGACGCGGGCGAGGTCGGCGCCGGACAGGCCGGGATAGGCCTTCAGCATGGTCAGCACCGCGAATTGCGGAGGCGTGACATTCAGTTCGGACAGCGCGCGCTCCAGCGTCAGCCGTGCCGCAGCCTGCGCCTGCCGCAGCAGGTAGCCGAGATAGCCGGCCTCGCCGCGCTTGCCTTGGCCCGGCGGAGGCGGACGGACGCCGGGCACCGGGGCCATTTTGCGTCCGGTACGTTTTTTGGTGATGGCGGATTTTGCCGATTTCCGGACTTTCCCCTTGGCCGGTTTTCGAGACGTGGCGGCGCGTGACCTGTTCGCCAAACTGTTCGGCTTGCGCATGTTATCAGCCCACTTATAATATCTCAGTGCACTGATAATAAAGGAATTGACGGCGATGTCACTTGCCCACTCCCCGCGCAGCGAACACAAGGATCTCAAGAGTCTGGCGCCGGAGCTCGACGCCATGGTGCGGGCGCTCGGCAGCGCCGCGGCGCAGTTCGGCCTCGACAAGCAGATGCTCGAACTGGTGAAGATCCGCGCGTCGCAGATCAATGGCTGCGCGTTCTGCGTCCAGTATCACATCATATTGGCCGAAGGCCTCGGCGTGCCCAGAGACAAGCTCGATCTGCTGGCGGTGTGGCGGGAGGCGCCGGTGTTTTCGGCGCGCGAACGCGCGGCGCTGGCCTGGACCGAGGCGCTGACGCTGGTCTCACAGGGCGTCAGCGACGCGGTCTATGCCGAGGCGGGCGCGGAATTCTCCGAGACGGAGTTGCTGTACCTGTCTTCGGCGATTGCCGGCATCAATGTCTGGAACAGGTTTGGCGCGGCCTATCGCTGGACGCCGCCGGCGCGCGGATAACTTGCCTCGGACGCGCCGCCCTCCGCGCCTCTCAAGTGCTATCGCCCGGTCAAGCCGGGCGATAGCAGTCGGGGATGTGGATCAATCCTTGGCGCGTTCGACGTAGGAACCGTCTTCGGTCATCACCACGATACGGGTGCCCGGGCCGATGTGCGGCGGCACCAGGGTGCGGACGCCGTTGGCCAGCATGGCCGGCTTGTAGGACGACGACGCAGTCTGGCCCTTGGTGACCGGTTCGGTATCGACCACTTCCACGGTGGCGCGCTGCGGCATGGTGATGGCCACCGGGATCAGCCCGTGCAGCGACAGCTTCACGGTCATGTTTTCCTGCAAATAGGGCTCGGCGTCGCCGATCACGTCCTTCTGCACGGCCACCTGGTCGTAATTGTCGTTGTTCATGAAGTGGAAGCCGTCGGCGTCCTTGTAGAGGTAATTGAAGTTCTGGTCCTCGATGGTCGCCTTTTCCACCGCGTCCGTGGTCTTGTACCGCTCCGAGATCTTCACGCCGTCGCTGATTCGGCGCATTTCGATCTGGCTGACCGGGGTTCCCTTGCCGGGGTGGATGTTCTCGGCGGTCAGAACCACGTAGAGCTTGCCGTCTTGCTCGATCACGTTGCCCTTGCGAATAGAACTGGCGATGACTTTCACAGATATGTTTCCTAGATTTCAGGCCCGGGACCGATCCGGACGATGTCCCGAGGCCAGCGAAGCGGTTTCGGGCTGCAACATACTGATTTCGCCTGATGATGCCAGCCTTTTGCAACTTATTCGGGCGGACCGGCGATGAGCGGGACGAAGCCGCCGTCGCCGTGGTGGGAGCCCGGGCGGCACCTCGACCGCCGGCCGTTCCTGCAGGCCCGCGGCGCCATCACCCGGGCGACCCGGGACTGGTTCGAGGAGCAGGGCTTTACCGAGGTGGAGACGGGGATCCTGCAGGTCTCGCCGGGCAACGAGACCCATCTGCACGCGCCGCGCACCGAACTGACCGGCGCCGGTGGCGGGCGGCTGACGCGCTATCTCAGGACCTCGCCGGAATTCGCCTGCAAGAAGCTGCTGGCGGCAGGCGAAGAGAAGATCTTTGAGCTTGCGAAAGTGTTTCGCGATCGGGAACGCGGCGACCTGCATCTGCCGGAGTTCACCATGTTGGAATGGTACCGGGCGAATGCGAGTTATGAGGCCGTGATCGCCGACTGCATCGTGGTGATTGCCCATGCCGCGCAGGCGGCCGGGACAAAGCAGTTCGCATTTCGCGGCAAGACGACCGATCCGTTCGCGGAGCCGGAAATGCTGACCGTCGCCGCCGCGTTCGAGAAATTTGCTTCCGTCGACCTGCTGGCGACCATCGCCCACGGCCATGGCGATCGCGCGGCACTGGCCGCCGCCGTCGCAGGCAAGGTGCGGATCGCTGACGACGACACCTGGTCCGACATCTTCAGCAAGGTTCTGGTGGAATACATCGAGCCGCATCTCGGGCAGGGCCAGCTCACCGTACTGTTCGACTATCCGGCGCCGGAGGCCGCATTGGCGCGGACCCGGCAGCACGACCCGCGCGTCGCCGAACGCTTTGAAGTCTATGCCTGCGGTGTCGAACTGGCCAACGGCTTCGGTGAGTTGACCGACGCCAATGAGCAGCGTCGACGTTTTGCCGAATCGATGGATGAAAAGCAGCGCCGCTACGGCGAGCGCTATCCGCTCGACGAGGAGTTTCTCGAGGCGGTCGCCAACATGCCCGACGCGTCGGGCATCGCGCTCGGCTTCGACCGGCTGGTGATGCTGGCCGCGGGCGCCACCCGAATCGACCAGGTGGTGTGGCAACTGCCGACTGGCGAGAGATGACCGTGCCGACCCGCAAGCTTGCCACCACTCTGCGCCAGCCGGCTGAGCTGGTCGCCCATGGTCTGGCCCCCGCGGCGGCGCTGTCTGATCTGGAGAAGGTGGCGGCCCGCTACGCGGTGGCGGTGACGCCGGCCGTGGCCGCCCTGATCGATCGTGACGATCCCGACGACCCGATCGCGCGGCAGTACATCCCGAGCATCGACGAACTCAGCACGCTGCCCGAGGAGAATGCCGATCCAATCGGCGATCACGTCCATGCGCCGGTCGAGGGCATCGTGCATCGCTATCCCGATCGCGTGCTGTTCAAGCTGGTGCATGTCTGCGCGGTCTATTGCCGGTTCTGCTTCCGTCGTGAGATGGTCGGGCCGGGCAAGGACAACGCGCTGTCCGGCGAGGCCTATGCCGCAGCGCTGGATTACATCCGGACGCATCCGGACATCTGGGAGGTGATCCTGACCGGCGGCGATCCGCTGATGCTGTCGCCGCGACGGCTGGCCGAGATCACGGCCGACCTCGGTGCCATCGATCACGTCAGGATCATTCGGGTGCACACCCGCGTTCCCGTGGCCGACCCGGTGCGCGTCTCCGCCGAGATGGTCGCGGCACTGAAGACGCCGGGCGCCACCACCTGGGTGGCGCTGCATGCCAACCACCCGCGCGAACTGACCGCGGCTGCGCGCGCCGCATGTGCGCTGATCATCGACGCAGGAATTCCCATGGTCAGCCAGTCCGTGCTTTTGACCGGCGTCAATGACGATGCCGGGACGCTGGAGCAACTGATGCGGATGTTCGTCGAATGCCGCATCAAGCCGTATTATCTTCACCATGGCGATCTGGCGCCCGGCACCGCGCATCTGCGCACCACGGTCGCGCAGGGACAGGCGCTGATGCGCGCGCTACGCGGTAATGTTTCGGGACTTTGCCAGCCGGACTACGTGCTGGATATTCCAGGCGGCTTCGGCAAGGCGCCGGTCGGTCCGGAATATTTGACGCGAAATCCCGCGGCCGATCGTGAAGCCTCGGCGGAATTGGGCTATCGTGTCGTTGATTACTGTGGCGATGTTCACGCCTATCCGCCGAAGCCATGACCGGTACCCATGACCGAAGTTAAGCGCGATCCGCCGGACGATGAGGGAAATCGCGGCTTCGAAAACGCGGTGATGCTGGGATTCTTCGTGGTGCTGGTGGCCGCCGGGATCTGGCTGCTCGGCACCATGGCCGATGTGCGCAAGGTGCAGGATTGTTCCGCGCAGGGGCGGCGCAATTGTGCGACGATCGACGTGCCCGAACGAACACGATGAGATGATGTTGAGAGGTCGGAGAAGAAAAATGAAAAAATGTCTCGTGGCAATCGCCTGCCTGACAACGCTGGGAAGCTCGCTGGCACTGGCGCAGGATTCGACGCGCAATGCGCCGCCGGCCGCCGTCAAGCGGGCGCAGCAGCCGGCCGGAACCATCGCCGCGCCGGTCGGTCATCGCCAGCCGCGCGCCGGCGACGTGCCGTCGGAGACCGGCAGCAACGACCCCGGCAAGATCGACGCCCAGGACCGCGATCTCGACCGCAAGATCAAGGGCATCTGCAAAGGCTGCTGAGAAACCGCCGCTGTCGCTGTGTCCCGACGCGATGCGGCTCGGCGGAGCGGAGCCTCGCGCGGCTTGTGAGGCTCTGCGGCGGCAAGACCGTTCGGAGCTGGCATCCGTGACGGCATCGACTCGGCGAAGCTATGCCGCGTACGGCGTCACGTCCGGGCAACCGGGTCGCAGTTGCGACCTGTTCTCAAGCCTTGTTACGGGCCGCCAGTGCCATGCCGATCAGCGAGGCGCCGCCGAACACCAGGTTGATGCCGACCAGCAGGCCGATCGCCCATACCGCCGAACCGGGCAGGCCGCTGATGATCAGGAACGCGATCACGATATCCATGACGCCGGCAAATAGCATCCAGCTCCAGCGCTCCGACAATTCCTTGCGGTGCTGCAGGGCGTACATGATCGACGCGACGCCTTCGGCGAGGAAATAGGCGCCGACCACGAAGGTCAGGGTCAGGGTGCCCTCGACCGGCTTGACCAGCAATACGATGCCGGCACCGACGGCCAGCACGGCCGAGATCAGCGACCACCAGAATCCGGGCATTGCCCGTGCCCAGAAGGTCAGCGCCAGGCCGGCGACGCCGGTGATCAGGAACATCCATCCGAGAAAGATCGTCACGGCAATGCTCGCCAGCGGCGGCACGATCATGGCAGCAAGTCCCAGCACCACCAGCAGAATTCCTTCGAACAGGAATGCCTTCCAGTGGGCGCGGACCGTGGTGGTTACTTTGGCCTGCAGGGCGGAGATATCGTCGGGGAGTGTCATGGGAAGATCCTGGTGCCGTTCCGGAAAGGTCCGGGTGGCATCAGCATACCCCGGGGCGGCGCCCCGTGGTAAAGATTGTGGGGTCAGAAATCGCCGAATGCCGACGCCAAGCCGGGCGCGAAACGGCGCAGCCGGTTGCGGCCAAGAATGTAGGCGGTAGTAGTCAGCAGCAGCAATGCAAGGCCGATGGCAATCGAGATCAGCCCCAGCGGGACCAGCACGAGTGTCACGTTGCGATCCGGAGTGACGAACCAGTGATGGATGGAGGATAGCACGAAGGCGGTACCGACGAAGCCGGCGCCGCCGCCCACCAACAGCAGCGCCCACATGCTGCGCAACTGGCGCAGCCGCTGCCGCGAGGCTTCGCTGCGCGGTGCGTGGTGGGCGCCGATGCGCCACACCAGCCGTGCGGCAAGGAAGATGGTGCCGAACCCGACAAACAATCCGGTCGCTTCCAGCACCCGGCGCAACAGGCCCTGGATGTCGGGGTGCTGCTGCAGCGTTAGCAGCGGCAGGTCGAAGCAGCTGTGCAGCGCCACCGGCGCCAGCACGATCAGCGCGGCGGTCTTGATCCGCGCATATCTGTCGCGGCGATGTGCGCCCAGTGCACTGCCGTAGCGTGCCAGCGCGATGTAGCCGCCGGCGATGATGCCGACGGCACCGTGGAACGGTACGGTCAGCACGCTGCGCAGCACCGCCAGCGAACGCCACATCTCCGGGAATTTCACGAGGTAGACGAGATTTTCATAGGCGGCAAAGCCGAGCCCGACCGCTGCGCCATAGACCACCGTGTTCATCGGATCGTCGGAACGCGCCCGCTGCGTGGCCACTGCGAGGATCACCAGCACCTTGACGATTTCCTCGGGCGCCGCGATGCCGAAGATCGAATGCAGCAGCATCGCCAGCCACGGATTGTCGCTCAGGCCGGCCATGGAGGCGAAGGGCGCGCGGGCGAGGCCGAGCAGGGAGATGCTGGCGGCCCCCAGCAGGAACGCCGCCCACACCAGTCCGGGCGGCCCCGGCCGCTCATCGGCGGCAATCACCAGCCACAGGACCAGCAAGGCTGGTGCAACGGCGGCAACGCCAATAACAGTCGGGAGCGATTCGAGCAGGTTCATCGGAAGAAAATAACGTGCCACCGGTGCGAAGTGTGGATGATTCGCCATCCCGCCGATGAAATCTGCGGGACATGTTGTCGCCGCCAGCGGCACGAAAAAGGGGCGGCCGCGGGCCACCCATCTGTCTCAAGATCGTGTCACGCCTAAGATCGTGTCGCTGCCTATTGGCAGAGATGCGCCCGGCCGTCCTCGCCGCGGAACATGGTGCCGGGCTGGCAGACGAAGCCATTCCTGGCAGCATAGCTCTGGCTGTAGCGGTAATCGCCGTCATAGCCGTTGTACCCGTCGTCATAGGCGTAGGCATCGGCGCCCCGGAACGGCGCGGTCGCGATGGCGCCCGCTGCGCCCACAGCACCGCCGACCACGCCTGCGGCAACGTCAGCCGGCCAAAACCCGCGGTCGCTGCGCTGATAGGCATTGGCATCGTAAGACCGCTGCGACATCGCGCGCGGATGGTTCATGTCGCCGGCCAGCGCCGGCGAGGCAATCAGCGCGGACAGAATGGCGGCTGCGGCGAGAAATCTCGTCTTCGTCATGCGGTATCTCCTTCATGAAGAATGATGCAAGGCCAACAACTCGCAGCGGGAGACGTTCCCGTTTCGGCACGGTGAGGCTTCAAACGAACGTGAAGTCGTGTCGCATCTTCCCTGCCTGGAGATGCAGGGGCCCCGGCGGCCATGTGCCGGCGTTGTGGCTCGGCCCAGGCGCATGATTCTGTGAATCACGTGCATTGTCTGTTTGACGGGCACTTGCCGAGCTCGCGCCACCAGACGTGGCAGTAGTCAGCAAGCCGTTGCTCAACGAAGTTTGGCAGTCGGATGAGGGGATCTCGGGCCATCGCGAGGATGGTGGTGCTCCCTAGCGGAATCGAACCGCTCTCTCCACCGTGAAAGGGTGGCGTCCTAACCGATAGACGAAGGGAGCAAAAACGTTGGCTGATCGACCGGACCGGGTCCGAACAGGCCGCTGTTTCGCAAGGCGTATCACGAATAAGATCACATAATCAATGGATTGACGTTGCGGTCTGGTCCGTGGGCTGCGGCCCATCGTGGAACGATCGACCGCAGCGGGCGAACGTATAGTGGCGTTTGCGCGGGTCGGCAAGCCGTCTCCTGCAGGTATGCGCCGGGTCATGAACAGCCCTCTGAACGAGGCATTTCCGGGCTTTCCGCCGTGACGGCAACAGATTCGTAAAACCTCCTGGCGTACCCATCCCCATCGGGAGTGTGCGATGGCGGTGACGAAGAAACGGGACGTGAGGCGGTCGGTGCGGCAGGCCGGCTGGATTACGCTGGATGGGGGATTTGCGGCGCGCCAATGCAATGTGCTCGACCTGTCGTCCACGGGGGCGAAGATCATCGTCGACGATCCGCAGTCCGTCACCGCGAGGGTGCGGCTGGCGTTTTCCCGGGATGCGCGGACCGGGCGAACCTGTGAAGTAGTGTGGCGACGCGGCAAGACACTGGGCGTCCGTTTCGTCAGCTAGCCACCTGGTCCGGCGCACCGATGCGCAGCGAGGTCATCGTGCAACTGGATTTTCTTGTCCCTGTCTTGATGAGCTGTGCTCTGCTGTGGTGGATCGGCCGCGGCATGAGCTGGACCGCGCGGCTCGTGGTGGCGGTCATCACCCTGACCATCGTTGTCTGCGTGCTGCTGTTCGAGCGGTCGCTGCCGTAACCCGGGCGCGCCGCGGTCAGGACATCGGCGGCGCGACGTAGTCCTGAAAGCCGGGACGGCGGGAAATCGATTCGAACCAGCGCGCGAGATGAGGCAAAGCCGGCTTGCGCACGCCCTCGACGCCCAGCCAGCGGCGCGCATAGGCGCCGACTGCGATATCGGCCAGGGTGAAGCTTTCGCCTTCCATCATGCTGCGATTGGCCAGGTGGGCATCGACAATGCGCCATTGCGCCGCCGCCGCATCGGCGGCCTGCTGCATCGCCGGCATGTCGCGCTCCGCGGGGGGCGTCCTGACCAGCCCCCAGAACAGCGGGCGCTCCACCGGCTGTAGCGTCGACAGCGTCCAGTCCAGCCACCGCTCCATGCCGGCGCGCACCTTCGGCGCGGATGGATACAGCGTCGTGCCTTCGCCATGGACGAGGGCCAGATAGCGCATGATGGAATTGGATTCCCACAGCACGAAGTCGCCGTCCACCAGGGTGGGGACGCGGCCGTTGGGATTCATCGCCAGATAATCCGGCTCGTCGTTGCGGCCGAACTGCATGCCTGCGTCGATGCGGTCGAAGCGGAGGTCGAGTTCGCTGCAGCACCACAGGACCTTCTGCACGTTGACCGAATTGGCGCGCCCCCAGATTCGAAGCGATATTGCGGGAGCGTCGGACATGGGCACCTCTACGGACGGCAACAGCATTGCGTCACGCCATGTTAGGCCCGGAATCGCGCGTTGCCGAGAGGGCCTGTGCTTTCAGCAGTGGACCTGCACAAAAAAAACAGGCTCCGCGATGCGGAGCCTGTTCCTGCTATAATCCGATGTGCTCAACGACCGAAGAACAGCCACAGCAGAATGATCACCGGAATCGGCACACCCAACAACCAAAGCAAAAGACCGCGTCCCATCGTCGTATTCTCCATGAAAGCCAGTATTGCAATGAAGAACGCGAGCCACTGCTTCCGGTTCCATCCTGTAGCGACGACGAAAGAATGTTCTGTGGTTACCAGTGTCCGGTGTTGGCCATCGACATCCATGGCTCCTTCGGCGGCAGCGCATCGCCTTTCTGCAGCAGCTCGATGGAATGCAGGTCGGGCGAGCGGACAAAGGCCATCTGGCCGTCGCGCGGGGGCCGGTTGATGGTGATACCGAGCTTCATCAGGCGGTCGCAGGTCGCGTAGATGTCGTCGACCTCATAGGCGAGATGGCCGAAATAGCGGTCCTCTCCGTATTTCTCCTCGTCCCAGTTGTAGGTGAGTTCGACCAGCGGTGCGCCGCGGCCATCGACCTTGGCCAGCAAGGCTTCGTCATCGGGCGCGCACAGGAAAACCAGGGTGAACCTCGCTTTGTCGTTGTCGATGCGGCGGACCTCCTTGAGGCCGAGCGCGTCGGCGTAGAATTTGAGCGCGACGTCCAGCTTGCGGACGCGGAGCATGGTGTGCAGATAGCGCATGGACTGACCTCCTTCGGCCTATGATGAACCAGTGGCCGGATGCGCCTGATAGCAGCAAATTGGAAAAAGCGGCAGGGGCGGGCGATCGCGGCGGCCAGAGCAGATGCAGACACGAAAAAGCCCCGTCAGTGGGATGACGGGGCCTTTTAGTTTGGCATGCTTGGTCTCGAACACTTGGAGATGTTCAGGCTGACAACGGGCGATCTTCGTAATCGTTCCAGTCAATGTTGCGAACTTTTTCGATGGTCGCCTCGTAGTAATCTTCGCGGGCACGCTGGAACCGGGCCTGGGTTTCACGGAACTCGGCCACCCGTCGCGCAATCGTGTCGCGTTCGGTGGCAAGGCGGTCTTCGTTCATGCGCAATCCTTCAAGTCGGCCCCGAAGGGTTTATCGGAATCGATTGGGGCGCCAATCAGGACAGCCACGATGTCGGTGGATAACTTCCGCTCCGGCGCCATGGTCAGCCGCCGACGCGCCGGCGTTCGTCTTCGATTTCGGCGTCCCGCCTGAAATTGCCGGCAATCTCCGCGAATTCCTGGCGAGATTCGGGCGTGGTCATCGTGATGGCCATGCGGTCGGCAAGTTCGGCCTGTGCCCTCAGATAGTCGCTCCATACATTCATGCGATGCGCTCCAATAGAAACCCCGCGACACAGGGTGGCGCGGGGTTGTTTCGCCAGCAGGCGACTGCCCAACCAACATGGCAGATGGCGGAAGGTTCCCTCTATTCCGCCGTCTCCAGTCCCAGGACTTGCTCAAGATCCCGCATTCTGGCCTCGATCCAGTCGGTATCCTGCGAACTCAGCATCAGCATTTCCCGCTCCGCCCTGCGGCAGAAATCCG
The DNA here is from genome assembly GCA_036561845.1 of Tardiphaga sp. Taxonomy (GTDB): domain Bacteria; phylum Pseudomonadota; class Alphaproteobacteria; order Rhizobiales; family Xanthobacteraceae; genus Tardiphaga. Next base: position 25,374 of record DATCUS010000235.1, on the reverse strand, counting down.
GATCCGGATCGATGCTCTTCCAGAATTCGACGCGTGCCTGCAAATCCATAGCGCCCTCCATTCGCTGACCCATGCGCCGCCTTCCGTGCGGAAGGTGATGCGCGCGGACCTTTCGGATGAAATGATGTTCGTTGTTTGTTCTATAGCGCTCTGACTGCCCTGTCCAGAGGTCCGAGCACGTTGTCACGACGATCGGCGACCGCGTCGCGTTGCGGCGCTGCCGCAGGCACCGAGAATTTGCAGCAGGGATGCGGTGGCCGTTTGAACACTGTCACGACCGACGCTATAAACAGCCGAATGCGCCGGCACCGTTGGTTTTCCGGGCTATTCATGCAGGGGCGACCATATGAGCAAGCAGGCGATGCGCGAGGAGGCCGAGCGCCTCATTCGCGAGACCATGGCGCGTAAGGCCCTTGTGGTGAAGCAGGGCGATACCCGGATCGAGACCAAGTGCGGAAAATGCGGAGCGCCCAATCGCGTCTCGGCGGCCAAGGGCGTGTCGCGGGTGACGTTCACCTGTAAGGAATGCGGACACAAGCAGGAGACGCTCTGATCTCCTGGGCGTCGAGGTTCTGCGGCTGACGCTGCTCGGCAGCGGGGAGATATGCCTCATTGTCGTCCTCGCCGCGGGTGCCGGAATGACGAAAATAAAAACGTGAGCGACGCGAAACTTTAACCCATGAAACGGTATTAACCGCTGCCGGCTGGTGGGAACGTGAAATGCGTAGCGTAGTGTTCGGGTTTTTCGGGTTTGTGGTCGCAGCCGGGACGACGCCGGCGGTGGCGCAAAACATTCTGAAAGCCGAACCCTTCATTCTGGCGCCCTATGAAGTCGTGCTGGTAGAGGACCGCTCCTGCTCGGCAGGAAAAATACTCAAGGTCACAGGCGCGATACGGGGATTGAGGCGCCGCAAGGCCTGCATCCCGGCCGGCGGCATTCAGGCATCGCTGGGCGTGCCGCAGTAGCAATTTCTCCACGCGCATGAACGCTCCGTTAATGCTGGCGCTGGCGTTGGCTGGACGCGCGCCGTTGCGGTGGTAGATTGGGCCATGATCCGACTTGCCCCCGTATCGACCGTCCTGGCATCTAACCTCGGCATCATGGCGCCGCCGGTGATCGAAGCCCATGACACGTCGCAACGCGATTATTGGTCCTACCGGCTCAGGGTCTCACAGAACGAACTTTCCGCCGCGATCGCCGAGGTCGGTACCTCGCTCGCCGCGGTCAGGCGGCATCTCGGCAAATAGCTGCCTGCGTAGGTCGCTCGATCGCAATCCCTCTAATCCCGACAAGAAGCTGCCCCGGCGGGGCAGGGACCGTGCCGGGGCACATGAGGCAGTTGCGCTTGCGCTACAAGCTGCGGGGCTTGACGTCGTTTTCCAGCACGGTGCGGATCTGCGACTGCACGCTCGCGTAATAAGATTCGCGCTCCTTGATCAGCCTGTGCTGATGCGCCTTGAATGCAGCGACCCGTCGCATGATCTCGTCGCGCTCGGAGACCGGCGCTGGTACCCGCGATGATGGGGTCCGTGGCAGAGTTTTTGGCTCGGCGAGCTGCGGCGGCGCCGGGGGAGCGGCGGGCGGCGTTGCGGCAAGAAACGGTTTCGCAGCGGCGACGCCCTGCACAAAGGCCAGCGTTTGCGCCACCAGTCGGTCGCGCTCTTCCATCCACGACGTCATGACGTTTTCCTCACCCGCTTTATTTCAACCAATGCGCGCGCCGACGTCAATTGAATTGCACGCGTGGCGCAGTGGAAAAGCCCCCTGTGCTACTTGCGACGCAGCGGAGTCGGGGGTAGCCCGAAGCGAACGGGAGACTGGCATGGCAAAGATCGATCTGGACGCGCTGACTATCGAAGAACTTGCTGCACTGCGTGATCAGGCGACCGACAAGCTCGCCGAGAAAGTCGCTGCGCGGCAGGCCGAGCTTGAAGCCGAGCTGGAAAAGCTGTCGCACTACGGCAAGTCGGTGAAGAAATCCCAGGCCACGCCGGTCGCCAAGCCGAAGAAGGACGAGGCGCCGAAAGACGGCGTCGCCAGAGCCGCCTGACACCGGCCGTTCCTGCGTACCGTCGACCGCGGAATGCCGCCACGCCTTCCCCGGCGCGGTTCACTCTTTTGTGATAGATGCAGCCAGATGGGGCATGGCCTGAAAAGGTGCTGCGCCGGTTGGCGTTGGACAGGGGCCCGGACGAACGTCTGTCCCGCACGGCTGCCCTTGCGGTCATCGACGCAGCGTCACACGTGTTTCGAAGATCGCAGCGATCGGTGTAAACCGCCTCGCGGTCCCGCAGCACATCGGATGTCTCATGATTGCGTCAGATCTTCGAAGCGGCGTGGACCAGCTTGGCGACATGATCGCCGCGGCATCGATGATCGTTCCGTTCACCGGAGCCGGCATCTCCACCGAGTCGGGCATTCCCGATTTTCGCTCGCCGGGTGGATTGTGGACCCGCAACCGGCCGATTCCCTATGACGAATTCGTTGCGAGCAAGGACGCTCGCGAGGAGGCATGGCGGCGGCGCTTCGCCATAGAGGCGACCTTTGCCGCGGCGCGACCCGGGCGTGGACATCGCGCGCTGGCGGCGCTGTACAAGTCCGGCAAGATTCCTGCGATCATCACGCAGAACATCGACAACCTGCATCAGGCGTCGGGCTTCGCGCCGGAGGATGTCATCGAGCTACACGGCAACACTACCTACGCTCGCTGCATCGGCTGCGGACTGGCCTACGAGCTTGTCTGGGTCAGGCAGCGCTTTGACAGGGACGGACAGGCGCCAAGCTGCACGGTCTGCGATGATCCGGTGAAGACTGCCACCATCTCATTCGGACAGTCGATGCCCGAGGATGCGATGCGGCGCGCCGCCGAACTCACACGGCAATGCGATCTGTTTCTCGCCATCGGTTCATCGCTGGCGGTATGGCCCGCCGCGGGGTTTCCCCAGTTGGCAAAGAATTCCGGCGCTCGGCTCGTCATCATCAACAACGAGCCTACCGATCAGGACCGCCATGCCGATCTCGTGATCCGCCACGATATCGGTGAGACGCTGGGACCGTTCGTCGGTAACTGATGCACGCTTGATTCGCTGCCGCGCAAGGCTGTTCATAGCTCTTTCTGTGTTCGTTTTTTGTCTTTGCGCCGCTTCTGACAGTGTTATCTTTGAATCGCGAGATTCGCGTAGCGCCATCATGAATCGTCATAGGTGGGCACGTAGGGTGGTGCTGTCGTTACGCGGACAGCCCGCAGAGTGTGGGATCCGGGGTCATGGGGTCGGACGGATTTGATTCGAAGAGGCTGGGGGCGTTACCGCCAGGCGCAGCCGGGCCGTCGCGGTCGGGACCAGCAGATTTTTCCAGCCATTCCGATCATGAAGCGATGGACCCGTTTGCGGGTCTCGGCGAAGGCGCGGCAGCCAATCTCGTCGAAATCAGTGGCGTCATTAAATGGTTTGATGCATCCAAAGGTTATGGCTTCATCGTGCCCGACAACGGGGCTGCGGACGTGCTGCTGCACGTCACCGTCCTGCGCCGCGATGGCTATCAGACCGCCTATGAAGGCGCGCGCCTCGTTGTCGAATGCGTGCAGCGTGCCAAGGGCTACCAGGCATTCCGGATCGTCTCGATGGATGAATCCACCGCGATCCATCCGGCGCAGATGTTGCCGCCGCGGACCCATGTCAGCGTCACCCCGACCAGCGGTCTGGAGCGGGCGCAAGTGAAGTGGTTCAACCGGCTGCGCGGCTTCGGCTTCCTGACCTGCGGGGAGGGCACGCCAGATATCTTCGTGCACATGGAAACCCTGCGCCGCTTCGGCATGACCGAGTTGCGGCCCGGCCAGTATGTGCTGGTTCGCTTCGGGCCTGGGTCGAAGGGCATGATGGCCGCCGAGATCCAGCCGGAAGCCGGCACACCGGGTCTGTCCTCGCATTAGACCTGCTAGACATTCACGATCGTCGCGCATGTGCGGGCTGTCGACCTTCCGCCGGGGTGCAGGAAACTACGCCAAGGGCGTGTTGTTGGCGAACATGTCGACCAGGCTCTGAGGCGCGTCGTCGCCCAACCATAGTTCCGTGAGCTGGCCCGACTCGGCAGCGACGGACGCGCTGCGCGGAAACAGCTCCTTTTCATACGCGGCCAGCGCGGCTTCCACGTCATCGGGATTGGCAGCGATGGCCTTCGCGAGTTCAGCGCCATCGTAGATGGCAAGATTGGCGCCTTCGCCTGATGGCGGCATCAGATGCGCCGCGTCGCCGAGCAGGGTCACTCCCTTGACGCGATCCCATCTGTGCTCAGCCGGCAGCGTATGAAAAGGGCGGAGCACCGGATCGGTCTCGCTGTCGGTGATGAGCGCTGTAAGCGCGGGAGCCCAGCCGTCGAATTCCCTCGCGACGAAGGCCAAGGCAGCCGCCGGATCGGAAAAGTCGATGCGGTCGGTCCAGTCCTCCGGCTTGTTCAACGCCACGTAAGCGTGCAGCACCCCGTTGGGTTCACGATGCGCGAAAATGCCTTTTCCAGGCGCCAGCGCGAACAGCGATCCGCCGCCAACGGCTGCTGCGCTCGCGCTATGGCGGGTGTCGGCGTCGAACAGGTACGTCTCGACGAACGAGGTGCCAGCATAGACCGGCTTCGCTTCGGAAAGCAGCGGACGAACGCGCGACCAGGCGCCGTCGGCCCCCACGAGGAGGTCCGTCGTCGCGGTCGCGCCGTCGGCAAAGATCAATACGTGCCGCCCGTCACCCAGCGGATCAGCCGCCATGAGCTTGTGTCCCCAGCGGACCGTATCGGCAGGAAGTGAGTCGAGCAGCATCCGGCGAAGATCTCCTCGCGGGACTTCGGGCCGGCCGCCGGTACCGTCGTCGGCTTGGTCGAAGAGAACCCTGCCGTGCTTGTCGAGCAGCCGGTATTGCTGACCGCCAGCGTGGATGAGGCTAATGAACTCGTCAAACAATCCCGCGTCCCTGAGTGCGAGCTGTCCGTTGTAATCGTGGATGTCGAGCATGCCGCCCTGGGCGCGCGCATCTGCCGACGCTTCCGCTTCGTAGATGGTCGACGCGATGCCGTGAACGTGGAGCACGCGGGCGAGCATCAGCCCGCCGAGACCCGCACCGATAATTGCAATTGGCGCCTTCATCCTGATTCCCCGCGGTTCGATGCGCCGGAGATGCCCGGTCAAACATATGGAACGTCATTCCATGACTTGGAACGCCATTCCATCTATGTCAAGGTCAGACATGGTCAAAAAGTCACGTAGCAGCCAACGACGGGATGAAGCGCTCTCGCGGGATCGCATCATTGAGGCTTCGATTGCGATCCTGGACAGTGGCGGAGAAGCCGGTCTGACGTTCCGAGCCCTCTCGGACCGGCTCGCCACCGGTCCCGGTGCGATCTATTGGCACGTCGCCAACAAGAGCGATCTGCTGACCGCCGCCTGCGACGCCATCGTCGATCGCGCGATGGCGGCCTGCGTGGTCGACGCGACGCCGGAGGCAAACATCCGCGCAGTTGCGCTGGCCATGTTCGATGCAATCGACGCGCATCCCTGGCTTGGCTCGCCGCGCATCAGCGCCCCCGGGCAATTGCCGATGGTTCGCCTTCTCGAACGCATCGGTCAGCAGGTCGGCGCGCTTGGTGTGCCGCGTGAAGACCAGTGGGCTATCGTGGGGGCGTTGCTGCATTACATTCTGGGCGTTGCAGGGCAGAACGCGGCCAACGGCAAGCTCGCGCGCGAGCAAGGCTTCGACAGGTCGAAATTTCTAGGTGAAGTGTCGGCCGCGTGGTCCGCGCTCGATCCCGATGCGTATCCCTTCACCCGCAGCGTAGCGGGGCAAATGCGCGATCACGACGACCGTGTCGATTTTGTCGCGGGAATCGACCTCATCCTCGGCGGGATCGCTCGCTTGCAGCGTCGCTGACGCCCGCAAGACGCTCCGGCGGCTGATGCGTCGCCGCGCGCCGGTGCCATGCGCGGCAGTCGTCTGGTATTTGCCATGATCGTCGGGTTAGTGTTGCCCGCGGGCGAATTTGCCATTCCGTGGGTCGATGTTCATGAGTTCTGTTATTGTTGCTCACCGCTGTCGTGATCTGATACGGGCGTCGTTGCTGGTGGCCGCATTCTTGACGTTTGTCGGTTGCGCGGGTGCTGCCGTCCATGCCGCGGAGCTCGAGCCGCTGGAGATCGTCACGAAATCGGGCGTGCAGGTGTTCTCGGTCGAACTGGCGAAGACCGACAAGGAGCGCGAGACCGGCCTGATGTACCGCAAGGAGCTCGCCGACGGGCGCGGCATGCTGTTCGACTTCACGCCCGAGCAGCAGGTCTCCATGTGGATGAAGAACACCTTCATTCCACTCGATATGATCTTCATTCGCGCCGACGGCCGCATCCTGCGCATTGCCGAGAATACCGAGCCGCAATCCACCAAAATCATCTCTTCCGGCGGCCTCGCCAAGGGCGTTCTCGAAGTCATCGCCGGCACCGCCAGGAAATACGGCATCGCGCCGGGCGACAGGGTCGCCCATCCGCTGTTCAAGGGGCCATAGGTCCGACAGCCTTGCTGCTCCCCCCCGAAGCGTGTATCGACACGGCACCCGGGGTATAGCGCAGCCTGGTAGCGCGGCAGTTTTGGGTACTGCAGGTCCAAGGTTCGAATCCTTGTGCCCCGACCAATCATTTCAGTGGCTTAACCCGGTGCTCGCCGCTTTGGCGCATCCGCCGCGATGGCGACCCGCGAAAATCTCGACACCCGGGGTAGCCTGCCGGCCGGCTATATGGAACAATGCCAGTGGTTCTGGCTTGGATGTTCCATGATCGAACAAGCTCATTTTACCAAGACCGCCCATTCCATTCGCGGCCTCGGCGTTCCCGCCCAGCGCGGCATCGTCGTCGCGGTCGCGGCGCTGCTGATCGTCGGCGGCGCGCTTGTCTGGCGGCTCGGAACCAATGCGGCGGCGCCCAGCCCGCCCGCGAAGGTGGCGGCGGCAGCACGAAATCCAGCACTCGACGAACTTGTCGGTACCACCAAGGCGCTCGATGCCTCGCAGCAGCAGGTGGTCGACCAGTTGCAGATCGTCCAGGACATGCTGGCGGCGCAGAAGGCCGAGACCAAGCGGACCGCCGACAGGGTTGCGGCGCTCAGCGACAAGCTGGAGGGGCTGCGGGAATCCTTTGCGAGCGTTCAGCAGCAGCCCGCCGCGGATGAGGCGCAAGCGCCAAGCAAGAAGGTTGAGCGGGCGCGCCGCCCGCGGGCCAAGGTCATTCGCGCGGCGTCGGCGCAAAAGGTCGCGAAGAGCAAACGGCAGCGCACGGCCTCGACGCGCCGCTGACCTGCGGCCTTAGTGGCCGCACAGGCCGCACAATCGATCCGTGCCTCACCCCGATCAGACCGCCGATACCTTGCTCAGGATGGCCGGGTCGTTGCGGAGGACAACGGTGCGGGGGATGCGGAGTCTGACGAGGCCGGCGCGGCTGCTGGGGCGGGCTTCGGCAGCGGCTTGTCCTGCTTCTTCGACCACGAGATGTAATAGGCCACGAAGGTCATCAATCCCAAGCCGGAGGCGCTGACGAAGATCTGCGCCATCAGCGAGCCGGAGCTCATCATCAGCTCGAAATGGCCGACGAAGGACAGGAATACGCCGACGCAGAACACCGCCAGCGACTGCTGGCCGCATTTGATCAGCGGCTGGAAGGCGCGCCATTCGAGACCGCGCCAGTCCTTGGGCACGAACCGCGTCACGAAGAACGCGATGATCACGAAATGCAGGACCCGATAGGGCGCAAGGTTGGTCTTGTCGTTGGGGTTGAAAGCGTCGAACAGCCAGTCCGGCATCATGTGGCCATAGTCCGGGAAGCGTCCGGCCATGGTCATCACAAGCGAGAATACGAGATAGGCGAGGCCGAAATACAGCAGCACCTTCGACTTGATCACAGAGCGCGACTCGACGGCGCCGCCGAGTGCAAACCAGGCGCCGAACACGAACAGCAACTGCCAGGTGTAGGGGTTGAAATACCAGACGCCCGACGGATAGGCCGGCAAATTCCAGCCGAACTGGCGGGCGGCGAAATACAGCGCCAGCGAGGCCAGCATGGTCAGGTCGGGCTTGCGCAGCATCATCCACAGCACCGGCGGGAAGAAGCCCATCAGCACGATGTACAGCGGCAACACGTCCAGGTTGAGCGGCTTGAACTTCAGCAGCAGGCCCTGGGTCAGGGTCTGGATGGGATTGTCGACAAGGCCGGCGACATTGAACTCATTGATGATGTCGGGATCGTTGTAGCGCTGCGCCACGTAGCCGATGGCGGCGATGTAAATCACGAACAGGATGACGTGGGCGACATAGAGCTGCCAGACCCGCTTGGTCAGCCGGGTGGCGCCGACGATGAAGCCGCGCTCAAGCATCATTTTGGCGTAGACGAAGGAGGCGGTGTAACCGGAGATGAAGACGAACAGGTCGGCGGCGTCGGAAAAGCCGTAATTCCGCGTGGTGACCCAATTCACGACGTTGTCGGGGATATGATCAAGGAAGATCGCCCAGTTGGCGATGCCGCGGAACAGGTCGAGCCGCAGGTCGCGTCCTTTGGGGGGCAGGATGGCGTGAATATCCATGGGAGCCGTTCGTGCTGCCGGTTTGCAGGGCCAACGAGATAGACGGTGTCGTGCCGCGATTGTCACGCCGCCGCGAAAAGAATATACCAAATCCCGAAACGAAACCGCTCGGCGACGGAATCACGGATCAAATTCGTGACAATTGACTATACTAAACCCGTCGTTTCCACCAATTTGGCGCAATGTCGCACGCAACAGGCCGCATCATTCCATGACCGCACGCATCTTCAAGCCCGCCAAGAACGCGATGCAATCGGGGACCGCCAAGACCAAGGAATGGCAGCTCGATTATGAGCCTGAGCAGGCACGGGTGATCGAGCCGCTGATGGGCTGGACCAGTTCCGGCGATATGAAGCAGCAGCTGACGCTGCACTTCCACACCAGGGAAGATGCCGTCGCCTACTGCGAGCGCGAGGGCATCGCCTATCAGGTGATCGAGCCCAAGTCGCCGGCCCCCCGCCAGATCGCCTATTCCGACAATTTTGCCTTCAAGCGCGCCGAACCCTGGACGCATTGACGTCCGGCGTGATCGCTTGGGCCACCCGGTCCTGCACCGCCGCACCGATCCGGACCGAAAGTTAGGGTTGCGCAGGCATGCCGCGCAATGACACCATGACCCTCAGCCGGTCATGGGCTGCCCCATAAGAAAAAACAAAATCTCCAGGAAACGGAAGCTGATGTCGCTTCGCTCGACTGTCGATCCCACCTCGTCCGATTTCAAGCGCAACGTCGAAGCCATGCAGGCGCAGGTCGCGGAGCTGAAGGACAAGCTGGAGGCGGTCGCCGCGGGCGGCGGCGAGGTGTCGCGCAAGAGGCATACGTCGCGCGGAAAGATGCTGGCGCGCGAGCGCGTCGACCTGCTGATCGATCCCGGCACTGCCTTTCTCGAACTGTCGCCGCTGGCTGCCCATGGCCTGTACGGCGGCGACGTGCATTCGGCCAGCCTCGTTACCGGCGTCGGCCGCGTCGCTGGGCGCGAGTGCATGATTGTTGCCAACGATGCCACCATCAAGGGCGGCACCTATTATCCGATGACGGTGAAGAAGCATCTGCGCGCGCAGGACATCGCGCGACAGAATAACCTGCCATGCATCTACATGGTGGATTCCGGTGGCGCCTTCCTGCCGCAGCAGGACGAAATCTTTCCCGACGAGCGCCACTTCGGCCGTATCTTCTACAACCAGGCGCAGATGTCGGCGCTGGGCATTCCGCAGATTGCCATCGTGATGGGCTCGTGCACCGCCGGCGGTGCCTATGTGCCGGCCATGTCCGACGAGAGCATCATCGTGCGCAACCAGGGCACGATCTTCCTCGGCGGCCCCCCGCTCGTGAAGGCCGCCACCGGCGAGGTCGTGACCGCGGAAGAGCTTGGCGGCGCCGACGTGCATTCGCGGCAGTCCGGCGTCACCGATCACCTCGCGCAGAACGATGGTCATGCCATCGGCATCGCCCGCAAGATCGTCGGCACGCTAAAGCCCGCCCAGCGTGCGCAACTCAACATGCGCGAGCCGCGCGAGCCGCTATTCCCTAGCCAGGAACTCTACGGCGTCATTCCCGCCGACGCGCGCAAGCCGTTCGACATGCACGACATCATCGCGCGCATCGTCGACGGCTCGGAATTCGATGAGTTCAAGAAGCTGTACGGCACGACGCTGATCTGCGGCTTTGCCCATATCTGGGGCTTTCCGGTCGGCATCATCGCCAATAACGGCATCCTGTTCAGCGAGTCTTCGCTGAAGGGCGCGCATTTCATCGAGTTGTGCTGCCAGCGCAATATCCCGCTGGTGTTCCTGCAGAACATCACCGGCTTCATGGTCGGCAAGAAATATGAGGCCGGTGGCATCGCCCGCGACGGCGCCAAGCTGGTGACGGCGGTGGCCACCGCCAACGTGCCGAAATTCACGATCGTGATCGGTGGCTCCTACGGCGCCGGCAATTACGGCATGTGCGGCCGCGCCTACTCGCCGCGCTTCCTGTGGATGTGGCCGAACGCTCGCATCTCGGTGATGGGCGGCGAGCAGGCGGCGATGGTGCTGAGCAGCCTGCGCCGCGACAACATCGAGGCCAAGGGCGGCACGTGGTCGGCGGAGGAGGAAGAGGCGTTTCGCGCGCCGACCCGCCAGCAGTTCGAGACCCAGGGCAGCCCGTATTATGCCACCGCGCGACTGTGGGATGACGGCGTGATCGACCCAGCGGACACAAGGTTGGTGCTCGGCCTCGGCCTGTCGGCCTCGGCCAACGCGCCGATCGAGCCGACCCGCTTCGGCCTGTTCAGGATGTGATGATGGCCACCCCCGCGCTCTACAAACGCTTTCGTACGCTGCTCGTTGCCAATCGCGGCGAGATTGCCTGCCGTGTCATCCGCACCGCGCGTGCGATGGGTCTGCGCACGGTCGCAGTCTATTCCGAGGCGGATCGCGATGCGCTGCACGTCGCCACCGCCGACGAGGCCGTGCTGATCGGTCCGGCGCGCGCCCGCGATTCCTATCTCAACATCGCCAACGTCATCGACGCCGCCCGCAGGACCGACGCCGAAGCGATTCATCCCGGCTACGGCTTTCTGTCGGAGAGCGCGGAATTCGCGCAGGCCTGCGCCGATGCGGGCCTCGTCTTCGTCGGCCCGACCGCGGCGATGATCACCGCGATGGGCTCCAAATCCGGCTCCAAGGAATTGATGGAAAAAGCCGGCGTGCCGCTGGTGCCGGGTTTCCACGGCGAGGCGCAGGACGAGGCGACGCTGGCGGCGGAAGCCAACAAGATCGGCTTCCCGGTGCTGGTGAAAGCCTCTGCCGGCGGCGGCGGTCGCGGCATGCGGGTGGTGCGCAGCGCGGGCGAACTAGCTGCGGCGATTGTCAGCGCCAAGCGTGAGGCCAAGGCGGCGTTCGGCGACGACCGCATGCTGATCGAGAAATACGTGGACAATCCCCGCCACATCGAGGTGCAGATCGTCGGTGACAGTCATGGCAACCTGGTCTCGCTGTTCGAGCGCGAATGCACCCTGCAGCGCAGGCATCAGAAGGTGATCGAGGAAGCGCCGTCACCGACACTGAATGCCGCGCAGCGCGAGGAAGTCTGCGCCGCCGCGCGAAAGGCGGCAGGCGCCGTGAATTACGTCGGCGCTGGCACCATCGAATTCGTCTCCGACGGCAAGGATGTGTTCTTCATCGAGATGAACACGCGGCTGCAGGTCGAGCATCCCGTCACTGAACTGATCACCGGCATTGATCTTGTCGAATGGCAGCTGCGCGTCGCGTTCGGTGAGAAGCTGCCGCTGACGCAGGACCAAATCACGCTGAACGGCCATGCCATCGAGGCGCGGGTCTATGCGGAGAACCCGCACAAGAACTTCATGCCGTCGGTTGGCCGCATCAGGACATGGCGCACGCCTGACGAAACCAACGGCCTGCGCATTGACGCCGGTTATCGCCAGGGCGATGCGGTGTCGCCGAACTACGACGCCATGCTCGCCAAGGTGATCGCCTGGGCGCCGACCCGCGAGGCGGCGATCGCCCGGCTCAACCGCGGGCTTGAGGAATCCGACATCCGCGGCATCGTCACCAACATCCCGTTCCTGTCGGCGCTGGTGACGCATCCAAAAGTCATCGCCAATGACATCGACACCGGATTCATCGAGCGTGAGTTGGCAGCGCTGACTCCGGCTGCGGCCGCTCCGGGCGATCTCGAACTATGCGCCGCCGTTGCCGCCATCCTGGCGGACGAAGCAAAGGCATCGGCTGCAGGTAGTGCATCGCCATGGCAGACCGCGGGCTGGATGCCGGTCGGCCGGCGCAAGCGCGTGTTCGCGTTCCGCCATGGTCTGGAGCCCGGCCACAAGGTCGTCCTCAGCTACGGCAGCGGGCCGTCGACGCTGGCCATCGGGGACCGCGAATTTGCCCTTGCGACCGCGCCGCGCAGCGAAAGCAGTTTCGACCTGTCGCTGGATGGCGCCCGATCCGATGTGATGGCTGTCATCGAAGGCCACGAACTCTATCTGCGTACCCGCAACGGCCGCTTCGACCTGCACCTGATCGATCCGTTCGGCGGCGACGACGAGGAGCAGGTCGGCGACGACCGCATTGTGGCGCCGCTGCCGGGCACCGTGGTGGCCCTGCTGGCCGAGGAGGGCGCGGCGCTGGAACGCGGCGCCGCGATCCTGACGCTGGAGGTCATGAAGATGGAGCAGACGCTGCGCGCGCCGTTTGCCGGCGTGCTGAAAAGCATCAAGTGCAAGGTCGGCGACATCGTGCAGGAAGGCGTCGAACTCGCCGAGATCGAACCCACTGAACTGAAATCAGCATGAGCGATCAGGTCCGCATCGTCGAGGTCGGTCCGCGCGACGGGCTGCAGAATGAGAAGACACCGGTCAGCGTCGCCGACCGCATCGCATTCGTCGAGGCGCTGGTGGGCGCCGGGCTTGATACTGTCGAGGTCGGCGCCTTCGTATCGCCCAGGGCGATCCCGCAGATGGTTGGCTCCGACGAGGTGCTGCGCGGCGTCCGGCATCTCGCTGGCGAATTCCATGTGCTGGTGCCGAACGAGAAGGGCTATGACGCCGCGCGCGCCGCGGGCGCAAAGGTCATCGCGGTGTTTGCCTCGGCTTCCGAAGGATTTTCCCGCGCCAATATCAATTGCTCGGTCGCCGAGTCGATCGAGCGCTTCAAGCCGGTGATTGCCCGCGCCCAGGCCGACGGCATGAAGGTGCGTGGCTACGTGTCCTGCGTGCTCGGCTGTCCCTATGACGGCGCGGTGGATGTGCAGGTGGTGGTGGACGTCACCACCACCTTGTGGGATCTCGGCTGCTACGAGGTGTCGCTCGGCGACACCATCGGCGTCGGCACGCCGACAAAGGCCCGCGCGCTGCTGCGGGCCTGCGCCGAGGCGGTGCCGATGCAGAATCTCGCGATGCATTTCCACGACACCTACGGCCAGGCTTTGGCCAACATCTATGCCGGACTGGAAGAGGGCGCCCGCGTCATCGATGCCGCCGCGGGTGGCCTCGGCGGCTGCCCCTACGCCCCCGGCGCCACCGGCAATGTCGGCACCGAGGATGTCGTTTACATGCTGGAAGGCATGGGGATCGCCACAGGGGTCGACATGGACAGGCTGCTCGCGGCGACCAACACGATCAGTGCGCTGATCGGCCGGCCGCCGGTGAGCCGCGTGGCCTCGGCGCTGAATGCGAAGAGGCGCGCCGGAGGGTAGGCGCCAGCTGCGGCCCCTCATGGTGAGGAGGCGCGAAGCGCCGTCTCGAACCATGAGGATGGCGCGCTCATCCTTCGAGACGCGCGCAAGAGCGCGCTCCTCTGGATGAGGTCATCCCATTATCTCCCTCCGTCCGGCCCCATCACCAGATCCGGCAGGAAGGTCGAGATCTGCGGCACGAAGCACAGCAGCACCACGGCGAACATCATCAGCAGCACAAAGGGCAGGGTGCCCCAGATCACTTCCATCAGTGGAATGTCCGGCGCCACGTTGCGGATGACGAAGATGTTGAGCCCGACCGGCGGATGGATCAGGCCCATCTCCATGACGATGGTCATGACGATGCCGAACCAGATGATGTCGAAGCCGGCGGCGTGCAGCGGTGGCAGCACGATGGGCGCGGTCATCAGGATGATCGACACCGGCGGCAGGAAGAAGCCGAGGATCACCACCATCACCAGGATCGCGGCGAGCAGCTCCCAGCGCGGCAGGTGCATGGCAACGATGGACTCGGCGACCGACTGCGAGATGTGCAGGTAGCTCATCACATAGGAGTACAGCAGCGACATGCCGATGATCATCATCAGCATGGTCGATTCGCGGATGGTCGACTTCAGGATCGGCGCGAGGTCGTGCGGCCGCCATACGCCATAGATCGCCGCGATCAGCGCCAGCGCCAGCAAACCGCCAAGGCCGGCGGTTTCCGACGGCGTCGAATAGCCGCCATACAGCGCGATCATCACGCCGGTGAGCAGGATGATGAACGGCAGTACCCGCGGCAGCGCGCTGAAGCGCTCGGCCATGGTGAACTCGTCGCGCTGCAGGATGGCGGATTCAATACCTGTCGCCTCGTACGCGACCTTCGCCGTGGCGTATTCCTTGCGGAAGCGGATCACCGCATAGACGCCGAACAAAGTGACCAGCAGCAGGCCCGGGCCGATGCCGGCGAGAAACAGCCGGCCCAGCGATTTCTCCGCAGCCACCGCGAACAGGATCATGGTGATCGATGGCGGCAGCAGGATGCCGAGCGTGCCACCGGCGGCGATGATGCCGGCCGCGAAACCGCCGGAATAACCGCGCTTGCGCATCTCGGGAATGCCGGCGGAACCGATCGCCGAACAGGTGGCGGGCGACGAGCCGGCCATCGCCGCGAACAGCGCGCAGGCGAACACGTTGGCAACGCCGAGGCCGCCGGGCACGCGGTGTAGCCAGGCATGCAGCGCCGAATAGAGATCCTGGCCGGCACGCGACTTGCCGATCGCAGCTCCCTTGAGGATGAACAGCGGGATCGACAGCAAAGTGATCGAGGCCATCTCCTCGTACACGTTCTGCGTGACTGTATCGAGCGAGGCCGATGGCATGTAGATCGCCATGAACACCACGGCGACGGAACCCAGCGCGAAGGCGATCGGCATGCCTGAAAACATGGCGACGAGGGTGGCTACGCCGTAGCTGATACCAATTCCAAGAACAGTCACGGGCGGGCCTTGTCGGATGAGGGCTTGCGGGTCAACGGGATCAGGATCTGCAGGAAGATCTGCATGCACAGCAACGTCATGCCGGCGGCCATCAGGGCGTAGGGGATCGCCAGCGGCGGCGACCACATGGAGTTCGAGACCTGGCCATCGACCCAGGCTTCATGGGTCAGCGTCCAGGATTTCCATGCGAAGAAGGCGCAGAACGCGAAACTGGCGACATCTACCAGCCACAGCCGGACACGATTGACCATCGGCGACAGCAGGCCGACGAAGGCCTCGATGCCGATATGGCCACGCTGCCCCTGCACATAGGCGGCGGTCAGGAAGGTAGCGCCGACCAGCAGGAATACCGCGGCTTCGTCCTGCCAGTAGGTGGCGCTGTGGAAAATGCTGCGCGTCGCGACGCTGTAGCTGAGGATGGCGCAGGCTGCGATCAGCGCGATCGAAGCCAGCACCACGATGACATTATTGCAGAATGCCAATGCGCGCTCGAGACCCGCCACGAGCGGATTGCCCGCGGCGAGGACTGGCGGATCGAGCTGATCCGGAAGCGGACCATGCATCAGGCGGCAACGTCCGTGGCGAGCTTCAGCAGGTTGGCCGCCAGCGGCGTCTTGGTGCTGTAGTCCTTCCACGCGGTATCACGGGCGATGTCGCGCCATTTGGCGACGATGCCGGCGTCGAGCATGCTGACCTTGGCGCCGGCCTTCTCGTAGACTTTTGCCACTTCGACGTCGTCTGCCTGGGCGCCTTCCTTGCCGAACGCTTCCAGTTCAGCGCCGACGGTCAGGATGATATCCTGGTGCTTCTTCGGCAGCTTGTCGAAGATCGCCTTCGACATCATCAGAGGTTCCAGCATGAACCAGTAAGAAGCGTTGGCGCCGGAGGTCAGGTGCTTTGCCACTTCTTCCAGCCGGAACGAGATCAGGCTGGTGGAGGAGGTGATGCCGGCATCGCAGGCGCCGGTCTGCATCGCCGCATAGATTTCGTTGGAGGGCACCGACAGGACCGCAGCGCCGGCTGTCTGCAGCACCATGTCCATCTCGCGCGAACCGCCCCGCACCTTCAGGCCCTTGGCGTCTTCGGGGGCGACCAGCGGCCGGGTGCGACTAGCCACGCCGCCGGCCTGCCAGACCCAGGTGATCAGCATGATGCCCTTGTCGGCCAGGAAGTCCGTCAGCGCCTTGCCGACGGGCTGGTTCTTCCAGCGCAGGCCCTGGTCATAGGTGGAGACCAGGCCCGGCATCAGGCCGATATTGGTTTCCGGCAGTTCGCCGCCGGCATAGGGCATGGGATAAAGGCTGAGGTCGAGCGCACCCTTGCGCATGGCGGAGAACTGCGCGTTGGTCTTGATCAGCGACGAGTTCGGATAGACCTCGCCAACCAGTTCGCCGCCGCTGCGCTTGGCGATTTCCTCGGCAAACTTGCGAGTCAGGCGATCGCGGAAGTCGCCCTTGTCGATGGTGCCGCCCGGGAACTGATGGCTGATCTTGAGAGTGGTGGCAGCATCGGCCGTACCGGTGCCGAGGCGCAGGATAGCGGGGGCGGCGAGGGCCGAGACGAGGACATGGCGGCGGGTCAGCATGGGCGATCTCCCTGAAGCGTTTCTTGCTTAAACTCGTAGGCGCAGGCGTTGAATCACCTTAGCCATATTCGCAGTGATCTGCTCTAGTCTGATAGTTTATGCAACGCTGCTCCCGGCAATCGATGCTGCACCGCACACCGCGCGCAATGCCCGGCATTAATCCAGAGATTTCATCGGGCTGACGCACCACGTCACGACCCGCGCGGAAGCGGGCGCCGGAACTTCATCGGGCGCCATAACAATCCGGTCCCGATGCCGTCTGTATGGCTGCGGCAGACGCCCAAAGCGGGCACAGCGAACGCGCTCGAGCCGCAGCAGAAACTGGCGGAGCTACGCAGCTCATTTAGCTTAAAACGTATGCTGTACCTTTACCGTGAAATTCCTGCCGACCTCAAGCAGGGGATTGGTCAGGCTCTGCGAATAGGCCATGTTGCTAAAGGTTGAGGCGTCGCGATAGGCGGTGTCGAAGATGTTTTCCAGTCCGAGGATCAGCTTGGTGTCGCCCAGATCCCGCGACACCAGTTTTCCTAGCTGCAGCGTCGCATAGAGTTTCGGGATGGCATAGCCGGACGTCTGGTATTCCTGCGCCGCATCGATGCGGCTCTTGCTGGTTGCCCAGTCCACGACGCCCTGCACCGAGAAGCTGCCATCGAGTGCCACGTATTGCACGCCCATGCGGCCGCGGAACGGTGCGAGGAATGGCAGCGGCGTATTCGTCACCGTGTTGTCGCCGCGAAGATAGGCCGCCGTGCCGAAAATGTTGACCGTTGGTGTGGCCTGCCAGCGCCCTTCGATTTCGACGCCGGTGACCTCGGCCCTGCCGACGTTCTGGCTCTGGGTGAAGCCGGATGAGCCGTTGAAGGTCACAGCCACGGTCTGCAGGAAGTTCTCATAGTTGCTGTTAAAGGCCGTCACTTTGAGGTTGGCGTCGGCGGTGTGAAAATTGAACCCGCCCTCGTAGGTGAGGCCTTTCTCCGGCTGCAGGAAGGGATTGGGGACGGTGGTCGCGCTGGAGGCGAACAACTCCGAATTCGTCGGCTGCCGGAACGAGGTGGCGACGCTGGCCAGCAGATCCACGGTCGGCAGAATCCGGTAGACGATGCCGCCGCTGCCGGTCGGCGCGGTGGCGTCGACATTGTCTTTGCCGATGAAGGCCGACCGCGTCGCCGCCGACAATGGCGTGAGTTCGGTGGTGGTGTTGAACCAGTCGAAGCGGCCGCCAACCGAAAGCGTCAGCGGCTGGATCGGCGTCCAGTCCTGCAATACGAAGGCGCCGACATTGGACTGTGAGGTATCCGGGCCATTCTTGGTATTGGCGACGTTGACGGTGCTGGTCACCACACCGGCGGCGTTGCGGTTGATGGTTTGCGAAGATCCTTCGCTGCCGGGCCGCATTTCAATGAAACCGTCGGTGCCGAAAGTCGTCTTGGCTTCGCCGAATCCGCCGGACCACGGTACCGAAGCGAGGAACCGGCCTCCGGTGGTCCACGGACCGATCACATGGCTGGTAGAATTCACGGTGCGAGTCGCGACGCCGGCGGCGTTGATGGTGTTGTTCACCGTCAGCAGGGTGGTGTCGAAATAGTTCGCATAGATCGATGCTTCGACATGCTTGATGATCCCGTCGAACTCGCCGACGTAACCCAGCCGTGCGGTAGTGACCTCGTTGGGGCTTTGCCGCACGCTGAGATAGGGGGCGCCCGGCGCACCGCCGACCCCGCCGGCGCGGCCGTCGGTCTCGTTGTACTTGCGTAGCGACAGTTCGAAACGCTGGCCGATGTCCGGCGAATAGCCAATCTTCAGGTTGCCGCCGAGGCTGCGGTAATCGCTGTTGGGGACTTCGCCGAGCGGGCTGCTGTAGTTGCCGCCCCACCGGCCGCTGACGCCACCGAGGAAATCGAAGCCGCCGCCGGCGCCCTGGACCCAATCATAGGTGCTGAAGGAATCCGCGGCGCTGCCGTATCCCGCCGACCATCCGCCGCCGGTGAAGCGAAACGGTCCGTTCGGGTTGCCGGTCGGCGTCCTGGTCACGATGTTGACGAGGCCGGTCAGCGCCTCGCTGCCATACAGCACTGAGGCCGGGCCGCGCACGACTTCGACGCGTTCGATCTCCTCGGGTGCGAAGTAGTTCAGCTGCAGCGTGTTGCGGCCGCGGAAGCGATCGCCATCGACGAACAACGGCGATCGAAAGCTGTTGGAACTGAAGCCGCGCAGGTAGATCTGTCCGCCGATGCCGCCGGCGCGCGCAATCGAGATGCCGGGTACCGTTGCGAGGATATCGAGCAGGCCGACGGGCGAGGTCTGTTCGATCTGGCCGCGCTCGATCACCGAGACGCTCTGCGTGAGTTGTCGCGGCAGTTTGGGCTCGGGCAGCTTGCCGCCGAGCGGCTTCAGTGAATCTCCGCCGCCGGTTCCGGTCACGTCGATGGTCTGCAACTGGCCTGCATCTGTCGGCCCGGCTGTTGATGATTGCGCGAGCGCGGCCCCGCCGCAGACCAGCTGGATCAGAACGATGCTCGACCCCGAAGCACAGCGACGGATCAGGTCGGGAGAGCGCCGTGCCACGTATGAAGTCGTATGGCTGGCCGTGTTCAGCTCCGTTGCCTGTGATACTCGCGACATATTCCGACCTTCCGTGCATTCGATATATGCCGGACGTCTAACGCGCCACGTTTGCTACAGACAAGCTCGTGTCATCGACATTAGAGCGATTGTCGAATGCGCGTCATTTTATCAGCGACTGGGAAACGTGGCGAAGTGGAGCCCGGATTACAATTGCTCCAGATTGCTATGACTTCGCGCGACTCGCGCGGGCTTTGTCGATAAGCAAGCGTGAAATTGAATCGATGCCGCGCCTGATGGAAACGACGCGCACCACGATCATACGTGAAAGATGCCCGTGTTCTATAGTGAGTTGATGTTCCTGTTTCGCGCAACCCTGGTGCGGTGCGATGTGCGAATGATCGGCCGGGTCGGTGTTACTGCCATCATCCTGGCAATCGTGATCGGTCGTGCTTCGGCAGCCGATATCACCGACCAGCGCGGTCATACCATCCATCTCGACAAGCCGGCGGAGCGCACGGTGTTCCTGCCGATTCCGGCTGCCGCGACCTATATCGCGATTGACGGCACCGAGCGTCATATCGTCGGCATGAATCCCTATTCGGCGAGTGCCATGCGCGAGGGAATACTCGGAAAAATGTTTCCCGGTGCCGCAGGGATTTCGACCAATGTGGTCATGGGTGGCGGTGACGCCAACAACTTCACGCCCAACGTCGAATCCATTCTCGCCATGCGTCCCGATGTGGTTTTCCAATGGGCCAGAGCGAGTACCGACGTGATCGGCGTTCTGGACCGGGCTGGCCTGGCCGTGCTGGGTATGCGGGCCGGATCGCAGGAAGATTTCGCAGCCTATGTCGCCATGATGGGCGAGGTCTCGGGAAAGGGTGAGCGGGCGGCATCGCTGGTTCAGCGGCAGCAGGATGTGCGAAGCAGGATCGAGACTGCGATGGCCGATGTCCAGGCTCAGCAGCGGCCCCGCGTCATGTACCTCAACCGTGCGGCCCAGATGCTGCGTGTGAGCGGCAAGGGGACCTATAACGACTTTTATGTCCGGCTGACAGGCGGGCAGAATGTTGCCGCCGATCTGCGGGCAGTCAGCACCGTCACGATCGAACAGATCCTGACCTGGAATCCGCAGGTCATCCTGTTGGGGAATTTCGACGCGACGATGCCGGCGGATATCTATGGTGATCCGCGGTGGCAAGGCGTCGATGCCGTCAAGGCGCACCGGGTCTATCGCATGCCGCTCGGCGGCTACCGTTGGGATCCGCCGAGCCAGGAATCCGCGCTGACGTGGATTTGGTTGGCTGGACTGCTGCAGCCCGAGCGCGCGCAGGAGGATCTTCGCGCCGCGATGCGCGACTGGTATACGTTTCTGTATGGACACGCGCTGACCGACAGCGAGATTGACGGCATTCTTTTCGCTGCGCAGAACCGGGCTTCTGCGGGCTATGAGCGATATCTCGCGCGGTGACGCGGCATATTCCCGATAGCGTGATCGCACGCAGCGACGCAAGCCGGCCAGACATGCGCTGGGCAGCCCTGATGTGGTTTCTGGCTGCTGTCCTGCTTCTGTCGGTCCTGTGCGCCACGGCATCGGGCCGCTATCAGGTTCCGTTCGCGAAAGTCTTTGCCATCCTGGCGGCGCATCTCGTCGACGTGACGTCAACATGGTCGCCGACCGACAAAATCGTCGTCGAGACCGTGCGGCTGCCGCGTGTGCTGATGGCCGCCGTCGCGGGAGTCGGCCTCGCGCTGTGCGGTGCCGTGCTGCAGGGATTGTTTCGCAATCCCCTGGTCGGCCCGCAGACCATCGGCGCATCTTCCGGTGCGGCACTTGGCGGCGTCGTCGCGATCCTGTTCTTCGGCTTTGGTGTTTATGTCTATGTTGGCGCATTCGCCGGCGCTGCGCTGGCATTGCTTGCCGTGCTGGCGATTCATCGCTCCGACAGCATATCGCCGGTCCTCACTCTGGTGCTGGCGGGCGTGGTGGTGAGCGCGTTCTGCGCTGCGCTGGTCGGGCTCGCGACCTACGTGGCCGACCCCGAGACCAAGCTGTCTGACATCGTGTTCTGGTTGCTTGGCAGCTTCGGTTCCGCCACCTGGCAAAATCTTGCGCTGATCTCGATCTGCACCGGTGTGGCCGCGGCGGTCCTGTTCGGGATGCGCTGGCGCATCAATGTGCTGTCGCTCGGCGATGAGGAGGCTCGCACCCTGGGTGTGCATCCGGCGCGCGACCGGTTGATCCTGTTGGCGGCGACCTGCCTGGCGATCTCGGCGCAGGTCGCGGTTAGCGGCGCCATCGGCTGGGTCGGACTGATCATTCCCAATCTGGCGCGGATGCTGGTTGGCGCCGATCACCGTCGCCTGCTGCCGGCGTCGGCGCTGATGGGCGCCATCTTCCTGGTCATCGCCGACACCCTGGCGCGGGCGCTGACTGCCGCCGAGATCCCGGTCGGCATTGTCACGGCGATCGTCGGCACGCCGGTGTTCGCCATCCTGCTGCGCCGTAATGCCAAGAGCCGGGCCACATGATCCGTCTCGACGACATCGGTCACTGGTTTCGCAGCGAACGCTGGCTGTTCCGGCATCTGTCGATGGCGGTGGTGCCTTCGGAGATCACCGCCATCCTCGGTCCGAATGGCACGGGCAAGACCACCCTGTTGCGCGCGCTGTGCGGTACGCTGGCGGTGAAGGAGGGCAGTGTGCATGCCAGCGAGCATATCGGCTATGTGCCGCAGGCCCTGAACGCAGACCAGGCCTACAGCGCCGTCGAGATGGTGCTGCTCGGGCGCAGCCGCTTTCTCGGGCGCTTTCACGCGCCGGGCCGCCGCGACACCGACCGCGCGCATGAATGTCTGGCAGAGGTGGGCCTCAGCGCGATCGCCGAACAGCGCTACGACCGGCTCAGCGGTGGGCAGCGCCAGCTGGTCTTGCTGGCGCGCGCTTTGGCCAGCGACTGCCGTGTCCTCGTGCTAGATGAACCGGCATCGGCGCTCGATCTGGCCAATCAGGGGGTGGTGCTGCGGCTGATCCAGCGGCTGGCAAGGTCGCGCGGACTGTCGGTGATCTTCACCACCCACCATCCCGATCACGCTCTGGGGATCGCAAGCAACACCCTGCTGATGCTGCGCGACGCCCAGCATCTCTATGGTCCCGCAGGATCGGTTCTGACCGACGACAATCTGGCCCGCATGTATGGCGTGCCGGTACGCCGCGTCGATGTCCGTTCCGGCGGCGAGACGGTATCGGCGATCGTTCCGTTGCATGGATTGAGCCCGGCGGGTCCGGCGGCGAACTGACGCTGCCCGCGGACCGGCGCATCTCAGAGTCTGGACATCTCCCGCGTCCAGGGCAGGAAGCCGTCGAGAAACCGTGTGGCGGCGGGCATGAAGTTGCTGCCGTGGTGATAAAACGGATCCAGCGTCGAGACGATCAGGCGGCCGGCTGTGGTGACGCGGTCGTCATAGAGCAGCGCGCCGCCGTCGTCGCGGCCTTCGGCGTCTGGCGGCACGTCGATCAAGGTCTGTGCGCCGGGTGGCGGCGCCAGCAGGCCGTGAAAGTGCCAGATCGTGTCGGCGAACGGCACGGCGCGAAAAAAGTCGTGGTCAGGGGAGACGAGCCGGTTCGGCGGCGCGGCGTCTCTATCCAGCCACCACCAGAAGTTGGTCGGGCGCGAAGTCCAGCGGGCGCCGGGCAGCCAGGTCTCGGCCTGGTTCTCACCGAACACCACCAGCGTATGGCCGCGCCCGGCAAAATCGATCAGCAAGTCGCGGTGCGCGCGCAGCAGATTCGGATTGATGTGGTCGGTGATGATCAACACCGTCACACCGTCGAGTTGGCCGGCGTCGAGCTCCGGCATGTAGATCGTGCGGTCGAACAGGCTGCGAAAGCGTGGACCTTGAATCGCGGCATGATGATAGAATGTTCCGCCATCCAGCACGGCTAGCGTCATGATGTCCCCTCCATGGAAGCTGGTGCGGTGTTGAACAGCCATCGCAGCAGCTGCGGCACGATGCGGCCGGTGCTGTCGGCGCCGCCGAATTGCCAGAGGTCGTTACCGCCATGAAACAGCACCCGGCCGCGCCCGACCGGGTAGATGAAATCAAGCGGCTTGTCGGAGGCCCCGACGCTATTGATCACATATGCTCCCTCCGGCGCATCATGCCATACTCGCCCGTAGAAGCCGGCAACACCGCGGCGAAATGTCAGGTCATGCGCTGAAACGCCATGCCAGACCGGATGCTCCGCCAGGCGGATAATCGCCAGGTCATCAAGACGGCCCGATTCCTGCGTATGAAATCCAGCCATGCCGGGCAGAAATGGATAGGCGATATGGCCATTGGCGACGGCGGTGCCGCCGCCGCGGAGATAGCGTTCGATCTGCGCGGCACGCCCGGCGAGAAATCGCTGATCCGCATGCATGCCGATCAGCACTGCACCATAGTTGTCGAGCTCAATGGTCGGCAGGCTGTAGATGTCGTGATCGACGATGCCGCCGATCGCCTCCGGACGTGAGGCGATCTTTCTTATCGCCGGATTGGCCCCGCCGTTGGACAGAAAGAGTGCCGGCTTCATCGTTCAGCTGACGCTCAGTTCAAACAGGTCCGCCGGTACGGCCGCAAGGACATTGGCTGCAATCGATTTCCTCAGCTGCCTCAACTCTGCTTCTTCCGATGGCGCGCGTGTCCTGGAGAATGTCAGTTCGAAGAATCTCTCAGGAAGCGTCGTCGGCCGCAGCGCGATCTCGGCCGTCCTGCCGGCGAGCATGACGTGAAAGCTGTACGAAATGTCGGCGCCGGTCACGAAGCGCGCAAGCGGCAACGAACGATCGATCGTATAAGCGCCGCGGGTGACGGCGCGTGTCGCGAACTCGAAGGAATCCCGAACGCCCGGGCCTGGATGGCCGCTGACCACCGTGATGTCAGCCCTCTTAGGCGGGGTGTTGGGCGACAGTGCTTCCAATGCGAGGCGAATGGCCTGGAACGTGATCGCCAGCATGGCAAGAGCTCCCTGGCCGTGATAGGCGGCCACGGCAGCAAAGCTGATCTCGATCGGATCCTCTTCGCCCATAATAGTAATGCTGGGCAACTGCACGGGAGATCCTTCCGAGACGAGTCGAGTTAGCGATGGCGACGCCTCCCACATACTTGTCGATGACAGTCATTGATACAGTGGAATTCAGACCGCGACCTAGATCATGTCTAAGCGGTTTCGGATCTGGCTGATGGAGTCTCCCATTGCGCCTCCGCTCTATGTCGCGAGGTACTCTCGGCGACCAAACAGAGTGCATGTCAAAATCGAGGACGAAAGGCGGACGACAGATTCTGGTGCAATGCGGCCGCCCGTTTCGATTTTGCGAGAGCGGATTTCGGGGCTGTCGAAAAATTGTGCAGACCAGCCTGTAACAAAGCCGTTCGCTTGTCCGTCTGTTGAAATGCGACGTCCGTCGCTTATCGGAATCGGTTCAAAGGACAACAGATCATGACCATCACCACCCGGATCGCGCTTGGTGTGTCTGCCGCTGCCCTCTCGCTCAGCCTCGCGCTGGCGCCGGCGGCTTTCGCTCAGGACAAGATGAGCAAGGATGACGGGATGAAAAAGGACACGATGATGAAGAAGGATGACGGCATGAAGAAGGATGCCATGTCGCACGATGCCATGAAGAAAGATGACGGGATGAAAAAAGACGGCATGATGAAGAAGGACGAGATGAAGAAGTAATCTTCCTGCATCAGGTCGGCGGGCTCGCTCATGGCGAGCCCGCCGGAAATGATCGGCTTACTTGCGCTTCTTGCGGGCAGCGTAGCGGGCGTCGCGCGCGGCCTTCTTCTCGGCTTCCAGTGCCAGCTCAGCGGCGGCTGCCTCTTCCTTTTCCCGGGCGAGCTGGGCTGCGGCCTCGGCGGCCGCTTCGGCGTCGCGGATCTTCTTCTCGGCCTTCTCGGC
>DATCUS010000234.1:0-16466 GCA_036561845.1 Tardiphaga sp. | reverse complement strand
TCTGCGGCTGATCATAGGTCGGCTGCTGTTGCACCGGCTGCCGCGCCGGAGCCGGCTGCGCAGGCACCGCGGCTACGTTGGGCCGGGCATTGCCGGCTGGCGGCACGCCGGCCTGCAACTGGCGGATCTGCTCTTCAAGCTGGCGGTTGCGGAACTGCAGTTCTTCGTTCTGCCCGGTGAGCTGGCGCAGCTGGCTTTCGAGTCGCTGCACCTGGACCTCGGGGTCGACATCCTCGGACTGCTGCATCTGGGCGAAAGCGTGCGACGGAATCGCCAGCACCGCGGACATCATGACCACGCGCGCGAAAGTATGAAGAGGGGATGACATGTTTGCCTGACGAATTTTGCGCCAATCGAAAGCGCACCACATTGAGAGCTTCACTACGCCAAAAATGTGACTTTCGACAGGGGCAAGTTCAGCCCCCAAAACAAAACCGGCGCCTGCCCGAAGGCAGACGCCGGTGTGTTGATATCAAGGGTCGATCAGGCGCCGGCGTTCAGCACGGTGACCGCACGGCGGTTCTGCGACCAGCACGAGATGTCGTTGCAGACCGCGACCGGACGCTCCTTGCCGTAGGAAATGGTCCGCATCCGGCTGGCATCGATCCCGCGCGATGCGAGGAAGGTGCGGACCGACTGGGCGCGACGGGCGCCGAGCGCAATATTGTATTCGCGGGTACCGCGTTCGTCGGCATGGCCTTCGATGGTGAAGGAATAGCGGTTGTAGCTTTGCAGCCACTGCGCCTGCTTCTCCAGCGTGGCAATCGCCTGCGGCGACAGTTCGGTCTGGTCGCTTTCGAAGAACACGCGGTCGCCGACATTGACCACGAAGTCCTGCTGGCTTCCCGGCGTCGCGGCGTTCGCCATCGAACCGTCGGCCCCCAGCGGATTCTTGTTGGCGCAGGCGCCCATCGACAGCGCCACAGCCAGAACTGCAGCCAGTTTAAATCCCTGGAGGATTCGCATCTGATTTTTCATTCCGGAGCC
This sequence comes from Tardiphaga sp., assembly GCA_036561845.1. GTDB lineage: Bacteria > Pseudomonadota > Alphaproteobacteria > Rhizobiales > Xanthobacteraceae > Tardiphaga. Next base: position 15,479 of record DATCUS010000234.1, on the reverse strand, counting down.
TCCAACGCTCACGTTTTTTCCAACTGACAACCGGTCTACAGGGCGTTGGTTAAGCGAACGTTCCGTCAACCTTGATGAGGTGTTGCCAAACCCGATCAAATGCCACAGTTCGCCGAAAAGCCACCGCTTGGTTAATGCGGAGTAAATGTGGCGCGACGGTGAAGGAAGCCGCTGAAAGCGGCGGCGGGGCAACTGCGCAGAGCCGGCACAGCCGCGGGCGTCTGCCAGCGGCGCGATCTGGGGCGGCGTTGGGGAGCGGGTACAGCCTATCAGGCGCGGTGCCGGGAAACCGGTGGCAGGACTGCGGATACGCCGGCTGCCGGAACACCCGCGGCCCGAGACAGCGGGAACTCGGAACCAATGAGCTCCGGCGCAAGCGGCTCGCTGCGACGTTCGAACAGCATCCGACGTTCGAACTGGCTCGACCGGAAGTACGGATAGCGCGCGAATATCCGTTCGCGGACGGCAAGATAGTCCGCAGCCATCAGGCACAACGGCTTGGTCAGCGTTGGATAGGGACGCGGTTCGCACAGGGACTTCTGCAGGAAGACACGGCGATAGAAAGCCTGGTGTTCGGATCGCACCGTGGCGGTGCCGATGTCGGCATTGAAGTAGCCGCAGGCCACGTAGCCGAGGCGGACCGTCAGATAGGGCAATTCGGGGAATTTCGTTCTGTTGTCGGGATCGGCAACGAAACGATTGGGGTCGACGATCACCTTGCCCTGCTCGAGTTCGGGCATCAGCAGGTCACCGAAGGCATCGACGGCGGGCGTGTCCGGGTGATCCAGCGTCGCCACGCTGACCCGCAACGAACTCGCCAGCGTGCCATCCATGTAGATGCCGAACGTCCAGGAGTTCGGCAGGTCGTCGAAGCGATCCTTCAGTCGCCGGTCGGCGCGGGGTTCGATGGCGCCCTCGTGCAGATAGGCCCTGTAGCGCAGGCTGTAGATGGCTTCCTTCTCAGCTTCGGTTTCTGCCAGTCGGTAGTCTACTCGGTCGAGAAGTTCACTGCCGCGCGGTGCACGGTCCGTTGCTGTTTCGGCCGAAGCCATACCACGATCTCCTACGCCACTGACACCGTTACCGCGAGAGTGACGGTAGGTTAATACTTTCCTAAAACTTGTCAAAGTATGCGGAGCATTAGGGTTAACCTTTGTGTTTTTATGACGAGCGATCCCGGCCCACAGATTCTAAGCGTGCACAGCGGCATCCTCGCGCCAATCAGCCCAATGTCTGCGAGCTTGCATTTCCAGCGTCCGGCTCGACCGGGCGGCGTCCATGCGATGCATCGAGCAATTGACGCACGCGCGTTGCGGGCACGGGACGGCTGAACAGATAGCCCTGTGCTTCGGTCACCGTGCCATCGGCGGTGATCAGTTCAAGCTGCTCGTTGGTCTCGATGCCCTCGACCACCACCGACATGCCGAGGTCGGCGCTGAGGCGCGCCACGCCGCGCAGCAACGTCAGCGGACGGTCGGTATCGATGCCCTCGAGGAACGAGCGATCGATCTTCACCTTCTGCAGCGGAAAGTTATGCAGATAGCTGAGGCTTGAATAGCCGGTTCCGAAATCGTCGAGCGAGATCCGGCACCCGGCCGCATGCAGTTGGGACAGCGCGTCGTGTGTCCACTGCGTGTTGCGAAGCAACGACGACTCGGTGATTTCGATCTCGAGGCGATGCGCCGGCAGACCGGACACTTCGAGGGCGTAACGGACTTCGCTCAGGATGTCGCGTTGATGGAACTGCTGCGACGAGAAGTTGACCGCGACGCTGACAGCCTCGGGCCACTTCGTACATTCGATGCACGCCTTACGCAGGATCCAGCGACCGAGATCGACGATCAGGCCCATGTCCTCAGCGACCGGAATGATTTCGATCGGGGACACCGTGCCGCGAACGGGATGATTCCAACGCAGCAGTGCCTCGCAGGTCGAGATCCGGCCCGACTTGAGATTTACGAGCGGCTGGTAGAACAGCTCGAACTCTTCGTTGGCCAGCGCCTTGCGCAGGTCGAGTTCGAGGACTCGCCGCGCCTCGACAGTCTGGGCCATTTCCTCGCGGAAAAAACAGAAAGTGCCGCGGCCTGATGCCTTGGCCCGGTACAGCGCCATATCGGCATTCTTGAGCAGGCCATCGGCGCTAACGCCAGGTTGCGTCAGGGCAATGCCGACACTGGCGCCGATCTCGACCTGATGGTGATCGACTTCATAGCGTTCGCTCAGGCGCTCGACAATGCGGCGCGCCAGGTCGGCGGCATCGTGGTTGGTCTTGATGCCGCGCTGGAACACCACGAACTCGTCGCCGCCGAAGCGCGCGACGAAATCCTCCGCCCGCAGCATTTCGCGCATCCGATCGGCCACCATGCACAGCAATTTGTCGCCGCAGGGGTGGCCAAGCGTGTCGTTGACCTGTTTGAACTGGTCGAGGTCGACGAACAGCAGCGCGGACAGCGACGTGGAATCGGCGCCTTTCAGCATGCGCCCGATTTCATTGCGGAAACTGACACGGTTCGGCAGACCGGTCAGTTCGTCGAAGCGCGCCATGTGGCTGATGCGGGCTTCCGAGGTGCGTCGCTCGGTGATGTCTTCCACCAGCACCACGGTGCCACCGCCGACCATCGGCTGGAATTTCCACGACAACGCCCGCTCGCAGTTGCGCGCGTGGTCAAGCGTGGTGATCTCGGCAGCCTTCGCGCTCTCGATTTCCCCAACGATGGTCATGCCGCTGGCCACGGATACCGTCCCGGCAGTGACGCATGATGATACAACATCGTGCACGCTGGCGCCACGATCGACGAGTGCGCCGCCGAGGCCCATCATGTCGACGAAGCGATTGTTGAGCACGGCGAGGTTGCCGTCGGCGCCAAACATGCACAACCCGTTGGGCATGTTGTTCAGGGCAGTATCGAACTGAGCGGCGATCGAGGCGACCCGCTCCGTCGCAACGAGCGCTTTCACATAGACTTCATGCAGGCTGAGGGAGATGCGCCGAAGCCCGATGAAGAACAGCACGTTGAGGAGTGCGAAGCCGATGTAGTAGACGTCGCCATGAATGACCAGTGCGATCGCCATCGGCCCGCATGCGAGAACGATCTGAAGCTGTGCGATCCACGGCCGACCATAAGTGCGGCCGGCGCCGGCGGCAGTGTAGGCAACGGTCACCGAGGTGCACAGCATATGGGCGACGGGATCATTGCTGCCCAGCAGAACGATCAGGCACCACAGGCCGAGCGCCGCCGCGTAGACCGACCCGCCCAGCATATACCGCCATTCCCAGAGCCGAGCTTGTTCAGGCGTCAACGGGAGCTGGTGCCTCTGGAAGTTGTTGAGCTGCAACGCGCGCAGCATCCCGATCACCACGATCAGCAAGGCACAGGGCCATAGCCACTGGTTGCCGGTTTTGGCTGCGGTCATCCATGCGCCCGCGCCGGCGCATACCGCGCCTGCCAGCATTGGCACGGGATTGCCAAATAGCGAATCCACGAGCGCCGTATAGGTTGACGGCGACATCGATCGGTCGGTTGTCCGGCTTTGGTCTGCAAGCTGCATTGGGCGTAATGCGTCCATTTCAGGCGCCTACAGATATCGGATTCAGATGAAGCCTTCCTGAGGGAACATGCTTAGCGAAACGTTGATGTACACGCGGAGAGTGCAAAATTGCATATGATTTCAGCAAGGTAGGCAAAGTCTGCCGCACTCCCGCAGCGTTTCCAAAGTGCCTCGTAAACGGATTGTTTACGACAGCAGCGGCGACCAGGCCGGGTCTGACGCAAAGCCCGGGGTCGGCACCTTGAGCTCGTTACGTCCGGAAACGTCCACTGTGTAGAGCGACGGTCCGCCGTTGCCGCCGGGATCGCGGAAGAACATGATGACGCGACCGTTCGGCGCGAAGGTCGGGCCTTCGTTGTGATAGCCCGAGGTGAGCAATCGCTCGCCGGAGCCGTCGGGCTTCATGATGCCGATGGAGAATTGTCCACCGCCCTGCTTGGTGAAGGCGATGTAATCGCCGCGCGGCGACCACACCGGCGTCGAGTAACTGCCTTCGCCAAAGGAGATGCGCTGTGCCGGGCCACCGGTCGCCGCCATCACGTAGATCTGCGGCTTGCCGCCGCGGTCCGACTCGAAGCAGATCTTGCTGCCATCCGGCGCATAGGACGGCGAGGTGTCGATCGCCGGGGTGTCGGTGAGGCGCGTGGTGGACTTCGAGCGCAGGTCCATCACGAACAGGTTGGAGTTGCCGCCCTGCTGCATGCTCATGATGATGCGCTGGCCATCCGGCGAGAACCGGGGCGAGAACGACATGCCGGGGAAATTGCCGACAATCTCACGCTGCCCGGTCTCGATGTTGAACAGGTAGACCCGTGGATCGCCCTGGCCGAATTCCATATAGGTGATCTCCTGGGTCGACGGCGAGAACCGCGGCGTCAGCACCAGATCGGCGCCGCGGGTGAGATAGCGCACGTTGGCGCCGTCCTGATCCATCAGCGCCAGACGCTTGACCCGACGTTCCTTGGCCCCGGTCTCGTCAACGAACACAACGCGGCTGTCGAAATAGCCCTTCTCGCCGGTCAGCCGCTCGTAGATCTGGTCGGAAATGATGTGGGCGATTCGGCGCCAGTATTCCGGCGAGGTGAAATACTGCTGGCCGGTCAATTGCTGTCCCGTGGCGACGTCCCACAGCCGGAATTCGGCCTTCAGGCGACCGTCGGGCTGGCGCGTCATGCGGCCGGTGACGAGCGCCTGCGCATTGATGGTCTTCCAGTTCTGGAACTGCGGCGGGGTATCGATGTTGGTGACCTTCTCGATGAAGGCGGCCGGATCGATCGGCGCAAACAACCCGCTGCGCTTGAGATTATTGGTGATGACCTGTGCCACGCCGACGCCGACCTCGTTGTCGGCGGCGCTGCCGGCAACGAAGTTCGGAATTGCGATCGGAAGCGGAGCCACGTTGCCTTCGGTGATCTGCACCCGCGCCTGACCAAAGGCAGTGCGCGCACCGGTGCCGATCAGCAGGCCGGTCGACGCCATTCCGGAAATGATCTGTCGTCGGCTCGGGCGAAACAGCATTGGGGGCAATCCATTTTTGTCGATCATTGTTACAGGCTTTGCTGGATGTCTGAGATAGTCGGCAGTGCAGACATCCTCACGACCGTCGCTCGGTGAACACGGGCTCGAAAAACTTCCACTCGTCGAAATAGGCAGCTGGCAGCTTGTAAGGCTGACATTCAATGATCGCGCGCAACGCGCTCTCCTGATAGACGCGGAAATACGGTGTCGATGGATTGCTGATGGTCTGCGGCTGCGCCTCGAGCGAACCGTCCTGCTTCAGCTTGACGCTGAAGATGGCTTCCGTCATCTGCGCCTCGATGCCGCCGTAGGGCTTCTTCCAGCAACGCTCGACCTGCGACTTGAACATCGCACCCCACGTTGCCGAATTGTCTGCCGACTTGCCCTTGGCCAGGCCCAGCGCAGCATTCGAATTCAACGTATCGCCGGTCGCCGCGTTACGGCTCGGATCGCGCTTGTCGAGGAGCGCCGCGATCTTCGTTTGGTCGAAGGTCCGCTCGGGCTTCTTCGCTTCCAACATAGCCTGCGCTTCGGCCTTGGCTTTTGCGTCGGCTTCAGACTTGGCCTTCGCTTCGGCTTTTGCCTTCGCCTTGGCCTGCGCATCAGCCTTGGCCTTTGCGTCCGCCTTCGCCTTTGCTTCGGCTGCTGACTTGGCTTGCGCCAGGGCTTCAGCCTCGATCTTGGCCTCGGCCGCTGCATCGGCCTTTGCCTTGGAGTCCGCTGCGGCCTTGGCTTCCGCCTTGGCCGCGGCAGCAGCCTTCGCTGCCGCCTCGGCGGCCGTCTTGTCTTCTGTCTTCGGCTGTGGCGGCGGCGTGGTGTCGGTCACCACCGGCGCCTTCTCGGTGATCTTGCCGACGGTATCGTCGAGCGGCTTGGCTTCGGCGACCTTCTCGACCAGCGGCTTGGTGACTTCCTTCTTGCCGCTCTTCATGCCGGCAGTAACCTTCGCCAACTGATCGGCGGAAATGATTTCGACCGGCAAGGAATCCTCCGGCATGGTATCGAACGCCTTGGACGAAAAGGACACGAGTCCCCAGCCAAGCACCAGCACGTGCAGGGCTACAGACGCAGCAAGTGTCTTGTCGACCTTCACGTTCAGGTTCCCTGCTCCACCTCGGTCACCAAAGCCAGCCGCTTGAAACCGGCACCCGACAGCTGTCCCATCACCCGGGCCACGGTTCCGTAATCGGCCTTCTTGTCCGCCCGCATGAATATACGCTCGTCCATGCCGCCGCGGGCGTCGGTGATCGCCTTTAATTTCGGCACCAGGTCGTTCATCGACACCTCGGTGTCATTGATGAAGATCTTGCCCTTGATATCGACCGACAGTTGCAGCGGCTGCTTGTCCTGCTCCAGACTCTTGGCCTGGGTCTGCGGCAGGTCGAGCGGCACGCCGACAGTCAGCATCGGCGCCGACACCATGAAGATGATCAACAGCACCAGCATGACATCGACCATCGGGGTGACGTTGATCTCGGCCATGACCGGCGCACGGCGGCGTCCGCGCCGTCCGCTGCCGCCTCCCCCGCCCATACTCATGCCCATAATCGGGTACTCACTTTATGATCCAGACCTTCGAGATCAGGCGCGCTCATCGATCTGGCGCGACAGAATGGCGGAGAACTCGTCGGCAAACCCCTCCAGGCGCTGCGCCTGCCGGTTCACCTCTGACGTGAATTTGTTGTAAAAAATAGTCGCCGGGATGGCGGCGATAAGGCCGACCGCGGTGGCGAACAGCGCTTCGGCGATGCCGGGAGCCACGACGGCGAGCGAGGTGTTCTTGGAAGAGGCGATCGACTGGAAGCTCGACATGATGCCCCAGACGGTGCCGAACAGACCGACGAAGGGGCCGGCGGAGCCGACCGTGGCCAATACCAGCAGCCGCCGTTCCAGCCGCTCGATCTCGCGTGAGATAGACACGTTCATCACCTTGTCGATGCGCATCTGCAAACCGGTGAACGACCGCGCCTGGCTTTCGAAGGAGCGCTTCCACTCGCGCATGGCGGCCACGAAACACGCAGCCATCGATTGCGTCGGCTTGGCGGACAGTGCGCGGTACAGATCCTCGATGGACTCGCCGGACCAGAACGCCTGTTCGAAGCGGTCCATGGCCTTCTTGGTGCGGGCGTAGAGGAACATCTTGTCGATCGCGATGGCCCATACCCAGACCGAACAGCCGAGCAGCCCGAGCATGACCGCCTTGACGATCCAGTGCGCCTGAAAGAACAGCGAGATCAGCGATACGTCGGAAGACGCCAGCGGGAGCGCTGACTGCGCCACATCGGCCGGATTCATAGGCGGTATCCTCTCAACGCAAAATTCCCAAATGGTTCGCGGCGACCGAGTCCGCTGCCGATTCCGCGGCCACGCACCGCGCGCGGCGATAAACGCCAGCGCCAAGCCCTGTTGTGTCGCATGGAAGGCTCGTCCAAAGCCGCGCCTTGATTTGCCTGCCAAGATGTCAAAACGAGGGCTCCAGCATGTCTGGCCGCCCCTTACAGACGCTGATCGTGGTTAATGCGAGGTTACCAAAGGGGGATATGGCCGGGAAAGGGCCGATCAGCCGCCCGCGGGCGACGCTGGCTGCGGAACAAACCGGGAAATCGTCCGGGCAACTCGCAGCCTTGGCCCGCTCATGGGCCGTGCCGGCAAGCCTTTGTCCAGCGAACGACGCGCCTCAGCGACCTGCGGCGGTTGGTGTGCCAGGGGCATGCGCCGGGTGCGGCAGAGGGCAAAATGAGTATTCGAAAGACGCCGTCTCCGAGTCCCTGCCTTGCACCTTGTCATCTCGGACGAGGTGCAAGGCAGGCGCCGGCTAGCACAACGGGGACTCGAGAACGCAGTGGCAGCCAACGAGGGGCACGCATACCTGCGCGCAGCAGCCGGACGGCGCGACGCCGCCGGTGAGTTTGCCGGCAGCCGCCCGACGGGCGACCGGCGGGCTCTGGACAGGAAGTCTCATCACGGGTTCTCCTTTCAGATGGACCTATAGGCTCGATATCGATGCCAGAGGCTGCTGCCGGATTGGCAGAAGCCGGTTCGCCACTGCTCACGCCGCGGTGCAGGCGTTGTTGATCTCACCTGCAGACGGTCTCCTGACAGGCAAGCTGGCACAGCATTTTGGGAATGCCGGAGAGGTGATTGCAGGCGAACATGCATAGGTCACAGGCCGGTCCCGCAGATGGCGCGACCGCGTTCCTGACAGGTCGCGCACTCACATTGCGGGCGACCGGCGTTGTTTGGCTTGGCATTCTCATCGTCGTTGCTCCCATGTGACGCCGGGCCCGGGAAGCCGGCATTCCTCTGACTTCGACCGAAGAACCCGCCTCCCGACAGCGGTCGGCCGATCGATTAAAGGCAGTCGCCACAGCCTCCCACCGCCGCGCCAATGCATTCCAGGCAGGCGGTTCCCCAAGTGCCGACGCAGACTGCGCCACAGCCTACGGCCGCCACAACACAGGCAGCCTTCTTGTACCAGGGGCAGTCCGAAGGCCTGACGCCGGCCTCGCAACTGGTGCCGGGGCCGTTGACGCGACTGATTGCCCGGGACTGGATTGGCAGCATCATCGGAATTTCCTCATGCTTGTTGCTGCTGAATTATCATGACGCGCAAATATCGAGACAGAGGCGCTCGCAGATTGCCCGCAACGCCGTTGGCAGCGTCACGCAAGCGCCGAAACATTCCTGGCAATAACCTGAAAGGGCCACACGCCTGATCATGGGATGCGAAGCCACGCCTCGAGCGATGGGCGCAGCCAGGAGCGGCAGCCTGTCCGCCGCCCGAACGATGGTGACGGGCACTTGTTCATGGCGACCTTGAGATATCCGCTTTTTCTGCTGTTTCATCCGCGTCGCGTCCAGTCGCGCGGCAAGCCGATCGATACCGGAATGACGTCGCTGACATCGACCGTGAAGCGGAAGATCCGGCTCGCGACATTCATATTGTTGGCGTTGAAGAACGACAATTCGACGTCATAGCAATCTGAATCAGGACGACAGACTGGGCTTCGCACGACCTGAAGCCTGTCGAGATCGAGGCCCTGACGCGTTGCCTTTTCGATGACTTGCGCGATCTGCATCGCGTTGGTCGCAGCGTAGTTCAGCGCGCGCTCGGCGCCGGTGACTCCAAGGTTCCGGAGTTCAAAATAGACACGGTTGAGGAAATCGCCCAGGCCGCCCAGATGACGCTCATAGAGCGTGCGCTCATCCTCTTTCTTCGGCGCCGGACCGAGGACGTGCCGGGCAAGGGGTTCCGGTGCCCATGCGTACATTCCGCGCAGGGCCGGAACGACCACGGGGACAACCTGGCCTGACATCAGTGGCACGGAGCCCGCGATCACCCCGGGAATTGAAACGATCTCGGCCCGCCGGGTGCCCTCAGCAAGCTGAGCCTCCAGGAACTCGCGCAACCTTTCATAGACCAACTCGACGAACGCGCCGGCCGGCTGAATCGCGTATATCGGCGTCGCATCAATGTTGAGGGTCCAGATCAGGGACGAGGCGTCATAGGGTGCAAGCGCCAGATAGGCCAACAGCTGGGCGGGATCGTGCGGGTTGTGGTTGCCCACATTTCTTGCCTGCATCGCCTGGACGAATGAATCCCGCCTCGCCTCCGTTGCAAAGTCGTAGCCAAGGTGCCCCAGCGCGTAGACCAACTGCGGCTTCTGAACGGCGCCCGAACCGCCGCATGTGCAGTTCTCGCCGCCGCCGCAGCCGCATCCGCCTTTGTCGCCGCCGCAACCACATGACGGGGTGATCTGCCCGATCTCGCCGCGCAACTGCGTCAAAGGCGGCAGCGATCCGCCGTCCGAGCTTGCACGGACGGCCCCAGCGAGACCGCTTTCGCCTGACATGCGAATTCCGCGATCCGGGGCGATGCCGGATAAGGCCATCGCCGACCGCGCGTTCGCGGGCGGCGGCATGATCGCGTCTTCCGCCGCGGAGATGACGTTTTCGGAGGGCGTGATTGCATTGGCAACGATCGGTTCTGCAATGGCTGTAGCTGTATCGCTCACGTGATGAACTCCCCCTGCTAGAAGTTTGGTTGCTTCAGGAACGTTGAGCCGCCCGGACAATATCTTGCGGCAATCATCGGCGGCCGGAATGCAGGGAGATGCGCTGGCCAGCAGCGCCGCGCGCACCGCATGCGGGTCCGGCGCGCGACCAAGCACGATCTGCAATGCGATCAGTTGCGCCGCCACGCCGGAGACGCAAGGCGCGGCAAAGCTGGTGCCACTGCGACAGACAACGCCGCCGCCGATGCGGGCGCCGGGCACATCCTTGCCCGGCGCAAGAATACCCTGCACCTGATAATTTGCTCCCCAGTTGCTGGACGGCAGCGGACGACCTTCCGCATCCATGGCGCCGACAGCCAGCACGGTGCCAACCGCCGCGGGGACATGCAGGCAATCGCAACCCTCATTGCCGGCCGCAGCAACAATCAACACGTTGTGCGCGGCGCAACGCTCGATGGCCTGCGCCAGCACCGGCTCGGGCTCGCCACCATGCGCAAGCTGACCGGCGCTGATATTGATGATGTGGGCGCCGTTCTCAACCGCGAGTAGAATCGCCCGCGCGAGATCGAGTTGCGAGCAGGCCAGTTCGCCGCGTTGCTGATGATCGGAAAATATCGGGATTAACAGACCCGTGCAGTGCGCGGCGACTCCTTCGACACCCGACCCCGGCTGGCCGAAAATGATGCTGGCGACATGGGTCCCATGGGCCGAGGCTTGGCCACCGGCCACAAGCGGCGGAATCACCGACTGCAGCTGGATGAGCCGGGCGCCGATCAGGCTGGGATGGGATCGATCCACCGTCCCGTCGAGAACGGCAATGACAACCTGCTGATCTCCCAACACAGGAACATGGTTCAGAAAAGCGCCTGCAATGCCAACGGCCGTCATGAGGGCAATCCCAGACCGAGCGGAAATTCTACTAAAAAGAGCAATTAAATAAACTTAAATCACAGATTGAATAATCTGAAAAGGATATTTTATTCTTGATTACAATTTTTACGAGTATTCGGATAGCGGGTGCTTGCCAACAAGCAAACCGCCCGCCTGCGGGGGTGCAGGCGGGCGGTTGATCGGCATCGACGACGGGGCTTGACGCCGAGGCTGAAGGTCAGCCCTGCGGCTGGGCGTCCGACGGGGGCGTCGGGCGCGGGCGGTGCTGGGCCATGAACTGGTCGAACTCTTCCTTGTCCTTGGCGTGGCGCAGACGATCGAGGAAATCCTTGAATTCGTGCTGCTCTTCTTCCAGGCGCTTCAGGGTCTCGACGCGATATTCGTCGAAGGCACGGTTGCCGCTCGAGGGCGGACCGAAGCCGCCGAAGCCGAAGCCGCGGCGCTCCATGCGGTCGCGCATGCGCTCCATCTTGTACTGCATCCGCTCCATCTTGTTGGCGAAGCGATCACCATTGTCCCAGCAACCCATTTTCCTGCTCCCGAGTGTGAAGAAGAGAAGTGCGAGGCCGATCGGCCACCACACGATAAAGCCAAGTACGATCAAGGCGATACGCCATGGCGAGCGCATCTCGTAACGGATGCCGGGCTGATCGTAGGGACCCCAGCGATTGACACCTGCGGTGTTGGACATCTGCCTCTCTCCATGGCGGCACCATGCCGCCCGTGAATGTAAATAACATTTACATACGTAGACCGCGACCGGATTTTGTCAAGATGGGTGCCGAGGGACGCGATCAAAATAATCGTGAAGACGTAGGCCTGCGCTATTTGGGCGCAGTGCCCCAGGGGCCCGCTGCCGCCGGCTTGGCGGCAGGCTGCGCCGGTGGCGCCAGATCGGTGGGAAAGCCGAGACCGCGCAGATAGATCAGCACGCCGGCCTCGAGCAGGTCCTCCGGCGACATCGGCAGCTTGCGCCGCGCCGCGTCGCCGCGCGAGAACAGCGACGCCACGCCATGGGCCTGCGTCCAGATGTGCAGTGCCATCATCAGCGCTGGCGGCCGGGCGATGCCGGGGGGCGTCAGCGCGGCGAGTCGCTCGGCAGCGGCGCGGATAATGCCGAAGGCACGCTCACCAGCCGCATTCAATGCAGGGTTCTGGTCGACCGGAACGCCGGATTCGAACATCGCCGAATAGAATGCCGGCTCGGTGCGGGCAAAGGCCAGATACGCCTTGCCGACGCGCATGAAGGCGGTGACCGTGTCCGGCCGGCCATCGTCCCAGGCCGTCGACAGCGCGACCTCGAACTGCTCGAAACCGCGCTGGGCAATGTTGGCGAGCAGGTCGTCGCGATCGCGGAAGTGCCGATAGGGCGCAGCAGCGCTGACGCCGGCCGAGCGTGCGGCGTCGGCGAAGGTGAAGCCGCCTGGGCCCTTCTCCGCGATCAGTCCGAGCGCAGCCTGCAGCAGCGCTTCTTTCAGATTGCCGTGGTGGTAGCCGCGCTCGGCGCGGCGGTCGTCCTTGCGCCAGCTCATGTGAAGGGCTTTTACATGAGCGGGGTTCGCAGGTCACCTCAATTCGCTGCGCCGGCGGCCATAACGGCCACCGGAATCATTGAGGAATTTCGAATGAAAATCTTGCGGCAAACCCGTGGCGGCGTTGCGGCAGCCTCCGCAGGCCGAATCCGCCGCCGCCCTCCCTCAGGCGCGCCGCGTCTGCGCCAGCATTTCCTCGTAGCCGACCAGCGCGTGCTGCACCTCGGGCGAAAAATCCGCCATCTCCTGCACCTGACGGATCTCGATGATCTCATTGGGGCCGGCGGGGCAACGCTTGGCCCAGGCGATCGCCTCGTCGCGCGAGGCGACGTCGATCATCCAGAAGCCGCCGAGCACTTCCTTGACCTCGGCGAACGGCCCGTCGGAGACCACCGGCTTGCCGCCGGCGAAGCTGACGCGGGCGCCCATCGACGGCGGATGCAACCCTTCCAGCGTGATCAGCACGCCGGCCTGCTGCAATTCTTCGTTGTATTTCATCATCGCCGCGGCGGCCGCCGGGTCGAGCTGGACGTCGGGCGGCGCGGTCTCGTAGCCCAGGGGGATCATCAGCATCATGAATCGCATCGTTTGGTCCTTCCTGCTGGTCGGGTCGTCGGGATTATTTCCTCGCGGTGTTTTTCGCTGTGCCGGAACGCAGGCGTTCTTCCTGCTCGCGCAATTCCGGGGTCAGCGCCTCGCCGAAATCCTCCGTCGCAAAGATCTGGCGGATCTCGATCTCGGCGCCGCCGTCGAACGGCGCGCGCTTCATCCAGGCGATCGCTTCGTCCTTCGATTTGACGTCGATCAGCCAGAAGCCGGCGATCAGGTCGTCGGTCACGGGAAACGGCCCCTGCGTCACCACCGGATCGCCGCCGGAAAACTTGATCCGGGCGCCCTTCGACGTCGGATGCAATCCCTCGCCGGCCTGCATCACCCCGGCCTTGACCATCTCCTCGTTGAACTTGCCCATCGCGGTCAGCAGCTCCGTCGACGGCATCGCGCCGGCCTCGGTGTCCTTGCTGGCATGAACGATCACCATGAAACGCATCGGTCACTCTCCGTATGTTCGATTGCTCAGCCACAGGACGAATGCAGGTTTACGGTACAGACATCTCCGGGAGAATTATTTCGCAGGTAATTGGAACGTCTGATGCCCGGCTGCGCGCAGCACCGCATCCGGGACACACGAACGCCTAGGCCTGCTGCTTCTCAAACACCCCCTCGCGATAGGTGGCGCCGAAATAGACGTCGATGCTGCGGATGCGGTCGCCGTCGAACGTGAAGAACTCGGTGTTGCGAAAACTCTTGTCGTCGGTGGTGACACAGCGATAGGTGACGAAGGCGGCTTCGCCGTCGACGACGATGCGCTCGATGTCCTGGTCCTTCAGCCAGCCGCTGATTGAGGCCGGCCAGCAGCGCTCGAAATAGGCGGCCTTGTCGATCCGGTCATCATAGGGGCTGGTGAATCGAAAGTCGTCGGTGAAGACACCCTCGACGGCTGCGCGGTCGCGAGCGCGATAGGCCACGAACATGCCGCGTATGATGTCGGCCTTGTCGGTCATGCCGGCTCCTCCTGCGGAAACATGTGAAAATACGGCTCGGCCTCGCGCACCACGCGCGCCACCGATGGCCGCGCCAGCAGCCGGTCGAGATAGGCCGCGACATTGCCATGCGCGGCGCCGAACGGCTGCACCTTGTTGCCGTAGAACAGCGCCGGCATCGCCGCACAATCGGCGAGGCTGAACGTCTCGCCCATCGCCCAGCTCCGGTCGGCCATTTCGCGCTCGATCATGCCGTAGCAGGAGACGATCCGCGCCCGCGCCTCGGCGACACCGTGCGGATCCCGTTGGCCGGCCGGGCGCAGCCGGTCGCCGACGATCTTCTGCACCTGCAGATGGACGTATAGATCGTAGAAGCGGTCGCGCAGCCGGGTCTGCAGCGCCTGCTTGCCGTCTTCGGGGATGAACCGCGTCCGTCCCGGCCAGGCGTCGTCGAGATATTCGATGATGATGCTGGATTCCGGCACAATGCGGTCGGCTGCGTTGTCACGCAGCACCGGAAACTTTCCGATCGGCCACAGCTTGAGCAATGCGGCGCGCTCATCGGGATCGCCGAGGTTGACCGACCTCGCCGTGAACGGCGTGTCGTTCTCGTACAAGGCGATCAGCGTCTTCCAGCAGAAGGACGACAGCGGATGATAGTAGAGCGTCAGCGACATTGTGTGGCCCTCGGGTTCTGCGACAGGTTTCCGGCGGCATGCGTTGCCGCAAGACACGCCGGTGATGTTACTCACAAGACGAACGATGGTCCGCGACCCCGACATGGCCGCGGGAATATTTCGACGCGATTTTTGCGCGCGCCCGCAGCGGCGCAACGGCCTGCACCGCATTGCAATGCGTTTCGCGACAAATTCCCGCCGCATTGATGTTCGACCTTCGGGTAATCGATCTTCGCTGAGTGGGGACTCATATCGCGAAGACTCGCCTTGGGGTGTTCCGTGTAAAATCTGACCGAACTGGTGGCGCTCGTCGCGCAACGACGAGTCATGCCCATTCAAGGGCTCATGTCCGGGGAGAAACGATGAAGGATGCCACACGCAAGGCAGCCTCTTTCAATAAGAAGGGCTCGCCAGTACTCGCGCAAATGCTGGCGGTGACGGCCATGCTCGTCATCGCCAGTCTTGTGTTCTACGCGCGATGATCGCGGCCACGCGCAACGACATCCGCCGCACCCACCTTCGAATTGGACTAATTCCAGATCGAACTATAGAGCGATACTAATTTCGCGTGCTGTGGAAAGGCCGGTTTGGCGTTTCCACAGCCGACAGCGCGCGTTACCCCTGCCCCGATGGTAATTTGTTTCGGGGGCAAGAGTGACTGAATTCAACAACGCGCCACGTTTTGCAGGCGCCTCGATGCTGGTGCTGGCGAGTCTGGCGATCACCGCGCCCGCGCGGGCGCAATCGCCAAGCCAG
>DATCUS010000233.1:0-2029 GCA_036561845.1 Tardiphaga sp. | reverse complement strand
GCCGGACACCGAGGCGGAGGCGCCGATCATCGGCGCCAGCGCGTGCTCGTGGCTGACGAGATGCGCGGCCGCGCCGGCCGCAGCGGTTACCGCCATGAACAGGAAGAACCTGACCGCGCCGAAGCGGCGCGCCAGCGCGCTGCCGAACGGCAGCAGCCACAGCACGTTGAAGCCGATGTGGCTGAGATTGGCGTGCAGCAGCGAGTAGCTGACGAAGGTCCAGATCTTGGCGCCGGTGCCGCCGGGAAACGACATCGCCAGCAAGGTCTGGTCGTAGCGCTTCGGGATGAAGGCGAACAGCTCCAGCACGACGTCGTCGAGATCGAGCGGCAGCAGCGCGCGCACGCCGTGAATGACCACGAGCAGCGCGACGTAGGCCGTCAATGCGCCCGGCAGGGTCAGGATCGGTTCACGCGGGGGAGCGGGGGAATCCAAAATCAAAGGCCTACCGGGAGCTGAACGAACGATCGGCCCAAATAGGCGGCTTTGGCCGCGCGGCGCAAGCGCGGGGATGGCCGCGGGAACCAGAAACCACGTCGCGGTCAGCCGGAAAACCCGACGCGGGGGCGCTGCAGGCGCGGGCGTCGCCCGACCGATCGCCCATCCGCACCTGCGAACCGTGGCGACATCGCCATCCTGGCCTCTTGCGGGCGCAGAGCGGCAAAATAAGACCCCGACCCTGAGCGAGCCGCCATGATCCGGCCCTGTGGTCAGGTGTGCTCGCGACCCTCAGCCTTTACGCCTGCAGGCCGCCAGTCTAGGTTCCCCGCCCCTCTTCAGAGAACGCATGATGGATTCCGTCGAACCTACCGTTATCTCGGCGCCGCACCTTTGCGAGCCGTTTATCAATGGCCGCGATACCGGGCGACTGCTGCACGACCTCGGCATGATGCTGTCCCTGCTCAATCCCGCCATGCTGTCCGTTCCGATTCTGGATTTCGGCGCCGGCTCGTGCTGGATTTCAGAGTTCGTCGCCCGCATGGGCCATTCGGTGACGGCGTTCGATATTCACACCGACCTCGCGGGCTGCATTGCCGGGCGCGCCGCGGCGGATCGCCGCATCGATGCATCGCTGATCAGCCACGCCACCGGCGACGGCCATGCCATGCCGTTCGCCGACGCAACCTTCGGGCACATCCTGTGCTACGATACGCTCCATCACATGCACGACTACGACAAGGTCTTCATGGAATTCGCCCGCGTGCTGCGTCCGGGCGGACGCGCCATCTTCGTCGAGCCGGGCGCGAAACATTCGACCTCCCCGGAGACGCTCGAATTCATGAAGCTGAAGTCGCATGATCCGACGTGGATCGAGCGTGACGTGGTGCTGGAGGAAATCAACGGCTGTGCGACGCGGGCGGGTTTCCACGCCATGGCCGTGATCCCGAGCCAGCATCCGGTGGCCCCCACCGTTTTCTCGCTGGCCGACTGGCTCAAATTCCGCAAAGGCAATTTCTGGCTGCGGCGCGCTTTCGCGAAGACGCTGTCGACAATCAACTACGATCAGCGGACGGTGTTTTACTTCGACAAGCCTTCCAGCCCTGCGGCCGCGTGACCTGCGACAGGCTCTTGAAGCCCGCCGCAAGCGCGGCGCGCCGGCATCTTCCGACACCTGCGGTGAGCAAGGCCCCAAATGCAAAGGGAGAGCGCTGAGAACGCTCTCCCTTTGACTGGACCGGCCTTTTCGCGCCGGGGATTTGGGAAACCCGACATTCCCAGCCCGCCCGCGCGATGACCAAACCTGTTTGTAGCCACCCTGTCGTCGTTGGCCTCGCGGGCCCCTGGAGAACCCCGCGATGCCGTGTCACGCCAACGATCCTAGCCGCTTCCTGCGCCGCGCCAACCGTATCGTTAAGTGAAGGTTAACGGCGGCCGCGCACTCTGCCGCTGGCTGCAGCCCATCGCCCCGGCGTTCAGAGCTTTCGAGAGAGTCCCATGCGCCGCTTCGCATTCGCCGCCTGGCTGCTCATCGCCGGCCTCGTCATGGCCGGCGGGACGCGGCCGGCGATGGCGCAGTCGGCCGCCGAAG
>DATCUS010000232.1:0-12451 GCA_036561845.1 Tardiphaga sp. | reverse complement strand
GTGGCCGGGGCAATCGACGTGGGCGTAATGCCGGTTCGCGGTCTCGTATTCCACGTGAGCGGTCGAGATCGTGATGCCGCGCGCCTTCTCTTCCGGCGCCTTGTCGATCTGGTCGTAGGCCGTGAACGTCGCACCGCCCGTTTCCGCCAACACCTTGGTGATCGCCGCCGTCAGCGACGTCTTGCCATGGTCGACGTGACCGATGGTGCCGATGTTGCAATGCGGCTTGTTACGTTCGAATTTTGCTTTGGCCATTGATCCACCTGCTGCGGCCAGCGCGGTTGCGCGGCACCAAACCGGCGGCTGGTTACTCAAGAAAACGGCCCTGTTCAAGCCTGAACTTCTGGGCCAAGCTTTGGCAACCCCCGCCGGGTCTCGCCCTATCTAGTCCGGCGCACAAAAATATCAATCGGGAGAGCTTGATGACCGCCCAAACCGCCAGACAGTCCGCCGCGCCACAGACCCCGCCTCTGCCGCAGGCGAAGCCGGAAACCCTCGGCCTGTCATCAGGCCGTCTTCAAAAGATGTCTGACGCGTTCCGGCGCGAGATCGACAAGGGCACCACGCCGGGCGTGACCATGCTGGTGGCGCGCCGCGGCCAGATCGGCTGGTTCGAGGCACTGGGCCGGCAGGGTCCAGACGGCGACGCAGCGATGGCCCGGGACAGCATTTTCCGCATCTTCTCCATGACCAAGCCGATCGTCTCGCTGGGTATCATGCAGCTGGTCGAGGATGGCCAGCTGCTGCTCAACGATCCCCTGGCCAAATACATTCCCGAATTCGCCGACACCAAGGTCGGCGTCGAGCGCAACGGCCAGCTCGAACTGGCGCTGCCGCTGCGGCCGATCACCATCCAGGACCTGCTGCGCCACACCTCGGGCATCGCCTACGAGATCACCGGCAATGGCATGGTGCAGCGGGCGTACCAGAAGGCCAATGTCCGCAACCGCCATATCAGCAATGCCGAACACGCCGCCATCGTCGCCGGCCTGCCGCTGATCTGCCAGCCTGGCGCCGAATGGAACTACAGCCGCTCCACCGACATCCTCGGCCGCGTCATCGAGGTCGTCTCCGGCAAGACGCTCGGCGCCTTCCTGACCGAGCGAATTCTCGCGCCGCTGCAGATGGCCGAGACCGGCTTCCACACCGACGCCGCCAACAAGGGCCGCATCGCCGAACCGTTTCCGGTGGATCCGTGGACCGGCGACAAGGTGGCGCTGTTCGATCCGCTGGAACGGCCGAAGATGGAATCCGGCGGCGGCGGGCTCGTCTCCACCACCATGGACTATGCGCGGTTCTGCCAGATGCTGCTGAACGGCGGCACGCTGGAAGGCGTCAGAATCATCGGCCGCAAGACGCTGCACTTCATGGCGTCCAACCACCTCGCCGCGCATGTGAAGGTCGAAAGCCACCTGCTGCCGCCCGGCCACGGCTTCGGCCTCGGCTTCGCGGTGCGCACCGACGACGGCATGGCGCCGTTCGCAGGCTCGAAGGGCCAATTCTTCTGGAGCGGCGTCGCCGGCACCTTCTTCTGGATCGATCCCGCGGAGGAGCTGTTCGCGGTGTTCATGTCGCAGGGGCCCGGGCAGCGGGAGTATTTCCGCACGCAGATCCGCAGTCTGGTTTATGCGGCGGTGGAGTAGCAGCCCGTTGTTGCTCCGGTTCGTTCAGAACCAGTAGCGCAGAGCGTAGACAATCGTCATCAGCGTGCCGGTGGCGAGGACAAACCACCGCACGATGGCCGCGGGGAGAACCCGGATCAGAAGACCGCCGACGTAACCGCCGGCGAGTGCGCCGCCGAGCATGATCAAGGTCGGCCGCCATGCCACCGCCCCCTCCGCAATGAAGATGGCAACCGCCGCCAGGCTCACGGCCGTCGCCAGCACGTTCTTTTGAGCTTTCACCTTGCGCAGGTCGTCGGGTTCGTCGATCGAGAGCACGGCAGTGAGGATCACACCGAGCCCGGCGCCGAAGAAGCCGCCATAGATCGACGAACCCACCAGCCAGACGAAACGGCTCAGCCGCCTCTGCCGGCGCCTCCCGCGTTCCGCCGACGCGGCGAGGCGCGGGGAAATCGCAAACAACAAAGTCGCAAATCCGATGAGCGCAGGGACAGGCAGAACGAACAGCCGCTCGGGCAGCGCGAGCAGGAACGACGCGCCGATTGCCCCTCCGCCGGCACCCAGGATCAACGACCGCAGGAACTCGCGGTCACGTGCAGGGATCTTCTCTCGGTCCGCGAGCCCGGCAAGCAAATGCCCCGGCGCGATCGCCACCGCGTTCGACGCGTTCGCCACGATCGGCGGCAAGCCCGCCGCCAACATTGCAGGAAAGGTGATCAGGGTTGCGCCGCCGGCCAGCGCGTTGACGACACCGCCCAGAAAACCTGCAACGACCAGCAGTACGACGACCGAGACGTCCATTTCCGACTCCGCGACGATTTCGCGGCACGCTAGACCCCCGGCAGGCCGCTCGTCTGGAACATTTGTGACGGACGTTCGCCAGTCCGGTAGCGCGCCGGCGAAACGCCAAAGGCGCGGCGAAACAACCGCCCAAAATGACTCTGATCGGAAAATCCGAGATCGGCAGCAACGTGTGCGACGGAGACGTCCTCGCGCAGCCGGCGTCTTGCTTCGTTGAGACGTCCGGCCAGTCGATAGGCATGCGGCGGCATCCCGACGACGCGACGAAACCTGCGACTGAATCCCTCTCGACTGAGCGCTTGATCGCGCGCAACCCGACCGATGGGCCGCGCATCCTCGAACGACAGCGCGGGGGTCGACGAGCGCGGCGTCGTTGCATCACGGGCCGCCGCCACCTGCACAGGCCCCCGCAGCATCCGATCGATCGCCTGAAGCAGCGCCGCGACGTCCCCGGCCTGAGCCGCGAACACCCCGTCCGTCGCATCGAACAGCAATGGCCGGTCGGGATCGGAAGACGTCGCCGCGAAATAGATGTTCAGGCACGCCGCATCGCCGCGCCCATCCAGCGCGCTCCGGTGCGGCATGCCCGCCGGGACAAACAGGGCGCGTTGGCAAGCCACGTGAAAACCCGCGCCGCCGACGTCGAACGCGCGGCTGCCGGACAACATCAGCGTGATCTGCGCTTCGTCATGAAAATGCATCGCCAGAGCCGGTGGCCGCGCGCCGCGCCAGAACGCGAACTCGACGCGCGGATTCGACGGTTCTTTCCAGTACAGCCATCTCGTCTCGTCGGGCGCAGACATCTCCGTCGATCGTCAACTGATCGTCGCGCCGCCGTCGATCACCATGGTCTGGCCGGTCATGAAGTTGCCGGCCGCCGAGCCGAGGAACACCGCGGCGCCGGCGATCTCGTCGGGGATGCCGATGCGCAGCAGCGGCGAGCGCGCGGTGGACGCCTTCAGCGTATCGGGATTGTCCCACAGCGCTTTCGCAAAGTCGGTCTTGATCAGGCCCGGCGCAATGCAGTTGACGCGCACATTGTGCGGGCCGTATTCGCAGGCGAGATTGCGCGCCAGCTGCATGTCGGCGGCCTTGGAAATGCAGTAGGCGCCGATGGTGGTCGAACCCTTGATGCCGCCGATCGACGACACGATGATCACGCTGCCGTCCTTGCGCGCGATCATGTCGGGCACCACCATGCTGGTCAGCCAGTTGTTGGCGACGATGTTGTTGCTCAGGATCTTGTTGAACTGGTCGTCGGAGATGCCGGCGAGCGGCCCGTAATACGGATTGGACGCGGCGTTGCAGACCAGCACGTCGATCTTGCCGAAGGCGCGCTTGCTCTCGTCGACGAGGTTCTGCAGGTTTTCCTTGCTGGAAATGTTGGCGGCGATCGCCACCGCGGTGCCGGCGCCGAACCTGTCGTTGATCTCTTTCGCGACCTGGTCGCAGACATCCTGCTTGCGCGACGACACCACCACCTTGGCGCCATGCTCAGCCATGCGCTCGGCAATGGCGCGGCCGATGCCGCGGGTCGAACCGGTGATGACGGCTGATTTTCCGGTCATGTCGAACAAGGTCATGAATTGTCTCCCTGATGTTATTTGTTTTGGTGTTGTAGATTTCGCGAACCCTGTAGTCCCCTCTCCCCGGCGCGAAGCGAAGCTTCGCTAGGTGGGAGAGGGTGGATCGACCGCGAAACGGTCGAGACGGGTGAGGGGTAATCACAAGCTCCGAGCTTCGTTGTACCCCTCATCCGTCGCGGACTTCGTCCGCGCCACCTTCTCCCACAAGGGGAGAAGGAAGAAAAAGTCTAAGCAAGTTTCGTCGGCGTGACTTCCGGCCCTGCCGGCTGATGCATCGCGGCGTGTTCGGGACTGGCGATCCACGGCTGCTGGTTGACCATGGGAATACGCCAGCCGCTGTGGCCGTCGCTGGCGAGATGATCGAGCCGGGTCACCGAACAGTTGTCGATGGTGAAGGCCAGGCCGCGGTCCGGCTGATTGCTGAGCGCAAGGCCGATTGCCGCCTTGATGGTGCCGCCATGGGCCACGGCGATGACGTCCCGGCCCGCATGGGTGACATTGATGCGGTCGATGGCGCGGCACACCCGGTTGTAGAGGTCCATGAAGCTCTCGCCGTTCGGCGCGGGATCGTCGATCGGCGCGAACCAGTAGCTGCCCACCGCGATCGGCCTGGAGGCAAAGAATTGCGCGCGGTTCATGCCCTGCCAGTCACCGAGATGCTGTTCGGCGAGATCGGATTCATGCAGCATGACATCGGGCCGGGGAAATCCCGCTGCCCAGATCGCGTCGGCGGTCTGATGGGTGCGCTTCAGATTGCTGGCGAACCACACCGCGTTGCGCGGCAGGATCTTGCCGACCGCATCGAACACCACGCGATCGCTGCAGTCGCAGTCCATGTCCTTCTGGCCGTAGATGTTGCCGCCGTCGTTGCGCACCGGCGCGTGGCGCACCCACCACCAGCGCGTCGCGACGACGCCTGCGGGCACGGTATGTTGCGCAACGAATGGCTTGGCGTCGTTGGACATCGCGATCACCCTTCAATAGTGTTTCATCACTGGTACGTCAGAGCGCACATCGCCTCAAGCGCCTTCACATGCGCACCGCAACGAACGAATTCCATCTGGCGGCACGCCGCCCAACCAACAAGGCTAGGGAGAACACCATGGGCCGCCTCGCAGGCAAATCCGTCGTCATCACCGGGGCCGGCAGCGGTATCGGCCGCGCCGCCGCACTGATGTTTTGCAAGGAAGGCGCAAAACTGATCGCGGTGGACCGTTCCGAGGCGATCCATGAGACGGTCGACATGGTGCGCAAGGCCGGCGGCACCGCCGAGGCGGTCACCGCCGATGCCGGTTCCGAGGCGGATGTGAAGGCCTTCATCGATCTTGCCGTGTCGAAACATGGCCGGCTCGATGCGATCTGGGCCAATGCCGGCATATCGGGCGGCCTGGTGCCGCTGATGGAGCAGACCGTCGAGCAGTGGCAGGAAGTCCTGCGCATCAACCTGATCGGGCCGTTCCTGGCGATCAAGCATTCCATGCCGCACATGATCGCGCAGAAATACGGCTCGATCGTCTGCACCGCGTCGGTGGCGGGCCTGAAGTCCGGCGCCTCCGGCCACCCCTATGCGGCGAGCAAGGCCGGCGTCATCAGCCTGGTGCAGACCACCGCCTATTCGCTGTCCGGCACCGGCGTGCGCATCAACGCGGTGTGCCCGGGCCTGATCGAGACCGGCATGACCAAGCCGATCTTCGACAACGCCAAGGATCGCGGCACCGAGGGCAAGATCGGCCAGCTCAACCCGCTGAAGCGCGCCGGCCAGCCGCATGAACTGGCCGCGATGGGACTGTTTTTGGCCAGCGACGACGCGTCGTATGTGAACGGCCAGGCGATCCCGGTGGATGGCGGGCTGACGGCATCGATGCCCTATGCGGGCAAGCCGATCTGAGTTGAGCGCTCGGCGCTTGCTTTCTTTCCTTCACCCTCCCCTGGAGGGGGAGGGTTGGATCGCGCAGCGATCCGGGGTGGGGTGACAGCGCTTGTGTTGGGCACCGGGAGTCACAGCGGCGCTGTCACCCCACCCCGTCGCACACGCGCTTCGCGCGTTGTGCGCCGACCCTCCCCCTCCAGGGGAGGGTGAAGAAAGTGCGCGTCGCGGCATTCGAATTCCTGATTCAAATTTCAAACAGCGCGAACAACTATAATCCCGCGGCGCATCCGCGCCCGGGGTGTGCTGCATTCCGTCCCTCCCGAAATCGAGAAGGCGCGCGGAACGCCGGGTGCCCGATGCACCCATGGGCTCGTGTGCATGGGTAGAAAGCACACGAGGCTTGCCACGGTTGCGCCGGGAAACGACCCGGCGTTCCGCGCGCAGTGGTGTTAACGGCTTATACGTACTCTCCCCGGCGGCCGACACGTTGTCTCGTCGCCGTCGCGCCTGGCACGGGCGAGGCCGCGGACGGATTGCCGCGACACGCGCCGCCTGGCGCTTGGTGCTCACGCGGGGCACCAGGACCACACGCCTTCGCCGTCCGCGCAGCGCCGTCGTCCACGCGGTGTCCGGATCTCACGGTACCCCTGCGGAGCCCGCCGCCCTGATCCGACCTTCCGCGCCGAACGCTGCCGCGTCCACCGCACCCCGCCCCGCGAACCTGACGATCGCGATACGCCCCTCTCGGTGGGGCGGGATGCGATGGATTATAAACCTTCGTGGACTTTCGTCAAGAGAATAGGAATAAATATTTGTCATTCCGTGCGCGGGTGCCTAACGGCGAGCTTGCCCCATACGGCGAGCGCCGCGGCAACCTGAATTGCGAAGCCGGCGAACAGCGGCGTCGCATAGCCGCCGCTCAGGTCGCGCAACAGGCCCATGGCGGCAGGGCCGCACGCATTGATAACGCCGCTCACCCCCATCGACAGGCCGAGCACGACGCTGAATGCTCCCGGCGGAAATTCGCGCTGCACGACCAGCGCCGGCAAGGTGATCAGATTGCCGATCGAGAAGCCGAACACGGCACAGGCCAGCAGCAGCGCTTGCGGATTGACCGAGTGTCCGATCACAATCAGCGCCAAGGCCTGGCTGAGTATCGACAGTGCGGCCGTGCGCCGCGGATCGAGGCGATCAACAAACAGGCCGAGACCGATCCGCCCGCCGAGCGCCATCATCGTGGTCAGCGCCACCGCGCCGCCTGCAGACTGGAAGCCGATCACCGGCGCCAGGATTGCGATCTGATGCACAATGAACGCCACCTGCACCAGCAGCGCCGCGGCAAACGGCGCGGTCAGCGACCAGAACCCCGCATCGCGCAGCAGCGACAGTCGGGACAATGCTGGGGATGACTGAGGAGCCGTTTCGACCCGCCGTTCCGCCGCCAGCGGAAATCTTACGATGACAGCCACGATCGGCACCAGCACGACGACTGTCACCGCTGCCGAGATGCACAGCGCATTGTGAAATCCTGCGGACTCGACCAGCAATACCAGCCCCGGCGCGAGGACGATGCCGCTGCACGTCGCGCCGGTAAATGTCAGGCTGATGGCGAGGCCGCGGCTGCGATCGAACCATGCACCGACGATCGCCGCGGCCGTAACCGTTCCCAGGCCGACCCAGGCCAGTGCGAGCGCTGCAAATCCCGCATAGAGTTGCATGACCGAATCCGCCGACGCCAGCAGCGCCAGACCGGCTGCCAGCGCTGCGATTCCCGCCAGCACCACGCGGCGCGGCCCGAACCAGCGCAGCAGGTCGCTTACGAACACCGAGAGCAGCGATCCCAGCAGCAGGCAGAATGTCGACCCGCCCGCGACCAGCGTCGTCGGCCAGTGGTTGAGGCGACGCAGTTCTGTGACATAGATGCCCTGGCCATAGAGGCCGAAACCAAACATGGCGATTTCGACCAGGAACAATGCGGCGACGATCCGCCATCCAATATAGTGCGGAGATCGCTCGTCGATCGGCTGCGACTGCTCCATGGTGAAACGCCCCGCCTGCCCGCGCTGTACACGATCCATCTACGTCGGCGCGACTTCTACTTGCGACTGCGCCATGCCGCCAGCGGTGCCCGCGCGCCTGCCGGTCAAGAAATAACACAAGGCGTAACAAGCGCGTCCCGCTGCGACGGCTAAAAATAAAAAGGGCGCGACCTTGGCGGTCGCGCCCTTTCAGTCAATCGTACTTTTCTTGATTTTATCCTGATCTATTTTGCGCCGGCCTTGAGCGCGTAGCCCCAGGCGGCCTTGGCCAGCGGCACGGTGCGCTTGGCGGATTCCATCGCCTTGGCGGACGACGCGGTGCCGTCGCGGACGCGGCCGGCGATGCCCTGCAGAATGCCGGTGAGCCGGAACAGGTTGTAGCAATAGTACCAGTTGAGATCCGGCACGCTGTCGCGCCCGGTGGCCTTGCAATAGATCTGCGCGGCCTCCTCCATGGTCGGGATGTTGAGCGCCGCGAAGTCCAGCCCGGCGAGGCCCGGCATTGTCCACTGCATCAGCAGATAGGTGAAGTCGGCCATGGGATCGCCCAGCGTCGACAGCTCCCAGTCGAGCACCGCCTGCACGCGCGGCTCGGTCGCATGGAACACCATGTTGTCGATGCGATAGTCGCCATGCACCACCGACACCCGCTCCTGCGCCGGCACCGTGGTCGGCAACCATTCGATCAGCCGGTCCATTTCCGGAATCGTCTGAGTCTCCGAGGCGCGGTACTGCTTGGTCCAGCGATCGACCTGCCTCGCAAAATAATTGCCGGGCTTGCCGAAGTCGCCGAGCCCGATGGCCACGGGATCGTACATGTGCAGTTTGGCCAGCGTCTCGATCTTACTGGTGAAGATCGGCCGGCGCTCCTCTTTCGGAAGCTGCGGCAGCGCCGGGTCCCAGAAGATCCGACCGTCTTCCATCGACATGATGTAGAACGCCGAGCCGATCACGCTGTCGTCCATGCACAGTGCATAGGCCTTGGCGACGGGAAAGCCCTGCTTGCCCAGCGCCGCGATCACCTTGAATTCGCGATCGACGGCGTGGGCGGAAGGCAGCAGCTTGCCGAACGGTTTTCGCCGCATCACGTAGGACCGGCCCGGCGTGTTCAGGCGATAGGTCGGGTTGGACTGGCCGCCCTTGAACTGCAGGACGGTCAGCGGCCCCGCATAACCCTCGACGTTCTCCGCCATCCAGCCTTCGAGGCGGATCTCGTCGATCCGATGACGCTCCTCGACCGGCCTGGTGCCGGAGAATTCGTCGTCCTTGCGCACGCCGTCAGTCACGCTGCACCCTCGATCAATGCTTCACAGGCGCATTGGCATACTTGCGAAGCTCGAGCCGCGCAATGGCGCGGTTGTGCACCTCATCCGGACCGTCGGCCAGACGCATGGTGCGCATGGAGGCGTAGTCGCGGGCGAGCCCGGCATCGTCGGACACGCCGGCAGCGCCATAGGCCTGGATCGCATTGTCGATGATCTTCAGCGCCATGTTCGGACCGGACACCTTGATCATGGCGATCTCGAGCTGTGCGGTCTTGTTGCCGACCTTGTCCATCATGTCGGCCGCCTTGAGGCAGAGCAGACGGTTCATCTCGATGTCGGTGCGGGCCTCGGCGATGCGCTGCTCCCAGATCGAATACTCGATGATCTTCTTGCCGAAGGCGGTGCGCGACGACAGCCGCCGCACCATCTTCTCCAGCGCCTCTTCGGCCTTGCCGATGGTGCGCATGCAGTGATGGATGCGGCCCGGACCGAGCCGGCCCTGGGCGATCTCGAAGCCGCGGCCTTCGCCGAGCAGGATGTTGCTGGCGGGCACGCGGACATTGTCCAGCTTCACCCGCGCATGGCCATGCGGCGCGTCGTCGAAGCCGAACACCGGCAGCAGCTTCTCGATGATGACGCCCTTGGCGTCTGATGGCACCAGGATCTGCGACTGCTGCTGATGCTTGGGCGCCGACGGATCGGTCTTGCCCATCACGATCATGATCTTGCAACGCGGATCGCCCATGCCGGACGACCACCACTTGGTGCCGTTGATGACGTATTCGTCGCCGTCGCGCACGATCGAGGTCTCGATGTTGGTGGCGTCCGACGACGCAACATCCGGCTCGGTCATCAGGAAGGCCGAGCGGATCTCGCCGTTCATCAGCGGCTTCAGCCACTTCTGCTTGTGCTCTTTCGAGCCGTAGCGCATGAACACTTCCATGTTGCCGGTGTCGGGCGCGGAGCAGTTGAACACTTCCGAGGCCCAGCCGATGTGGCCCATCTGCTCGGCGAGCAGCGCGTATTCCAGATTGCTGAGACCGGCGCCGTGAAACTCCTCGTCCTCATGGGACGACGGCGGCATGAACATGTTCCACAGGCCCTCGGCCTTGGCCTTGGCCTTCAGCTCCTCGACGATCGGGATCACCTTCCAGCGCGGACCTTCCTCGTCCTGCTGGCGGTACACCGGAACAGCCGGACGCACATGCTTGTCCATGAAGGAGGACACGCGATCGAGCCATTCGCGCTGGCGGTCAGACATGTTGAAGTCCATGGAGCGTTCCTCATTTTCTTGGAAAAAGATTTTGGCGGCACTGTCTCCCCGCCGATCATCATCCGCAAGGGAATTTTTTGAGCGTTGTCGCGCGTCATCCATCTCGCATCTGCGATCACCGCAGGTCATCATGCTTGCGGGAAATGTCCGCGCCGCGGAACGGCGCATTGACAATTCCCCACTGTCGAACGATAGTTTCATACAACTGTTTGAATTGCAAGACGGCCCGCCGTTCCCTCTCCCCGCCTGCGGGGAGAGGTGAAGCAAGTAAGATCTGACCCTGAGACAACAGACGGGCGAACACGTTGGCGGCAGACCACACCAGAAATGCGATCCTGCAGGCGGCGGAGCGGCTCTATGCCGAACGCGGCTTTGCCGACGTGACCCTGCGCGACATCGTGGCGGCCGCCGACGTCAACCTCGCCGCGGTGAACTACCATTTCGGCAGCAAGGACGAGTTGATCGCCGAATTGTTCGTCAGCCGCAGCCTGGTCACCAACCGCGAACGGCTCAACCTGCTGAAGGCGGCCGAGGAAGCCGGCGGCGGCCGCGCCGGCATCGACAAGGTGCTGCGCGCGCTGGTCGGCCCGACCCTGCGCGGCTGCCTCGGGCCGGACAAGCAGCGCTCCGACGCTGCACGCTTCATGATCCGCGCCTCGATCGAGTCGGTGGCGCCGATCCGCAAGATCAAGAACCGCGAGATCGGCCATCTCCGACGCTTCGCCGCGGCGATGCAGCGCTCACTGCCCGATCATGCCATGGTCGACATCTACTGGGGTATTCACTTCGCGCTGGCCATGGCGCATCAGACCATCCGCGACAGCGAGCGGCTCGACAAACTGTCGGAAGGGCTGTGCGACCTCGACGACGTGCAGGGCATTATCGAGCGGATCGTCGGGGTGTCGGTGATGGCGCTGACCGGACGGGCCGCAGCAAAAGCCTGAGGCCGCGCCCCTCACGCCGGCAAGATACAACTTGAAATCGAACGCGTTCCGCATTAGGTACACGCCCGGTCGGCAGTTCACCGAGGCGTCGCCGCCCCGCAAGGGGAGCTAAACCTGCCAATACTATCGTTCGACAGACACCTTATCCCGTGCCGAGTCGTAAGACGGCGACCACCGACGATCCTGATCTGGAACGGCACATCGTGAGGATAAGCGATGTCGAGAACCATTTTTCCATATGCCGTTGCCGATATTTCCGGACTGGCGCGCTCGCTGCACGGCCAGTTGGCCGATCGCGAGGCCGCGCCCGGACATCTCGAACTGCTCAACATGCTGGCGCGCTCGGCCGGCTGCCGCAACTTCCAGCATTTTCGCGCCATGCATGAGGCGCGCGAGCGGCTGGAGACGCCGCCTGCCGCGGCGACGCCCGCCGACCACAGCGTGGTCGAAAAGGTCGCCCGGCATTTCGATGCGCAGGCGCGGTTGCTGCGCTGGCCGGCGAAGGCGAGCCACCAGCAGCCATGCCTGTGGGTGCTGTGGTCGCGACTGACGCCAGGACAGGTGCTCAGCGAAAAGGCGATCAGCGAGGCGCTGAACGGCTGGCATCTGTTCGGCGACCACGCGCTGCTGCGCCGCGAGCTGTTCGGGCGTGGCCTGGTGACCAGGACCGCCGATGGCCGCGAATATCGCCGCATCGAGCGCGAGCCGCCGCCCGATGCACGGGCGCTGATCCGGCATCTCGGGCGGCGCCAGGCTGCCTGACCGGCGCGTCGGCCCGATCCCATGACGCGTCGGCCCCGGCACGCGATGGCCGGGGCCGACCTTTGCTGTCAGCGACGTTCTGGCTGCCGCTCCGGCGATATTGTGTCGTGCGCCCGCGCGATTCGCGGCGTATGCCGGACCTGAACCGGACGCATCCCATGCCCGCGCAGCAAGCCATCGCCGTCGTGACCGACGACATCGCCGAGGTCGGCGCGCTGATGCGCGCGCTGGCGGGCCGCTATGACGCGATCTTCGCCGGGCTGCGCGCGGCGCTGGCGGTGACGCTGGC